>CAMIVR010000066.1 GCA_946402065.1 uncultured Brevibacillus sp. | reverse complement strand
TCGCAGTGCATGCCGCGGCACCGGCAGTGACGAAGAAGGTTCGGGTAGCGATCGTCGACGATGATGCGATGATCCGGTCGCTATTGGCTGAGTATGTCAAAGGATTCTTGGAGCCGGCTATGCAAGTGGACCTGCGGACATTTCGCGACGGTGTCTCGTTTTTGAACGACCCGTGGCATCAGGGCAGCGAGCCGTACCTGATCATTCTCGACGGGATCATGCCGGAGATGGACGGGCTCGAAGTCCTGCAGCGACTCAGACAGCTGCCCGAGTCGGAGCGGTACAGAATCGTCATGCTGACGGGAAGAAAAGAGGAGCAGGATATTCTCAAGGCGCTTGAGCTCGGTGCGGACGATTATTTGACCAAACCATTCAGCCTGAAAGAGCTGGAGACGCGGGTGAAAAGGTTGGCCCAGGGGATGAAATAGCAGCAGCTCGCCGCCATTCCGTCGCTCATAAATACTCCACTTCAAGGCTCTGCACGTGTTCGATTTTTTTGATATAGTAATAGATTTCAGTCGTGTATTCCGACTCCGGCGCAGAGATGATCAGCTCGATCTGCTGCAGCCCATTGCTCAAATCTTTTATTTTCATTCGCCGGGCCTTGTTTGTCCCCTTGTGAATGTTCAGGTGCTCGTCTTTCTGCTCGATCATCTTGATCAGTTCGGTCATTTTATAGTTCGGCTCCACGATAATTTTGACCGCGATATCCCGGCGGTTCAGCTTTGTCGGGCCGATCGATTTGATCAAATACGGGATGACGTTGACGGCGATCATCAACAGCACGACGGCACACGCTGCTTCGAGATAGAAGCCTGCGCCGATCGTGATCCCGAGTCCGGATGCCGCCCAAATCAGCGCTGCCGAGGTTAGACCGGAGATCACGTCATTGCTGCGGCGCAGGATGACGCCAGCGCCAATGAAACCGACACCGCTGACGATTTGGGCGGCGAGCCGCATCGGGTCCATATTCGGATGAGAGGGCCCGGCGAATTTGCTGAAGGATTCGATAGACACAATCGTCACCAAACAACTGGCGACACAAATAACCATGCTCGTCTTCAAGCCGAGCGGTTTATGCTTTAACTGTCGGTCAATGCCGATAAATAGCCCGAACAACAGCGACAGGCACAAGCGTATGATCATTTCGGCCGGCATCCACGTCACCACCCTTGTCTTCACCTCCATACATGTGTATTCCTGCGTTCGGCTTCTGATGAACATCCGCTCTCGAAGCGGCGACTCACCTACAGTATGGGCGGGAATATGCAAAAACATGTCAGCGCGGGGGAAGCGGGCGAACAAGGCTTATCACTTGCCCCACACGGTTTTTCATTGTGCGATGGCGAATTTTCCGGACGAGTTGAAGAAAATAGGGAAATGCCTATTGACAAGGTCATACGAAGCGAGTAAGATTCACAATGTACGTAAATAAGTCCTCGTTAGGTGAGGCTCCTATACAAACACAGGCCACTGCCCAGAAATATCGAAAGATGCCCATGGGTAGAACAGGGATTGCCGGATTAAGGCTTTACTTAAGGTGGCTAAGAGAGACCATCTCTTTACGTTGTATAGTGCCAAAACTCGACTAGGGGGAGCGGCATGTTTTTTTGTGCGCGCATTCTTCAAACCCTCTAGTGATCTGGAGGGTTTTTTATATGGCAAAGGGGGGACATCCACATGGAAGGCAGTCCGAGTAGCAGTAGTCGACAGAGTAAGAACGAACACATCACTGTAATGAGGGAGAACCATCTTCTCTATGCTCTCATATGTTATCTGTACTCTTGTTTCCGCCCGCCGATTCCAGGCAAGTGGGTGTATTTAAGTGTGCGTATTTAGCATGCGAGTGTTGGAGAAAAATAGGTTCTTGAAGCTGCGAGCTCTCCCGGTTACAGGGGGAGCTTTTCTATTTTTCTCACACTGGAGGTATCACGATGAAAAAGTTGATGAAACAAACCAAGGAAATGCTGAACAGAGAAAACACGACACGTCTGATCGATGCAGCGACAGCTCACCTCGACTACGTATTCATGGATGTAGCATCCACTCCTGAAGGACTGACCCATGAGGAAGCCGAAAGCAGACTGGACGTGTACGGAAAGAATCAGATTGCCCAGGAAAAACCGCCAGCATGGTATATCCAATTGCTCTTGTGCTTCAAGAATCCATTTATTCTCATTTTGCTGGGATTGGACATTTTCTCCTATTTTACGGATGATCTTGAAGCTGCCATTATCATCACCACGATGGTGACAATCAGTGTGCTGATCACGTTTACGCAGGAGTTTCGCTCGATCAAAACAGCAGAAAAGCTGAAGGCGATGGTGAAAACGACCGCAACGGTCATGCGGCAATCAGAAAAAAAGGAAGTCGATATCGAGCAGCTGGTGCCAGGCGATGTGATTCACCTGTCAGCTGGTGACCTCGTACCGGCAGATGTGCGAATCATCGCATCCAAGGATCTGTTCGTCAGCGAATCGGCGTTGACCGGCGAGGCGTTGCCCGTCGAAAAGCAGGATACCGTCGAAGGTAAACCGACGAATGCGCTTGAATTGGCGAACATGTGCTACATGGGAACGAACGTGATCAGCGGATCGGCGACGGCTGTCGTAATCTCAACCGGACCATCCACGTACTTCGGTTCGATGGCCAAGACGCTGACCGGCAAGCGGCCGCTGACCAGCTTTGACAAAGGAGTAAACAGCGTTACCTTCGTCCTGATCCGCTTCATGCTGATCATGGTTCCGATCATTTTCTTCGTCAACGGATTTACGAAAGGCGATTGGGTCGAGGCATTCTTCTTTGGCCTATCCGTAGCAGTCGGTTTGACGCCGGAAATGCTGCCGGTCATCGTCACCGCGAATCTGGCCAAAGGTGCCGTCACCATGTCGCGCAACAAAGTGGTGGTCAAAAAGCTCAATGCGATCCAGAACTTTGGCGCGATGGATATCCTGTGCACGGACAAAACCGGTACGCTGACACAAGACAAAATCATTCTGGAGAAGCACCTCGACATCTATGGGAATGAAGACAAAGGTGTGCTGGAATACGCCTATCTGAACAGCTACCATCAAACCGGATTAAAAAACCTCCTGGACGTCGCGGTGCTCGAACATGCCGAACTGACCGATGTGCTGGGAGCCGAAAAAAACTACAAAAAAATCGATGAAATTCCCTTTGATTTTAATCGCCGGCGGATGTCAGTCGTCCTGGAGAAGAGCGGAAACGGACACATCCTCATCTGCAAAGGGGCGATGGAAGAAATTTTGAGCATCACGACGCACGTTGCCGACAACGGAGCGATCGTTCCACTTACTTCGCAAATGGCTGAAAACGTGCAGCGCATCGTACACGAGCTCAACACGGACGGATTGCGTGTCGTCGCCGTGGCGATCAAAAACCATGCAGAGCCAAGAGACGGAGCGTACAGCATCAAGGACGAAAGCGACATGATCCTCGTCGGCTACATCGGTTTCCTCGATCCACCGAAGGAAAGTGCCGTCGCTGCGATCAAAGCGTTGAAGGAAAACGGCGTCGACGTAAAAGTGCTGACCGGCGACAACGCAGCTGTAACCCGCAAAGTTTGCAAGGATGTCGGGCTGCAAGCAGATCACATTGTGCTTGGCAGTGAAATTGAAGGGCTGTCAGATGAGGCACTGGCTAATTTGGCTGAAAAAACGACTGTCTTCGCAAAATTGAATCCACTGCAAAAATCACGAATTGTTCGCGCATTGCAAAGCAAGGGGCATACAGTTGGGTTCATGGGTGATGGCATCAATGACGCAGCCTCGCTCCGTGATGCAGATGTAGGAGTTTCCGTAGATACAGCGGTCGATATCGCGAAGGAATCAGCAGACATTATTTTGCTGGAAAAAAGCTTGATGGTGCTGGAACAAGGTGTCATTGAAGGGCGCAAAACATTCGGAAACATCATCAAGTACATCAAAATGACGGCCAGCTCCAACTTCGGCAATATGTTCAGCGTGTTGGGAGCCAGCGCATTCCTGCCTTTCCTGCCCATGCTGCCGATTCATCTCTTGATCCAAAACCTGTTCTACGATATTTCCCAGCTGTCCATTCCATGGGACAACATGGACCGGGAATTTTTGCGGCAGCCCAAAAAATGGGATGCGAAGTCAATTGGACGGTTTATGATCTATATCGGGCCGATCAGCTCGATATTCGATTACGCGACGTATTTGCTGATGTACTTCGTCTTTGCCGCCAATACCGGTGCCGAGCAATCGCTGTTCCAGTCGGGCTGGTTTATCGAAGGTTTGCTGTCGCAAACGTTGATTGTGCATATGATTCGCACGGAAAAAATTCCATTTATCCAAAGCAGAGCAAGCTTGCCGGTGTTGCTGTTGACAAGCGCCATCATGATCGCAGGAATTTACATTCCGTTCTCTGCCTTTGGCGCCGGCATTGGCTTGCAGCCGTTGCCGCTGGCATACTTCCCTTGGCTCGCCGCTATCCTGCTCGGGTATGTATTGCTGACGCAGGTTGTCAAGAAATGGTATATTCGCAAATTTAACGAGTGGTTGTAACAGGAGGTGACACAGATGATCTGGGTAATCATTGTGAAACTGAGCCTGGCTCTGTTGTTCGGATTACTGATTGGGATTGATCGGCAAATCAAGCAAAAAAAATTAGGGCTGGAAACGAGCATGGTCATCTGTGTCGCCAGCTGCCTGGTGACGATCGTGTCGATTGAAGCGTTCGCCAAATTCGCCGGACCGACTCACCCGAATATGGATCCGATGCGACTGGCAGCGCAGATCGTCAGCGGGGTAGGCTTTTTGGGAGCAGGGGTCATCCTGCGCCGGAGCAATGACGTGATCTCCGGGCTAACCTCTGCGGCGCTGGTCTGGGCAGCTTCGGGGCTCGGGATCGCGATCGGGGCAGGCTTTTACATCGAAGCGCTCTGTGCGGTCGTCTTCCTGATGATTGCTGTCAATGTCGTCTCGCAGCTCATCAAGCTCATCGGACCGAGCTCGCTCAGACGCAGAGACGTTGCTCTGAAAATTGTCGTCGAGTCCAACTACCGCATGACCGAGCTGATCAAGACGATTGAGCGCAAGGATAAAACCGTTCAGGAAGTCAAAGCAGGCCAGCATAAAATTCGCCACATCCGGATCAAGGATTTGGAATCTGGCAATCAGCAGATTGAGCTGATCATGTCTGCGCCGGAACATCAGTATACGACGGAAATTTATTATTTCATCAAAAAAATCGAGCACGTGCTCTCGGTTGAAGTCGAGCATCTGTAACCATACACGGAAAAGGAGGAGTGTCCCCATGCTGAAACTGCGTGAATATCAATATCGCGAAGAATATACCTACTATCTGATCCAGGCGCTGAAAAACGACCAGCGCGATTTGTTCCGGAGCGATTTTCTTGAGCTGCAACCGACAGACCAAGCCGAATTTTTTAGCGGCTTGGACAAAGTGAAGCAACAAAACGTCTATCGATTTTTAACGGTTAAGGAATTCAGAGTGCTGTTTCAGCATTTGTCCACGGAAAAGCAAGCGCAGTGGATGAGGGAGCGGAGCAGGGATTCATGTAAGGAAGACCGGATGGGTGCAACGCTTTGCAGGTGACAGGATCACCTGCAGGCAAGCAGCAGCCCCTGAACGAACATTCGTCCAGGGGCCGATTGCTTACAAATGATAGATTGCGCTGAATTTTTTCTCCAGGTAGTCGACGAGATAGCTGGCATTGCCCAGTTCGCCCGTGATGTCGTGCAGCAGTTCGTTTGGCGACTTCATTTTGCCGTACTGGTAGATACGCGCTTTCAGCCATTCGCGGATCGGCGTGAATTCCCCGGCGGAGATGAGTGCCTCGTAATCGCTCAGCTCTTTTTTCAACACGTTGGCGATTTGCGCCGCATATACATTTCCGAGGGAGTATGTCGGGAAGTAGCCAAAGCTGCCGTCTGACCAGTGGACATCCTGAAGTACGCCGTTTGCATCAGTATCCGGAACAATGCCGAGGTATTCCTTCATCTTCTCGTTCCAGATTCGCGGCAGATCGCCGACCTCGATTTTTTGATCGATCAGCGCTTTTTCAATTTCATAGCGGATCATGATATGTAGGTTGTACGTGAGCTCATCCGCTTCGATGCGGATCAACGACGGGGTTACCTCGTTGATGCCGTAGTAGAACTGGTCGATGCTGATGCCTTCCAGCTGTGTCGGGAACGCTTTGACGACATCGGTGTAGAAGTGGTTCCAGAACGGCAAGCTGCGGCCAACCATGTTTTCCCAGAAGCGGGACTGGGATTCGTGAATGCCCATCGAGGTTCCGTCACAGAGCGGGGTGCCGAACAGGTCCATGGAGATGTTCTGCTCATAAATGGCGTGTCCGGTCTCATGGATGCAGCCAAACAGGGCGGTCTGGAAGTCGTTCGGGTTAAACCGGGTGGTGATCCGCACATCTGTCGGCGCGAATGTCGTGCAGAACGGATGGACGCTGACGTCCATGCGGCCCGCTTTGAAGTCGTAGCCGACGCGCTCGATGACGTAGCGGCTGAATGCTTCCTGTGCGGCGACGTCATAGTTCTGGGTCAGGAAGCTGGTGTCGCGCTTGTGCGGGGAAGCCATGATTCTGTCCAGCAGGTTGACCGATTTGTCGCGAATCGTCGCAAACATCGGATCCAGCTGAGCGACTGTCATGCCAGGCTCGTACATGTCGAGCAGCGTGTCGTACTTGTTATCCTTATAGCCCCAGTATTCAATGAATTCGAGCTGGAACTGGACGATCTTTTCCAGATACGGACGGTAGGAAGCGAAGTCGTTATGCGCCTTGGCTTCTTCCCAGACAGAACCGGCCTGCGCGGCGAGCACGACGAATGCCTGGAAACGATCTGGCGGGATTTTTTTGCTGCGCTCGTATTCCTTTTTGCATTCGAGTACGGTCTTTTGCGTAATCGGGTCGAGTGCGGCGAAGGTGTCCGGTTCTTGCAGCGCTTGCAGGTATTCGGCCATCTGATCGGAAGTGGAGAGCTTAAAATGTTCACCTGAGAGGACGCCGAGCAGCTCGGAGCGGGCTTCTACACCTTTGCGCGGCGCTTTTGTGCGCAAATCCCAATTCAAGATTGCCAATGCCTGACCATAGCTGACCATTTTTTTCACGTACTCGCGAAAAGCCGCGACGCGTTTATCCTGTGAAGCAGTCGACATAAGGACCTCCTTTTTGTTAGAAAATTTGTTAAAAAAATTTTTACTACATAATATTATAGCGTTTTGTGAAAAAAATGCCAGACTCTCATTCTCTCGCTTGCTACTTTCGCCGGTTCCCGTTTGTCTGTATAATCATACTGATGAACAGCGACAATCACTTACCTTAGGAGAAATGAAGATGAGCCAGAAAAACCCCCAATGGGCGCGTGAAATTGCCAAGCGACGCACCTTTGCGATTATTTCCCACCCGGACGCCGGGAAGACGACGATGACGGAAAAGCTGCTCTACTTTGGCGGTGCGATTCGGGAAGCGGGCATGGTCAAAGGCCGGAAAAACTCCAAACACGCCACCTCCGACTGGATGGAGATCGAGAAAAAACGGGGAATTTCTGTTACCTCCAGTGCGATGGATTTCGTCTACAAGGATCACCACATCAATATTCTCGATACGCCTGGCCACCAGGACTTCAGTGAAGACACGTACCGGACCTTGACGGCTGCCGATGCGGCGGTGATGATCATCGACGTGGCCAAAGGGGTAGAGGCGCAGACGAAAAAACTGTTTAAAGTCTGTCGCATGCGCGGCATTCCGATCTTTACATTTATCAACAAGCTGGATCGCCACGGGAAAGACCCGTTTGACCTGTTGGAAGAAATCGAGCAGGTGCTGGGTATCCGCTCGTATCCGATGAACTGGCCGATCGGGATGGGCAGCCACTTCTGCGGCGTGTACGACCGCCACAAATCGCGCGTCGAGCTGTACAACGACGGCACCGAGCACTTCGATATTTCCTTTACCGAGGTCAGCGGACCGGATGACCCGCGCATCGGCGAGCAGGCCGGAGCCGAGCTGTGGCAGCAGCTTCAGGACGAGATTTCCCTGCTGGATGTCGCTGGCGATGAATTCAACGAAGCGCTGATCAACAAAGGGGAGCTGACCCCGGTCTTTTTCGGCAGCGCGATCAACAATTTCGGCGTTCAGACGTTCCTCGACAACTTCCTGACGATGGCACCGGCACCGAGCGCGAAAAAGAGCACCAAAGGATTCATCGATCCGTACGAAAATGACTTCTCCGGCTTTATCTTTAAAATTCAGGCCAACATGAATCCGGCACACCGCGACCGCGTGGCGTTTTTGCGGATTTGCTCGGGACGATTCGAGCGGGGCATGTCGGTTAAGCACGTGCGCTTGGGCAAAGACATCAAGCTGGCGCAGCCGCTGCAGTTCATGGCCCAGGACAGGGAGATCGTCGAGGAGTCATTCGCCGGTGACGTCATCGGGCTGTTCGATCCCGGCATTTTCCAGATCGGCGATACGCTCTGTGTCGGCGATACGTTCGAGTACGAAGAAATGCCGCACTTTTCGCCGGAATTTTTCTCCAAAGTGACGGTCAAGGACGCGATGAAGCACAAGCAATTCCAAAAAGGCATCATGCAGCTTACGGAGGAAGGAACGGTCCAGCTCTTCCGCACGTACCCGATGGAGGAGTTGATCCTGGGCGTCGTCGGCGTGCTGCAATTCGAGGTGCTGGAATATCGCCTCAAGGCCGAATACGGGGTGGATATTATGCTCCAGCGCATGCCGTACCAGATCGCCCGCTGGATCGATGGGGACAAAGCGGCATTGGACGTCTTGCAGACGCGCAGCCAAACCGTTCGTGACCGCTACGGGCGGCTCGTCATGCTGTTCGAGAGCGAATACCAGCTCCGCGTCGCACAGGACAAATACCCGAACGTTACGTTCCACGAAAGCTCGCTGGGGCTGCGTTCGCAAAACGTATAAACGGCAATCGTGAATGACAAAAGGGCCTTCCGCGCAGGAAGCCCTTTTTCTAATGGTATGCCTAGCGAGGGATGTACGACGTGCGGTCAGCTTGCCGCATTCCTACGATGATAAGCCGTCATATCCCGCTTGCTGCAAGATACACCTGCAGCAAGCGGGCAATCGCCAGCTCGTCCTCGACAACGAGAATCCGTTTCTACACAAAAGCAAATAAAAGATCATTCAGAAATATATGTTGAAATCATATATAATTTTATATATGATTTACATGTGAGTTCTAGCGGGTGCCCGCAATACCATACAATAATTCAGTCAAAACCAGCAATTGAAATCAAATCTGCAATCATGCACAGAAGGGGGAAGCAGAGTGGACGATCGTGCCTTTCGCAATGCAATGGGGAAATTCGCTACAGGTGTGACGGTGATTACCACCTCGGTACAAGAGGAAGCCTATGGGATGACAGCAAATGCTTTTATGTCAGTCTCCCTCAACCCGCGACTTGTCCTGGTGTCTATTGGGGAAAAGGCGCAAATGCTCAATCGGGTCAGGACAGCAGGGAAATTTGCCGTAAATATTTTAAAGGCGGAGCAAAAAGAGCTGTCGATGTATTTTGCCGGACAAATCAAGGAAAAGCGGGAGATTGACTTCGCCTGGCTGCACGATTTGCCCGTCATTCAAGATTCATTGGCCAACATTGTGTGCAATGTCTATCGTGAGCACCAGGCTGGAGATCACACGCTCTTCCTCGGTGAAGTCGTCGACCTCGTCGTTCGCGAGGGGGAGCCGTTAACATTTTTCTCGGGGAAATACGGGACGCTGCCCGCCGATTAGTACTGCAGAAGAAGCCAAACCCATTGCACACGGCAAGGTTTTGGCTTCTGTTTTTTTAAGCGTTATTTGGAAAACGACTCCGTGGGCATTGAATGGCCGGATTATATGCCGGTGTCGTGTCCTCGGCGAGCTTTCATCCGCCCGGCTTTGACATGCTTTAACTGCGCCACGATAATGATGCTGACGATGACGAGCAAAAACCACGAGCTGATTTTGCTTATACTCACGAGATGCCAGCCGTCATGCTGGTTGGGGTACTTCCATGCTCCAAAGAGCGTGGCGATATTTTCCGCTACCCAAATGAAAAAGCCGGTGAGCAAAAAGCTGAGCGCGAGCGGCATGCGAAACGGCTCGCCTTTGACGCGGAAGTGAATCTGCGTCCGCCAAAACACGAGAAACATCAGCCCCGTCAAAACCCAGCGCAGGTCCCAGATGAAGTGATGGGTGAAAAAGTTGAAGTATATGCCGGCAGCGAGCCCCACGTTTACATACGATGGAGGCCATCCGGTTATCGACAGGTCAAGCCTGCGCCACGCCTGGCAGATGTAGCTGGCCACACTGGCGTACATGAAACCGCTGTAGAGCGGTACGCCGGCGATTTTGCTGTAGCCCGCTTCCGGATATGACCACGAACCCATATGCGTTTTAAACAGCTCCAAGGCGAGACCGATCAAGTGAAACAAGGTGATGACCTTGAGCTCATCGATCGTTTCCAGGCCGCTTTTCACCATGATCACCTGCATGGCCAGACAGAGCAGCAGGAGCAGGTCGTAGCGCGGAAGTCCCGGAATGCTGACGAGCTGGGATAGCGCAAGCGAGGCGAAGATAAACACGGGAAACAGGCAGGACAGTGCTTCCTGGTATGCAAAATGCAGTAACAGCGTAATGGCACGTTTCATTTCTTCAATATCGATCCTTTCTCATAGGCAAGCAGGCTGCACATCGTGTACATACAGCTTAGACGGTCATACCCGCAGTCAGCGTTTCAGCACGCAGGAACAATTCGTGTATAACGAAGCTAGCGTACCGTGCAAGCGCCTGTTTGTAAAGCGAATCATTTGAAAATGACCAGACGATTCGCTATATTGTAGAAAAAGCGCCGGATTTGGGAAAGGAACTGGAGAAATGAAACTTGATCGGTTGCTGTCCATTGTGATCATGCTGCTGAATCGAAAGCTGGTACAGGCTAAAGAACTGGCAGATCTGTTCGAGGTTTCGGTTCGAACCATTTACCGCGATATCGAGACGATCAATCAAGCGGGCATTCCCATCGTCACCTATCAAGGGGCAAACGGCGGTATCGGCCTGGCCGAGGGCTATCGGCTCGATCGGAACCTGTTGACCAACAATGAATTGGCAGCGATTGTCACTGCATTGCAGAGCATCTCGACGTCAGACAGCAGTCAGAACCACCAGATGCTGGTTGAAAAAATCAACAGCATCATTCCGGCATACCAGTCAGAACAGTTTCACATGAAAACGAAGCAATTTATCGTCGATTTTTCCTCCTGGGATGAACACGGCCATTTAAAAGAAAAGCTCGCCATGCTGAAGCGGGCGATCGAACAGGCATTGGTCGTCTCCTTTCAATACTGTGACGCACAAGGCGAAAAAACGGAGCGGTGCATTGAACCGTACACGCTCATCCTGAAGCGGCAGAAGTGGTATGTCTACGCCTACTGCCAATATCGACAGGAGTTTCGGATGTTCAAGCTGTTTCGCATGACGAATATCGTGGTGCACGAGCGACATTTTACCAGAGAGAATATCGCGATCGAAGACACGCCGTGGAATCAGGAATGGCATGCCCCGCGGAACACAGTACGGCTGGTGCTGCGCTTTCAAGAAAAGGTGCGGCATCTGGCCGAGGAATGGTTTGGCGTGGAAAGCCTGCTAGAGGACGGGGAAGGCAGCTATATTGCTGAGGTGGTCTTTCCGGAGGACAACTGGCTGTACGGCTTTATTCTCAGCTTTGGTCAAGACGTCGAAGTCGTCGAGCCACTGCATATCCGCATAATCATCAAGGATATCGCGCAAGGAATTGCCCAAAAATACGAGTAGCCCCAACAGAAACCTGACAGATAGTTGTCAGGTTTCTCGGTTTATAGTGGATGTATCGAAAAAAAGGAGGTAGTATATGATGTCGCAACAAATGTGTCAAAGCTGCGGGATGCCGCTGCATAACGAGGAATTGCTGGGGACGGATTCAGCAGGCAACAAGGTGGCGGAATACTGCACCTACTGCTATGAGCGGGGGGCGTTCAGGCAGCCCGACCTGACACTGGCTGAAATGATCGAACAGTGTGTGCCCTTTATGATGAGAGAAGGCATGGACGAGCACGCGGCGAAAACGATGCTTGCCGGATATTTGCCCCATTTGAAGCGCTGGTCGGCGGCTGGAACGCAGGGTGAAGCCATACAACCCGACAAGATTGTGGAAAAATCCTCCTTCCGTGTGGCAGGGATCTCCGCCCGGACATCCAACGCCCGCGAAATGAGTGCTGACGCCCAGATATACAAGCTGTGGCAGAGGTTTTGGGATGAGTCGATCCAGCGCCAGATCGCCACACTGAAAGACTCCGACGTACTCTACGGCTGTTATACCGATTATGAAAACGGAGCGTTCGGCGATTATACGCTGGTGATTGGCAGCAGTACAATGGCGCCATCTGCGGATTTTCCCGCTGAATTGAGCGTCACGACGATTCCAGCCGCCAGGTACGCCGTGTTTACAAGCAAGCGTGGGCGAATCTCCCAGATTGTTCCCGAGACCTGGCAGGCGATTTGGCGTTGGGCGGCCGCTTCAGGCGTTGAACGCACGTTTACGGGAGACTTCGAATTGTACGATGAGCGGAGTGCCGACCCGACTGATGCCGTCGTTGACATCTATGTCGCGATTGGGTAATCCAAAACAATCGCTGCACATGAGAGGAGTGGCCAAGAGCCGCTCCTTTCGGGTTAAATGATAGTAAAGTTGTAGCCTGATAGCTGTGTTAAACTAGGGACAGAATAGTGAAACAAAATTGCATGAAACATTACAACTTGTGGTAACATATTTTGGTAATCGTTGCCATTATCCCGAATATGACAAGTATCACAAATATTAGAATTGCAGGAGGAAAACGAATTATGGCTGAGCTTAAAAAAATCGAGTATGTAGAATTTGGAGCACGTAAAATTGTAGGTATGATGAAAATGACTTCGTTTCAAAAGGCAGGAGAAGAGTGCTGGGGTGTAGCATTTAAGGAAGGCGTTTTTGACAGAATTCAAGAAATTGAAAGATGGAATTGCAAAGATATTGATGATTATATTGGACTTGGGCATATGAGTAAATTTGTTGGAAACGATAATTTCCAATATATCATAGGTAAATTTGTAGAACTTGATGCACCAGTTCCAGAAAAAATGTATACAGAAAATATATCCGCAGGAACAGTTGCTAAAATATGGATTGAAGCCGATAACCTTAACGATATTATTAATTGTGCATACTTAATTTGTTCCGAAGCGATCGAGAAAACAGGATACAAAATCGATTTTGAAAAATTTTATTGGTGTGATGTCTACACATACGATAGATATTGCACACCACTAGAAAAAGGGCAGAAAATTATTCTCGATTATTTGTTGCCTGTAATCAAAGTACCCTAAAGTTGAATGCACTGAATAGCTAAAAACGGCATTACGAAATAAAGGCGCAGTCTAATCGTTTTTTAACGAAACTGCGTCTTGTATAGTTAGGTGAACGAGGTCAAACGTTACGAAGCGGTGGGGGTAGAAAGGGTGACGGTAAAACCTAAGTTCTCAAGCTTTCGGACGTACTGTTTAACCAACATATCCTGTTGCCTCGTTTCAAAATAATTAGCTCCCAGATCACGGTAATCTTCATTGCGAGTCAATAGATGGTAGGCAATCGTCATCATGGAATGGGAAACGGAAACAACCGCCCGATGCTTTCCTTCGCGCAGCGATATGTCGATAGCACCCAAGATAATTGTTGGACCCGTGGATCCGCTTTTTCTTTTAATGGATCAGTCAAAACGTAACTACACCCAAAAGCCACTCGCTTAGCAGCGGGAGTATCTCAAGGAAGTTACGAGTGAAGCCTATCTTTTCTTATTCAATAAATCTCCCCATCATCAGCGTGTTATAGTATTTCCCATCGCTGAGAAGTTTGTCATTTTTTAAGACTCCTTCTATTTCAAACCCGAGCTTCTTATACAGGGCGATCGCTTTGTCGTTTGTTTCCAAAACATTCAAACTCACTTTTGTAATGCCGGTGGAATCAGCCCAAGCAATCGATTCAGTTAACAAATTTTTTCCAATTCCGTAGCCCCAGAAGTCTTTTAATACGCATACCCCAAACTCTACTTTATGCGCGAAGCGTTTTAATGGATTGCCTTCGCAGCGAGAAAAGCCGACGATTCGCTCCCCGGCCTCCGCCACCAGAAACAGGTTTCGCGGATTTGCTGTGTCCGTTTGAATGATCTGTTCAAATCCGGGTATGTCGATGAACGCTTCCCCTTTTTCCCTGTCCAGGTTCTCCGTCTCTCCATCAATCTGCAATCGCACTTCAGACAAATCCTTTGCATCGGCAACAGCTGCAGATCTGATCGTGTAATGCAGCCCGTTAACATGAAAATCTCGCTTGGCAATAATCATGGTAGCCCCCGTTTCATTTGGAATTGAGTAAAAAAGAGAATGAGAGTTGACATCGTATCATTTTTTGCGGCTCCCTTCAATTAAAAATGCAGCCAACCGTTTGCTGAACCATTGCGGTGCAATTTATAAGAAATTGTAAAAAATGCCCTTCACCCGCAGACGGCCTTGCTACAGCGAATCGGTACCGAAAACCGATGGAGTACATGGGAAGTCTCCTATTAATTCTCCCTTTATGACAAGCGCTGTTTTGTAAACGGCATTCACGGAAGGTTCACACTTATTATCCTCCCCTTAACAGTGGCCTAACAAAGCGAATGTAAAATTCATGACAGACATGCAAAGAGAAAAAAGCATGAAACGATGGATTTTGCAAAAATCCAGAACTACTGCTAGGAGTGAGGACCGGATATGAGTAAATGGCGAAAGGCAGCTTTAACATCCTGCATCACCCTCAGCTTAAGCGCATCGCTGGCTGGCTGTGCAACCGGGAACAATGCGAATCAAGGTACGTCACCGAGTACAACACCGACTGCGAACGGCAGCTCGGCTGCACCGATCACGATCGAGTACTGGCATGTGAACTCGCAGGATTTTGGCGGCGGGGGCGTCAAGGCATTGGTGGACAAATTTAACGAAACGCATCAGGATATTCAAGTCGTTGAAAAATTCCAGCCCGGCAACTACGCAGGATTGTTGCAAAAAGCACAAGCGGGCATCAGCGGCGGCAATCCGCCGGATGTCGCGCAAATCGGCTACAATTTCATCACGTATGTATCGGAAAATGTCCCCTATACACCAGTGGAAGAGGTGGCCAAGCGGGATCCAAAGGACCCGACGTTCATACAAGACAACTACTTGCCTAACGTACTCGAGCTGGGGCAGACGGCAGACGGCAAGCTGGCCGGTCTTCCGTACTCCGTAAGCAATCCGGTCATGTACTACAATGCCGACCTGCTCAAACAGGCTGGCTGGGACCCGGAAAAGCCGCCGAAAACATGGGAAGAGGTCCAGCAGCTAAGCGCACTTGTCAGAGACAAAACCGGCAACTACGGTCTGTACATTCAAGAGCCACCGGATAACTGGGCGCAATATGCCCTGGCCCGATCAAATGGCGGCGAGTGGATCAAAAAAGATAGCGGCAAGGTTCAGGCTGTGTTTAACAATCCGGAAGTGATTCAGTCGTATCAGCTTATCGGCGACATGGTGAAAGACAAGAGGGCCTTGCATGCGAAGTGGGAGGAAGGTCTTCAGGCGTTCGTCAACGGGAAAGTAGCGATGGTCATCACGACCATTGCCAAGCGGGAAAACCTGCAAAGTCAAAGCAAATTCGATCTGCGCAATACGCTGTTCCCGACGTTCGGCAGCAAAAAACGCTCTGTGCCGGCTGGCGGCAACGCCCTGTTCATTTTCTCCAAGGACGAGAAGAAACAAGCGGCTGCCTGGGAGTTTATCAAGTACATGGAGTCGCCGGAATCGCTGGCGACGTGGACGAAAGCGACAGGTTACTTGCCTCCGCGCAAAGGCGTCGCAGAAGATCCGAACGGTTTGAAGTCATTCCTGGAAACCAATCCGCTGATGAAACCGGCGCTTGAGCAGATGAACGACGTCATTCCGTGGGTCAACTTCCCGGGTGCAAACGGATTGCAAGCCGAGCAGGCCCTGCTGGATGCCCGTGATGAGATTCTCTCCGGCAAAACGGACGCGGCGGCTGCGCTGAAAAATGCAGAAGAAAAAGTCAACAAGCTGCTTCAGTAAATCTTCCATTACACAAGAAAAGAGGCGGATCTGATGAGAACCTTTATTAACCTGTTGCCGTACATGAATCGCGTCGACGATGCTGTGGAATTGCTGAACGTGTGGAAGGGCGGAATCGAGATTTCCATGGACGGTCCGAACTGGCTTGAGCCGCTTGACTGGGACCGCGAACTGAAACGCTATCGGGGGCATACGGGACCGCTCACGGTGCATGCCCCGATCTGGGAATTGAATTTGGCCAGTGCGCGCTTTCCGGAGATTCGCCAGTACTCTCTGGACATCTACAAACAAAGCCTGGAATGGTCGGCGCGGATGGGGGCCGAACACGTGGTGATTCATCCCAGCCTGTACTCGACGCCGCTCTTCCTGCGCCGCGAATCGCAGCAGTACGCCATGGAGAATCTGGCGAAATTGGGCGCGGAAGCGAAAAAGCTGGGCATCGAGGTAGCAGTCGAAAATATCGGCTTGCGCAGCTTTGTCTTGTTTGATGAGGAGGAATTCGTCAACTTGTTCGAGCAGATTCCGACGATCAAGGCGCTGGTCGATGTCGGTCACGCCCATATCAACGGCTGGGATGTTCCTGCATTGATCCGCAAGCTGGGCACGAAGCTGTGCGCTGTTCATCTGCACGACAACGACGGCATTGATGACCTGCATTTGCCTGTTGAGATGGGTACGATTCAGTGGCAGCCGGTGTGGGATGCGTTGAACAGCCTTGAGCACGACTGCCGGGCGATTCTGGAGTACCGCGAAGAAACCCCGGTAGAGCTGGTGCTTGCCCACGCGCAAAAGATCACGAACAAGCTGGAGGCCCAAACCGCGAAATGAAACGTCTATGGCGAACCTTGATGCCGTATGTCTACATTCTCCCGGCCCTGTTGCCGCTGTTGATCTTCGTCTATTATCCGCTGCTGCAATCCGTACACATCAGTCTGCTCGAGTGGAATATGGTCAGCCCCCACCCGAAGTGGGTAGGGTTGGCCAATTACACCGACTTGCTGACCAGTGACGAGTTTTGGACAGCATTCCAAAACACAGGGATATACGCCTTGATATTGCTGATCGGCCTGTTTGCCGCCCCCTTTTTGGTCGCGTATGCCGTCACTCAGGTGAAAGAAGGCCAGGGAGCGTTTTACAAAGGGGCGATTTTCACCCCGACTGTCGTATCCCTGTCGGTATCGTCGATCGTATTCCTCTGGCTGTTCAACCCCGTCATTGGCGTGCTGAACCACCTGCTGGGCACGATCGGCATCGCACCGATCAACTGGCTGAGCGATCCGGCCTGGGCCAAGTGGGCGGTAGGCCTGTCGGTCATCTGGAAAGCGTTTGGCTACAACTTCATCATTTTATTGGCCGGTCTCTTGGCGGTACCGCAGGAAATGAGCGAGTCAGCACGGGTGCAAGGTCTGAAGTCAAGCTTCGGCATGCTGCGCAAAATCATCATTCCGTTAACGTCCGGCACGCTGATTTACGTTTTTGTCACAGCGATCGTCGTCGGGATTCAATACGTGTTCGTTCCGGTTGAGATGCTGACGAATGGCGGCCCTAACCAGGCGACGACCAATCTCGTGTTTCTCGTCTATCAGTACGGCTTCCAGTTTTTCCGCAGCGGGTTGGCTTCAGCGACGGCGATCATCACCTTTGCCATTTTTCTCCTGCTGATTATCGTGCAGGCGCTGGTCATGGATCGGAGGGCGTACTATGAAAATTAAGCGCTTCGGCTGGAATCTGACATTGGTCGTCTGCCTGATCTTCAGTTTTTTTCCGCTGATTTGGATGATAAGTACGGCATTCAAGCAGGCCGATCAAATTTTCAGCGATTTTCTCAACCCGATGCCTGCTCCGTTTACCGTGGAAAACATCATGCACGTGATCAATTCGGTACCGGTTATTCGTTATTTGCTGAACTCGTTTGTCGTCGCATTTCTCGTCACGGTCTTCCAGTTGTTCACAAGCATTCTCGCGGCGTACGCGTTTACCCGCTTTACGTTTAAAGGACGGCAATTTTTGTTTTATCTTATCGTCGCCAGTATGCTGGTGCCAATTCAGGTGACGATGCTGCCCAACTACTTGTTGATCAGCAAGCTCGGCTGGCTCAATACGTATGCCGGGCTGGTCGTCCCGCAGCTCGCAGCGGGCATGGGTGTGTTTCTGCTGCGGCAGGCGTTCCGGACGATTCCCGTCAGTCTGTATGAATCGGCAAAGGTAGCCGGAGCGGGCGAGTGGCACATTCTATGGAAAATAACAGTGCCGGTTATTCGCCCGACGATTTTTGCCTTGGGCGTCCTGCTGTTCATCAATGTGTGGAATGAGTATTTCTGGCCGCTCCTGGTCATCAATGACGACGATATGCTGACCATTCCGCTGGCCTTGCAGCAATTTATCAGTGCGGAGGGCGGGACTTCCTGGGGACCGATGATGGCTGTGGCGACATTGGCTTCGCTGCCGCCGTTGATCGCATTCCTGCTGATCAACCGGCACATCATCAACAGCTTTATCAGCACGGGTGTAAAAGGCTAACGGGAAGCAAGCAATGAAAGGGAGGTCGTGCAGTGCAACACCAGCACAGTGTTCAATTCAAATCAGTTCGCAAGACATTTGGCAACGAAACGGTCATTTCCTCGCTTGATCTGGAGATTGCGAGCGGGGAACGACTCGTTCTGCTCGGTCCGTCCGGCTGCGGAAAGACGACGATCATGCGCTTGATCGCCGGCTTGGAGCAGCCTGTGTCAGGAGAGATATACATGGGTGGCAAGCGGATGAACGGCATCGATGCCAGCGAGCGCAATGTCGCCATGGTCTTTCAAAATTACGCGTTGTACCCGCATATGTCCGTCTTTGACAACATCGCTTTTTCGCTCAAGCTGCGCAAGCAGGCGAAAGCGGAAATCACGAGACGCATTCGCGAAGTGGCGGACAAACTGGAGCTTGGCCACTTGCTTGACCGAAAGCCGCGCGAGCTCTCCGGCGGGCAGCGGCAGCGCGTCGCCCTGTGTCGGGCTATCGTGCAGCAGTCGCCGTATTTTTTGCTTGATGAACCGCTGTCCAATCTCGATGCCCAGCTTCGCACCAATGCCCGCAATGAGCTGGTCGAGCTGCATGAGGCTTATCCGGCGACGATGGTCTACGTCACACACGACCAGGTAGAGGCGATGACGATCGGCCAGCGCATTGCCGTGCTGAAAAAAGGCCACGTCCAGCAGGTCGGCACGCCTGATGACATCTACAACCGTCCGGCTAATCGGTTCGTCGCGACATTTATCGGCAACCCGCCGATGAATGTCATGCCGATACAGGTGATCGAGGAGGGCATGCTCCTGGCAGGTCAGGTGGTTCCCTTGCCGCACGAGGTCCAGGTAGGACTGAAGCAATTCTCCGCAAAGCCGCTGCAGCTTGGCGTCCGACCGGAAGCGATGACGATCCACGCGGACGCGCTCGCAAGCAGCAAGCCACATGCAGCAAATGTCGTATTTGCTTGCAAGTACGTGCGCAGCGAGTACCTGGGAGCGGTTTACGTGCATCATCTGGCAGCCGAGCGGTGCAGATTCCAGGTGGCATCGCCGTATCCTGTCATGCTGCGTCCGCAGGCAAACGTGGTCGTCTCGGTTCCGATTGAGCAGCTACACTTTTTTACCGTGGATGAATCGGAAAAACGCATTCCACTGACAGATCACCTCACGTCGCCGCTGCATACAGCCAAGCCACTGGTCGCTTCATTGGGGTAGACTGGCGCATTTCCATCTCCAGGTTACCTTACTGTGCAGGGGTGGGAGAAACGCAGATTGATCGAACCAGATGATGGGCGAAAATCACAGAGGAGAAGGGTACCGAGCGGCTAGCGTTTTATCAGGATGGGCTGAATATCAGTCCATCCTGTTTCGGTTTTTGCAAATCTGTCATTTTTTTCCTCTCGACCAACGGGCCAAGCGTATCCAAGTGGTTGGCCGGGATACTGGTGCAGCATGCGTAAAGAGACTGGTGACAATGCTCACCGTTATGATCATGATCGTCGAGAGCAAAAGCGGAATATCGGGCAAGACAAGTGTTCCAAAACAAATGATCAAAAAATCGAGAAAGAAAATGACAAATCCGACGTTCAGGGAGAAAAAATCGGACAGGAACAGTGCCAGCAAGTCCGCCCCTTCTGTGCTTGTCTTGTGCCGAAGCATGAGACCCGACCCCGCCCCGACGAATATCCCACCGACAATCGAGCATAACAGTGGATCCAGCTCGACGCTAAACCCGATCCATTTTTGGCCGTCACGGAAGAAGTCAATCAGCAAAGAGGAGGAAACAAGTCCGAATATGCTGTTGTAAAAGTAAGGCCGATGCCGGAGCAAGGCATACAGATAAACGGGGGCGCTGCAAATGAAGGTAACCCATCCGACGTTGAGATGCAGGATGTAGTTGAAAAGCAAGGCGATTCCGATAAACCCTCCGTCCAAAAGCTTGTGCGGGACGAGGAAAACATTAATGCCAATGGCAAGAAGGAAAGAACCGAGCAGGACAGCAAGCGACTTTGGAATAATGACCACCTCTTCAGAAGTTACCCGAAGCGCAATTCTTTGAGGTACAAGCGTCAATGCCACACACCCCTGTGGTTGGCAGCGCGATTCTGCGTAAATGTACCTCTGCCAAAAAACAAACTCCTACCAACGACGAAATCGCGTTAGTAGGAGTCATCTGCCCGAAGACTGCAACGGCGAACTTCATCGCCCAAAGACTTCTATACATATATGCGTACCCGTGAAAAGCTATACCGGGTTCTTGTACCGAAAAGTGCGATAAAGCGGGACCAGAAGCACTTGCACCGCATGTTACACTAGGAGAAGAACAATCGCTTTAGATAAGGAGCCCGATGATGATGAAACTTGTATCCTGGAATGTAAACGGCATCAGAGCATGCGTCAATAAAGGGTTTATGGATTACTTCAAAGAAACGGACGCAGATGTATTTTGTCTGCAGGAAACGAAGCTGCAGGACGGACAAATAACGCTGGACCTGGGCGAGGAGTATCTGCAGTACTGGAACTACGCAGTCAAGAAGGGGTATTCCGGAACGGCTGTGTTCAGCAAGATCAAACCGCTTTCGGTGCGCTACGGAATGGAAGTGGATGAGGAGCCGGAAGGCCGGATCATAACATTGGAGTTCGAACACTGCTACCTCGTCACGGTGTACACGCCGAATGCCAAGCGCGATCTGTCCCGACTGGACTACAGGCTGGAGTGGGAGGAGCGTTTCCGCAGCTATCTCTTGGGCCTGGATGCCCAAAAGCCCGTAATTGTTTGCGGTGATTTGAATGTCGCACACGAAGAGATTGACTTGAAAAATGCCAGGTCGAACCGCGGCAACTCCGGATTCACCGACGAAGAGCGGGAAAAGATGACCACGCTGCTGGCAGCAGGATTTATCGACACCTTCCGGCACTTCTACCCCGATCGGACGGACGCCTATACATGGTGGTCGAATATGCCGAAAGTGCGGGAGCGGAACGTCGGGTGGCGCATCGACTATTTCCTCGCATCGGAAAGACTGAAACCCGCATTGATCGACGCCCAAATCGACAGCCAGATTATGGGGAGTGATCACTGCCCGATTATTTTGCAGCTTGCCGATTTGGACGGGCATTCTTCGAGTTGAACAGAGTGATCGGCAGACCGGTGCTACAAATAGGCTGGTTCAATTGATGAAGTGCAGTGATTGTGGAAGCGCACCTCAAAGCAACTGAAGGCCATAAGGGGGGCGCTCCCTTGCTTCACATGGTCATAGAAAACAGCGCTGGCAAGACTATATACGGAAGGGAGGGATCAGCCGACCGTCAATGTCGGTAAATCCGTATTCCTCTGCGAGCTGGCCAACCTGTACAACGTGGCCGCTCTTCCTGATCACCTGGTCGTCCCCGGCCAACGCGCAGACTGCACGCCCCAGATAGTAAGGCGATTCCGTGCGGCTCAATGCGGGAATATTGCGCCAGTTCTGTTCATCCGTCTGGAAATTGGCCAGCACCAGCTCCGTCCGCATCCATCCCGGTGAAACGGCGACGACTGCAATCCCGTCATCTTTCAACTCCTGCACCAAGCCGAAGGCCATCCGATTGATCGCGTTTTTCGCCAGATCGTAGTAAAACGTGGACAAATATTGGTCATCGCAGTGAAAGGTTGTATGAACGATCAACCCTGCCTGCTGTTCCCGCATCAGTGGAATCGCATAGTGATTCGTCGCAAGCTGGGCGCGTACGCCGCCATGAAACATCGCATCCCAGTGCAGCAGGGGATATTCCCAAAACGGTTTGGGCTGCAAATCCGCCGCCACAGCTCCCAAATCCGCGTCCAACGCGACCTCTTGGCTCTTACTCTTCCCCCGTCGCCACCGGATTCTCCGGATAAGAAATCCAATCGCTCCAGCTTCCCGCATACAGCTTCGCATCCGTGCGGCCGGCCTGGTACAGCGCCAGTACATTTACACAGCCGGTCACACCGGAGCCACAATACACGACAATCTCCTGATCTGCCGACAAGCCGGAAAAACGCTCCTGCAGCTTTTCTGCAGGCAGCATGTCGCCCTCTGGCGAGAAGTTTTGTTTGTAGAAGTAATTGCGTGCACCGGGGATGTGTCCGGCTTTCGGATCGAGCGGCTCGACTTCGCCGCGGTAGCGTTCGCCGGCACGGGAGTCGAGCAAGGCACAGTCAGCACTGCGGTTCTTCACTTGCTCCGCAGAGACGAGCATATCGTGCTGAATGACGGGCGTAAACGTTTTGCTCGTCGGCGTGGGCACTTCCGTTGAGACTGGTTTGCCGTGCTTGCGCCAAGCGGAAAAGCCTCCGTTCAATACGGCGACCTTTTCATGCCCCAGGTAGCGCAGCAGCCACCAAAGACGGCCAGCCATCGCCAGATCCTGCTCGTCGTAGGCGATTACCGTCGTCTCTGCATCGATGCCGATCGTCGAGAAGAGCGCTGCAAGCGTATCGGTCTCGGGCAGCGGATGACGCCCGCCGTGCACGGATTTGGCCCCGGACAAGTCCTGCTCCAGATCCACGTACAGCGCTCCGGGAATATGTCCCTCCATATATTCAGCCAAGCCGTTTCCCCCGGGCTTGCCCAAGGCAAAGCGGCAATCGACGATGACCAGATTCGGGTCCTTCAGGTGGTTATGCAGCCAATCGATCGAGACGAGATGATTTTGCTCCATCATGATACCCCTTTCAAGCGATGGTTGAACATCTTTTACCCTTATCATAACAAAACTCGGCGGACACGTCCTGTGAACAATTCCTTTGCCACTGTGCCGGGGAAGGGTGTACAATAATCAGAATCATCACGAAAACAGAAGGGAGTATAGCGAATGAGACGGATCGTTCGTTATTTTTTCGAGGGCTTGCTGTTCACCATTCCCTTGGCCGTCACCTTGTTTATTCTCTATAAAGTGTTTGTCACCGTCGACGGGTGGCTGGGCTTTTCCATACCCGGCGTCGGATTTTTGCTGACGATTTTGCTCATTTTCGTCGTCGGCATCCTCACTTCCAATGTGTTGACCAAGAGCGTGCTGTCGCTGATCGATACGCTGTTTGACAGACTGCCGTTCGTCAAGCTGATTTACAGCTCGATCAAAGACGTCATGGGTGCTTTTGTGGGGGATAAAAAAAGCTTTGACAAGCCTGTTTTGGTCAGCATCACACCGGACGGCGCGGGGAAAGCGGTCGGCTTCATCACCCGTGAATCACTGGAGCTATTCGGCCTGGATGATCACATCGCCGTGTACTTTCCCCAATCGTATAATTTCGCCGGCAATGTTTTGCTGTTTCCCAAGGAGAAGGTTCAACCGCTTGCAGCTGATAGTGCCGATGTGATGGCGTTTTTGGTTTCCGGGGGGATTTCGGGAAAGTAGGCAGCGGAAGAAGGCTGTCCTGCCAGCGGTTTTTTGGCGACTGGGCAAGCAGCCTTCTTGGCTACGGCGAGAATTCAATTTATCGCAAGGCAGGGCGATCGGAAAGCGGTCCAAGCTGCAGCCCGCCTGGCATACCGATCAAGGATTGCGGGAAATTGCGGCAGGCAGCGACACCCGCGCCTCGGTCCCTTCGCCTTTCACGCTCGTAAACTCCACTTTTCCGCCGATGGCATGGATGATTTTAAACGCCACCATCAGCCCCAGTCCCGTACCGTTTGTTTTTGTCGAGTAAAAAGGAGTCCCCAGCCGCGCGACCTCGTCTTCAGTCATGCCCACCCCTTGATCGCGAATGCTGATGCAAACCGTATCTGATTCACGAAAAGCCGTTATCGATACTGAGCTTTCGGTCGACACGGAAGCATCCAGTGAATTTTTTACGATGTGAAACAGCGCTTGTCTGATTTTAAATCGGTCTGCACGGATCGTCAGATTTTCATCTGAGGCCACGAACAACTCCACGTTTTCACCGGAAGGGACCGATTCTTTAACCTGCTTCAGTATTTCCGGAATCGACAGCGCTTCGATGGTTTCCAATTGAGGCTTGGCAAAATTGAGAAAGTCGTTGATGATATACTCTGCGCGACTTACTTCGTCTGCTGCCATTTCCAGGTATTCCTTGTTTTTACCGTCGACATCGCGCAAGACAAGCTGCAAGAAGCCTTTCACAGCCGTCAAGGGCGAGCGGATTTCATGTGCCACGGAAGCGGACAGTTGACTGATTGCATTCAATTTTTCCGTGCCCACCATTTGTTTTTGCAGCGAGTGTGTTTGAATGGAAACTTCCATTAAATACACAGACATGCACATCGTCACGAGATGCAGCAGTCCGATTTGCACGGTGCCCGACAGGCCGGTTCGCTCAAACGCTTGATCTGAGAGGAGAGAGGTGAACCATAGCAGGAAAAAGGCAGCGAGCGTCAGACCCATGCAGATGGTAAGTCTGTGTAAAGGCTGTCTTTTGTCAAAACGAGCGACAAAAAAAGCAGTGCCGATACTAATCGCGATC
Organism: uncultured Brevibacillus sp.; assembly: GCA_946402065.1. Taxonomy (GTDB): domain Bacteria; phylum Bacillota; class Bacilli; order Brevibacillales; family Brevibacillaceae; genus Brevibacillus_D. Next base: position 3,631 of record CAMIVR010000066.1, on the reverse strand, counting down.
GAAGCGACAAGGCTGAGAACAAAACCGTCCATGGCGATAAACCAACGGCAAATCAAGAGACTGGCGAGAGAGAGGAACCCGCCGATATAGCCCCCGTACAACAGCGAAATGATCAGCGGTATGCTTCTCAGGTCTCCTTCAAAGTCATTCGTTATGACAGTCGGCAACAGCATCGACGAGACGATTCCTGCGCCGCATAACAGTCCGAGCAGCAGCTGTTTTTGAACCGTCTCCATCGTAGATCTGGTGAGAATGACGAATTGATAGAGCAGCAGCGGAAACAGAATGTCGAGAATATCTAGCAGCAAATCTTTGATCATAGGCACCTCCAATTGGGTGAAATTCCAAAAACAAACAGGAGATACCAAAATCATTTCGACCTCGCCGATGCTTTTCCTGTTCATCGCAGCGTAAATGAACCGAAACAGTGTACGTCTTTTCCCCCAAAAAAAAGATGCCCCGCAGTCATCAACATGACGATGGGAACATCCCGGCATCTATCTACCTGGTACCTTTTTTTACGACGATCAATACACTGGCAGTAAATCAGCTGAACAGACGTCTATGCGAACAACCAGATCTGTTGCGTGCCTGGCAGCCCGTCCCGGTATCACGCTCGCTTACGCTTTGAGGTACTTCTCGTAAGCCGAGTAGTTGATTTGCTTGCTCTCCAGGTGCGTGATCAGCCACTTGTGATCCCGTTTCGGTGTTGCGATAATATATCCTTTAATGATGAGATCAGTCGTCATTGTGTCCGCTTTTTCTTCTAACGCCAACTGGCCGATTTTGCCGGCGATGGAGCGGCGGGCCACGTCGCGAAACATCTGCGGTACGGGAGCGACCAGTTCATCCAGAAACGCCAAGGTTTCCGCTGTCCAGAGGTCTCTTGTCTTGTCGATGTAGTAGTCCTGCCAGTCCAGGTCTGATTTGCCGTCGGCTTTTGGCATCGACTTTAAAAACTTGCGGAACATGAAAAATCCGCCAATCGCAAACAGCCCGACCAGAATGAACATCCACAGCATGATGAAGAAAGAAAAGGAAGTCGACATTATTTTGTTTTCACCTCGTTCTTGTACCCAAAAAAATCAAAAATCCGCTTATGTGCAAGTGTAGCCGATTTTTCCTATTCCAACAAGTTTCGAATAATTTTCCTTTCCTATATTCGAAACAATTAGTATATTATAATCAGTGTTGTGTATAAAAGAGGAGTTGAATAAAAATGTTCAAACTAGGACAGAGAGTCATTATCGTCGCCGACACCTTCGAGCAATCTCTTCCGATAGGAGAACATGCCTATATAATTGCCCGCGACCGCAATCCCGACAGCGCTTTTGAATGGGTGATCCGCGTGCCGCGCACTGATAAACACTACCCGATTCTGGAAGCCGACATCGCTTTGGAGGAGCAGCTGCTGGAGCAGGAAGCAGAGCGTGTGCACCGCGAAGCATTGCTGGACCATGCCCTGTTGACGCGCAACGAAGCGCTCTTTCGCCAACTGATGGGCATTGAAGATACAGCGGATTCCGATGATAACAACGATCCCCCTCTGAAGGAAACGCCGGAAGAGTTTATCCGCAAAGTGAACATAAAGGCATGGATCTGATTGCAGCAGCGTCCGTCATACCGTGAGCAAGCGATGATCCGATAGTTATCAAAGAGAGAGAGGCTGTTCCATGTCTGATTTTATCGAGTTTACCAATGAGCACGGCCAGCGCGTGGAAATGTCCCGGGAAGAGTACGAAAAGAAAGTGATCCCGCACAATCTGAAGCTGTACTGGGATGAGCGCGAGCCGCTTCGCCAGTACGCCATGGAGCTCGTCCGCGATCAATTCCCCAAGCACGCTGCCAAAGCCGCAGATCGCTTGCTTGAGCTGTACGGCCGGATTGAGCCGGCGCTTAACTTCCGGGCTATCGTACACATGCAGGCAGGGGAGCTGGAGCAGGCCAAAAGGGTCCTGGCGGAATGCATTACGCAATTTCCCGAATCCGGCGGGGCGTACTCCAATCTGGCAAAAATATTCGCGCTTGAAGGCGATGAGCAAAAGGCGTTTGAAACGCTTCAGGCCAGCCTCGTACTTGATCCGAACCAGGAGAACGGGTTGGACATGTACGTGCAGAGCTTTCTGCAATTCGATAAAAGAGCCGAGCTCTATGCCGATTTGCAAAAGCTGGGCGAGCCGGAGCACGCCTGGCGCCCGCACCTGCTATTGGGGAAATTTTCCCTTCAGGATGGCAATCTGCTGGCTGCCATGCAATCGTTCCAAGAGGCGATCAAGCGCTCCAACGAAAATGAGCAGGTGCTGATGAACGTGACAGGCGAGCTGGGGCAAGCCGGCTATGTGTACCAGTTAATCCAGATTGCCGAGCAGTACTGGAAGCCTGATTTCGAATATCCGTACACCGGATTCAACTTTGCCAGTGCGTATTTGGCCACGGAACAGGCTGACAAGGCACTCGGAGTTTTGCAGCAGATGAGAGATAACGGTTCCGACCAAATCAGGGCGATGGTCGAGCAATTCGTCGCCCGGATTCCAGAGGAGATCGTGCAGCAGGCTGCCGCACCCGCAGGGAACCCGGAAACCGCGACGGAAACAGCGAAAAAGTCCTGGTGGAAAATCTGGTAAGGAAGCGTCGACAGGGCAGAATAAAGAGGTGCGCGCAGCGTGGCGTGCCTCTTTTTGTAATTTCGGAACGTTTACGATCGCTATTGAAACTGTTTCGTCAGCCGGCTCTCCAGGTAGCTGACAGCTTGGTACATCAGTGTCGCGACGACAGCGATCACACCCAGGCTCATCATTACCAATGTGAAATTAAACACCTGAAAGCCATATATGATCAGATAGCCCAGCCCTTTTTGCGAGACGAGGAACTCTCCGACGATGACGCCGACCCAGGAGAGGCCGACATTGACTTTCAGCGTCGAGACGATGGTGGGAATCGTTGCCGGCAGTATCGCTTTGGTGAACACCTGCCGCTTGTTCGCCCCGAACGTTTGCATGACTTTGACGTAGTTGGGATTGACCTCCTTGAAGCTCGTGTAGATGACGATCGTCGTGATGACGATGGAAATCGCACAGCCCATGCCGATGATGGAGAGCAGGCCGGGGCCGAGTCCGACGATGAAAATCGGTCCGATGGCAACCTTGGGCATGCTGTTGGCAACGACCAGATACGGTTCGAGGACACGCGAGAGAAACGGCGACCACCAGATGAGCGTGGCCAGCAGCGTGCCCAGCAACGTGCCCAGGCAAAAGCCGACGATTGTTTCCATTACGGTAACGTACGTGTGCGGCAAAAGGCTGCCATTGGTCAGCTGCTGCCAGAACAGCACGGCGATTTTGGATGGAGAGCTGAACAGCAAAACGTTGATGTGCCCCGTCTGGGCAGCCCATTCCCATGTTCCCAGAAACAGTACGAGCAGCAGAAGCTGACAGAGGTGTACGAGCCAACGCTGCCGGACTTTGCCCCGCAAATAGGCGAGATGTAGCGCATTGCGGTCAATTTGCTGCATGGTCGACCTCCTCCATTTCCTTCCAAACCTGGTGGAACATATTGCTGAAATCCTCGTGATTTCTCGCCTGGAAGGGCATTGCCTGGCGAAGCGAGGCGGGGATGACGAACTCTTTGTGAA
>CAMIVR010000065.1 GCA_946402065.1 uncultured Brevibacillus sp. | reverse complement strand
TGGAAGCACTGGAGCAAATCGGCAAAGCCAACATTGTGAACGATGGCTGCTCGACGAACATCGTCGTATGTTTTTTTCTCCCCTTTCTGTTGACGCTGCCGTTTGCTCCGCTGGAGTGGAGCGTGCTCGCAGGGGCTATGGGCAGTTTGGCAGGGCTGTACCTTGAGCGATATTTGCGCAAGTACGCCAAGCCCGTGTATCGGCTGTCAGCTTTTCTGCAGCAATATGTCACCTGCAAACAGCCGGACCGCAAGCATCTGGAGACAGCGATTCGCTCATACGAGCTGCTGCAGCATGTGCGCAGCCAGTGATAACGAAGCAAAGTCCGTTGCCGGCAGAATGCCAGCAGCGGACTTTTTCGCTGTGCGGCGTCGCTTTGGCTCCGTCCCAAGCGAGCGCCCAGCCTTAGACGGACGGCGCTGTGTTTGGCTTGAGCGTCTCGGCTTCCGCCTCCAAGCGTTTGTATATCTGCCCTTTGTCTACGTACGATTGACGAATGCGGCGAAGCTCGGCGAAATCGGCTTCTGTCAATTCCCGCTTTACTTTGGCCGGTGAGCCGACGACCAGTGTACGCGGGGGAACCTTCATGCCGGGAGGAACCAATGCACCGGCCGCGACCATCGCTTCTTCACCGATTTCTGCTCCGTCGAGGATAATCGTTCCCATGCCGATCAAGGCACCCTTGCGGACGATGCAGCTGTGCAGGACGGCATTGTGGCCGACAGTGACCTCGTCTTCGAGAATCAGTGGATTGCCCGGGCTCTGGTGCAGTGTGCTGTTATCCTGAACGCTGACCCGGCGGCCAATCGTCGTGGGGGCAATGTCTCCGCGAATGACGGTGTTGTACCAGATGGAAGAATCCGCGCCGATCGTGACATCACCGGAAATGACGACGCCTTTGGCCAGAAAGACGGATGGATCGATGGTTGGGTATTTGTTTGCGAATGGCAAAATCAGCATATGCGTGTACCTCCTTGACTGTTCGTGTAAAAGTGAATTGTTCGTAGTGTGTCCAGTATGTGCGGACCATTAATATGGCGACGGACAACCTGTCTGCGGCAGATGTGGCTGAATGATTTCGAAGCGTCCGGTCAGCTTGTTGATATCGATACGAAGACCGTCCAGCATTGTCTTCCGGTCGATGGAAGACGCGTATCCCTTCAATCACGCTGGCTTCGTCCTGGCTGCCAGCTTCCGTTATGGCGATGCTATAGGAATAGCTGCTGCAGCCCGTCGTCGTGACGCGAATGGTTATTCCCAGCGCATCCGCATCCGGTTCCTGCAGTATGAGCTGTCGCAGCCGGGCAGCGGCAGGGGGAGTGATGGTGACCACGACGATTCCTCCTTTTTCCTGTTGCGTTCCCTGATTATTTTACAATAGCATGGTTGCGAAAGACCAGTTTGTTACCGAAAGCTGGCTAAATGGTTTATTTTGGAAGTTAAACCATGTACGTACAGTTGACTGGCGGAATCGATCTGTGATATATTATTCTTTGCTGATTTACAACGAGACGCAAGGAATGTGGGTAGTCGCTGTTGCAATCTCTGAGAGATTGGCAATAGAGGAAAGTCCAGGCTCGCCCAAGCTGAGATGCTTGGAGTGTTCGTACCTGGTGCAAACCAGGGCAGCGAGGCGTTCTGCTTCGCTGACGGCGTGGAAAGGGTTCTCTCGTAGACCCGAGTACGCTGAAAGTGCCACAGAAACGTAGCTTCTCTGGCGACAGGGAAGATGGAACGCGGTAAACCCTGCGAGCGAGAAACCCAAATTTGGTAGGGGAACCGGTCCCGAAGGAATCAAACGGAGGGACGGATGGCAGCATGCTGCCATAGATAGATGACTACCACTCTTGGTGCGAGGGGAAGCCCCGCTTGAAGCACGGGAGAGACAGAACCTGGCTTATAGCATTCCTTGCGTATACGCAAACAACAGAACCGTCTGGCCGCTATGGTCAGGCGGTTTTTTGGCGAACAGCCGAGAGTCATTTCAGCTTTCCCCGGACTGGCTTGGGTCAGCCAGAACAGGACATCTGGAACCGTCTGGACAGTTCTTTTTTTCCCGCTGGCTCATATTGTGGGGTATGAGCTTGTTCGGGGAGGTCTGTTATGGATTCGATTTTGTCGGCGGGCATCGCCTCTTCCCTGGCGACAGCGTTGGGTGCACTGCCTGCGATGCTGCTGAGCAATGTTACCCACCGCGCCAGGGACGTACTCCTTGCCTTTACTGCTGGGATTATGGTCGCCGCCTCGACGTACGGCCTGATTCCTTCTGCGCTGAAAATTTCCAACCTGCTTGTGCTCTGCTGCGGGATTCTGTTGGGAACAGTCGTGTTGACCATGCTGGAAAAATTCCTGCCGCATATCGAAATGGACCATGCACATTCGACATCTTCACTCGATCCGGCTTCCATGATGTTCGTCACAGCGATGACCCTGCACAACTTGCCCGAAGGCCTGTCAGTCGGCGTCAGCTTTGCCAGTCATTATGAAAACCTGGGCAATCTCGTCGCCTTCGTCATCGGTTTGCAAAATGTACCGGAAGGGTTTCTCACCGCCTTATTTCTGATCACACGTGGTGTTGGCCGAGGCAAAGCGCTCGTGTACGCGATTTTCACAGGGGTGATCGAGCTGGGCTCCTGTTTGCTCGGCTATCAATTTACGTCCAGGCTTAGCTTCCTCGTTCCGTATGGGCTTGCGTTTGCCGCAGGTGCCATGCTTTTCGTCGTCTACAAGGAACTGATCCCGGAAAGCCACGGTGACGGTCATGAGCGACCGGCAACGTTTTCTTTTATCATGGGCCTCTTGACCATGATTTGTTTGACGGATTGGCTGAAATGACCCGGTTGGCGCCAAGCAGCTGCTTATTGGCCTGATGCTCATCTTATTCTGCAAGGATCTGACAGGGGGCAACCTTGACTTTGCGGTATGATGTAACTATAATTGTTACAACAAAGAGGTGAGTGACATGAAAATAAGCAGTCGATTTTCGGTTGCCGTGCACATTTTATCTTTGCTTTCGGTGGGAAATAGTTCTCATTGCACCTCGGAGTGGATAGCCGGCAGCGTCAATACCAATCCGGTGATCATACGCAGAGTGATCGGCTATTTAAAAAGAGCGGGAATGGTCAACGTCAACGCAGGGAGCGGCGGAGCGTACCTGTTGAAGGATTTGCGAGAGATTACGTTGCTTGATATATTCAGGGCGGTTGATGTAGTGGAAGAAGGCGAATTGTTTCACATACACGACGAGCCCAATCCGGAATGTCCGGTAGGTGCGAATATCCAAACGGTACTGCAAGTCATTTTCGTGCGGGCGCAGGAAGCGATGGAGAGCATTCTTGCCCAGGTGACGATGGAACAGCTAGTTACAGACCTCGTGCAGCAAATCAGTTCGAACGAGAGCTGATTTTTTATCCTTTTTGGGCGACGTGGTGCTTTCGGAGACGAGCCGACTCTCCGGCCTCCCGTAAGCGGCGCACCAGATGCAAGCCATTTTTTCATGCCTGCGCGTTTTCGGAGCATGAAGCGGAGTGGACAGAGGAAAGGAGGGGTTTGATGGATAAACGAACCATTATCGTTCAAGAGGCAAAGGAATGGGAAAAGGCCGGCATCATTACGGCAGAGCAGCGTGAACAGATTACAGCCCGCTATCCGGTAAAAACTGCGGGCAGCTCCTTGCCGATCCTAGCCGCTATCCTGATTGCGCTAGGGATATTGACATTTATCGCGTCCAACTGGAGCGGGATCGCTCCGGCAGGAAAGCTGGCGATCATTTTCCTTGCGCTGATCGGAGCTTATTTGGCAGGGGATCGCCTGCGTCAAAAGGGCTACGCCAGGCTGGGCTCAGCGCTGACGATCGTAGGGATCGCCATTTATGGCGCAGGCTTTTTCCTGATCGGACAGATGTATCATCTCTCCGGAAATCCCATGGTCGCGTTTTATTTCTGGTTTCTCGGGGCGATAACACTGACCTGGCATTATAAAGAGAAGGTCCTGTTTGTCACTTCCTTGCTCATTCTGATCGTATCCGCCCTTTACGGGGAGAGCTACGGGGTGCGGAGCGGGTTGTCCGTATGCTTCTACTACCTGTTCATCCTCGTCGGGATTTTCCCTTTTCTGTGGAAGTTCCGTACGCCTACGCTCGCTTCTGTTGCCATCAGCGTTATTTTGCTCATCGCTATTATCGATGTGAGCAGCTGGGATGAGGGAGTGGCCATTCCCTTGTTGTTTCTCCTCTGTCTTGTGATCGCCCGGCTATTGCCGGAAACGCCGCGCTACGAGCCGTTTCCGCTCGTGCTGGCAAGCGTAGGCTATTTGGCGACGTTCCTGTATTCGGTCGTGATGGTTTTTGCCGGAGCGGTTTTTTTCGTCAGAGAGGGGCCGGGTTATCCCTTCATCACCCTGTTGATTGCACTGACCGCCGTCTATGCGTTCCTCGTCGTCAGGCGGAAAAGGCCGGACCTCGTGGCTGATTGCGCTCCTTTCGTTGCCATCGCACTCATTGCCCTGATAGGAGAGAGAGTGGAGACTGTCGGTCAATCCGTCATTCAGCTCGCTGCTCTGTTTGTGTTCTCCTGCGGGATGATCCTCGGCGGGGAGCGCACGCGCGATGTGCTGCGAATCAATCTCGGTGCCGTGCTGTTTGGCCTGACCTGCTTTGTCGGCTACGTCAATCTGGCATGGGATTTCATGGACAAATCGCTGTTTTTCCTGCTTGGCGGCATTCTGCTGCTGGCGCTGAGCATCTTCCTTGAGCGCAAGCGGCGAAAATGGGTCGAGGGGGCGAGGCGCACATGAGCAGAAACAAGCGTCTGCTGCTGCTGATCGGTCTGCAGCTTGTGCTTTTGCTGACGCTCGTCGGCAAGCACCAATACATCGCGGCAACAGGTCAAACGATCACCCTGAAGACAGCGCCGGTCGACCCGCGCGACCTGTTTTACGGCGATTATGTCACGCTCCGCTACGACATCAATCGGATTCAGCTGACAGATTTGCCCCATGACATCGGACCGTCCGATCAAGGAAAAACCGTCTATGTTCACCTGCAGCGCAATGTCAATCCGTGGTACGAGCCGATCGGGGTATCGAAAGAAAAACCCGCCAACGGTCCGAATCAGGCAGTTCTCAAAGGCAAAATCGAGTATTTCGATGAATCCGGCCAGACAGTAGAGCTGGTCTATGGTTTGGAACGCTACTATGTGCCGGAAAATGCAGGGCGAGACATTGAGCAGCATCGCGAAGAGCTGACGACCGTGGAGATCAAGGTGACCGGAGGCGGAGATGCGCTGATCGAGCGGCTGGTCTATTGATGCAGAATCCAGCCATTTTCTTCCTGCCTTGTTTCAACTACAATGAAGGAGAAGAAGCATAAGCGATACCGTTATGGGAGGAGCTGTTCTACATGAAGCCTGAAATTGTCCTGAAACAGTACGAATTTGTCCGGCTGAATACGGTCAAATTGCTCGGCGGCGTCAGTGAAGAGGCAGCAGTGATCACACCTGAAGGCTTTGCCAACAACATTCTCTGGAATGCCGGCCACCTGCTGGTGACGAATGAGCTGATGATGTACGGACGGGAAGCGGAATTTACGCATTTTCCCCAGCAGTACAAAAGCCTGTTTGCAGGCGGCACAAAACCGGTGAATTGGCCCGCTGAGGTACCGACGCTTGCAGAGGTTATCCGTTTGCTCAACGAACAGCAAAAGTGGATTGTTGCAGAATTTGCCGACCGTTTGGAAGAAAAAATGCCCAAGCCGTTTATCACCGGATCAGGCATGCACAATGAGTTTTATGGCGAAATGCTGGCGTTCAGCCTGTATCACGAGGGGATGCATAACGGCATGATCAATTCATTGAAAAAGCTGACGAAATAGAAGGGAAAAACGAAACGCCCCTGTCGCTTCAATTAGAAACGAGAGGGGCGTCTTGTCTGCGAGGACGCAGGCAGCGGTGATGCTTCCTTTCGCCGTACGGCTTACAGGCGGATCGAGACCTTGTACTCGCGCAGCCAGTAATCGATCGATGCCAGGTAGGCGTACAATTGCGGCGTACTCATGAGCTGGCCAAACCAGGGAATGCTGGTCGCATCGGCCTTGCGGGCGACAAGCTCGCGGATCGTCGGCAGGTCGATGAGCGCCAGGAGCGGCGAGCTGGCGTCGTTCAGCACTTCGTTCAGCCATTCGCGGGTCGCTTTCGCATAGGCAGGGTTGTGCGTTTTCGGATAAGGGCTTTTTTTGCGATAGAGCACATCGTCTGGCAGGATGCCTTCGAACGCCTTGCGCAAAATCCCTTTTTCCCGGTTTTGGTCATATTTCATCGCCCAAGGTACATTCCAGACGTACTCGACGATCCGGTGGTCGCAAAACGGCACGCGGGCTTCCAGACTGGCGGCCATGCTCATCCGATCTTTCCGGTCCAGCAGCGTGTTCATAAACCAGACCAGGTTCAGGTAAAACATCTCCCGCCGCCGATCCTCATGAGGGTCTTCGCCATGCAGCCGCGGCACTTCCGCCAGCGTCTCCCGGTAGCGTTGGCTGACGTACTCTTCGGGTCGGAGAATCGCCTGCAGGTCGGGCGACAGCCAGCGCGCCCGCTGATCGGTCAGCAAGGCCCAGGGAAATGTCTCTGCCTGCAGTGCGTCTTCACGGTAAAACCACGGGTAACCGCCGAAGATCTCATCGGCGCATTCACCCGAGAGGACGACTGTCTGCTCCCGCTTGATCTCTTTGCAAAACAGGTACAGCGATGCGTCGACATCGGTCATTCCCGGCAAATCGCGGGCCAGTACAGCCGTTTTCAACGCCGAGACAAGCTCGGGGGTGTCAAACGTGATCGGATGGTGTTCGGTCCCGACAAATTCGGAGACGCGCTTTACCCACGGCGCATCCGCATTCGGCTGAAATGCATGGGCTTGAAAATACAGGTCGTTGTCGACATAGTCGATCGAATACGTGTGCAGTGTACCGCGCTGCTCCCGCTTGAACACAGCAGCGGCTGCTGCGGTGATGATGCTGGAATCAAGCCCGCCGGACAACAGGGTGGCTACAGGCACGTCGGCCACAAGCTGACGCTCGATGGAATCCAGCAGCAGCGCACGGATGCGCTCGACGGTGGTCGGAAAGTCGTCCGGATGCGGTTTGCTCTCCAGTGACCAATACTTTTCCAGCGACACTCCGCCTTGCCTGACTTCCACACAATAGCCCGGCCGTACTTCTTGCACCCCGCGAAACACACCGTGCCCCGGCGTCCGGGCAGGGCCGATGGCGAAGATTTCAGCCAGGCCTTCGCGATCGAGCTCCGGTTTTACTTCGGGATTGGCCAGAAGCGCCTTCAGCTCCGAGGAAAACAGAAAGGACGGGCCGCGCTCGGCGTAGAACAGCGGTTTAACCCCCATCCGGTCGCGGGCCAGAAACAGCGTCTGCTCCCGTTCGTTCCAGATGGCAAACGCGAAAATTCCGTTCAATCGGGAGAGACATGCCTTGCCCCACTCGATATAGGCGGCGAGCAGGACTTCCGTGTCAGAATGAGAGCGAAACGCGTGCCCGCGGGCTACCAAGTCTTTGCGAATCTCCTCCGTATTGTACAGCTCTCCGTTGTAAATCATCGTGAAGCGATATTCTCCGGCGTACCGGGTCATCGGCTGCTGACCGCCGACCGGATCGACGACGGAGAGGCGGCGGTGTCCGAGTGCGACATGGTTGGCGATCCAGTACCCTTCCGCATCAGGACCGCGATTCGTCAAGCAGGCCGTCATCTTCTCAAGGACGTGCCGTTCGCTCGAAAGGTCTTTCTGCCAATGAACCCAGCCTACAATTCCACACATGCGATTTCATCCTTCCTTTGCCTGTCCATGCTGCTCCCCTAGCTTCCACTCTGTTTACAGACATCTCTAAATCTAGGCACATCGTATGCAAAGCGAGCAGCGGAATTGTCTGTCCAGCGGAAAGAAAATATCGTTCGTGCACGATTGGACGCGGTATGAAAACAAGGAAGCATGGCGGTTGCCAGCCATGGGGAAAGCGTGTATAATGGCTAGGCAAACATATGTTTGTTTTTTGCTTTGCCAATGCAATAACAGAGGAGGGGGACATGAAAGGGTCGACGCATCTGGCTATCGGAACAGTCATCGGGGCAGCGGCTGCTGTCTACTATCCATTCACGTTAACGAACGCAGCCTTGTACATATCCCTGTCAGCCTTTTCAGCGTTGAGTGCGGACCTGGATGGTCCAAGTCTGTTGAGCAGTCGAGTCGGAAAGCTTTCGCGCATTTTGCATGACGTATGCCACTGGGCGGGCTTTGCCCTCTTAGCCGGTGTGCTTTTCCTGTACATCACGAGGCAACAGGTCTATCCCATCTTGACGACTGTTGCCGTGCTAGCTTTTATTATCGGCTTTGTCGCAAAAGTGGGAACACTGCGCAATGTTCTGGTCAGCGCCATTGGCATTGGAAACATCGCTGCGGGTTACATGCTGCAGATGTACTGGCTGATCGGCTTCGGACTGTTCGTCGCCATCGCCCCGTGGCTTAGGCACAGAGGGATGACGCATACGATTTGGGCGGTCCTGTTCTGGGCAGCGATCGGCTGGGGATTGGAGAATCAGCTGCATATTGAGGGGATTATGAAAGTCGCCGCAGCGGGGTATTTTTCCCATCTGCTAGCCGATACGCTCACCCCAAGCGGTGTAAAGTGGTTCTATCCGTTCTACAAGCATTCAATCAAGCTGCAGCTGTACAAGTAAGTGCAGCCCGGTCATCCGCCTGATACGGCGTGTGGCTGGGCTGTTTGCCGTTCGCTGCGGATGTCGCAAATGATACCGTTCTGGTGAAAACACAAAATGGTATAATAAGAGCAGGAAGGGGGATGGCGTTGGAACAGTTAACCTTGCTTTTATTTGAACGAATCGGCTTGTTTCTCGTCGGAACCTTCATCCTTACACGCATTCCGCAATTCCGCCAGCTGCTGGATCGCCAGGTTTCCCTGCGCACATCGCTCTATTTCTCTGTCGTATTCGGACTATTCGGAATTGCTGGCACATATGCGGGTGTCGTGGTCGACAAGACGACCCACCTTCCAGGGTTTTGGATTACTATTCTTCAGCCGAACGAAGCCATTGCCAACTCGAGCCTCGTCGGCGTCGTCATCGGCGGCTTGCTCGGCGGGCCGGTTGTCGGTGTGGGAGCAGGTTTAATCACCGGCCTCCATCTGTATACGCTGGGCGGAATGGTTGCGTTGCCTGCTGCCTTGTCAGCCCCGTTAACAGGCGTTCTCGCCGGCTTGATTGCCCGGTTTTTTTCCCAGGAACGCGTCATTTCACCAGAAAAGTCGCTATTTATCGGGATGTTTGCGCCGATCCTGCAGATGGGGCTGATTTTGATTTTGGCCAGCCCGCCGCACGAGGCGATCCAGCTCGTCAATACGATTGGCATTCCCATGGTGCTGACGAACAGCATCGCGATTGCGATCGTCACGACGATGATCCGGGTCGCGCTGAAGGAAGAAGAGCGGACCGCGGCATTTGAAGCCGAGCGGGCGCTGAAAATCGCCGAACTGATTTTGCCGCATCTCAAGCTCGGGCTGACTCCGCAGACGGCGGAAAAAACGGCACGCATCCTGAAGAAAGAACTGCAGGTGACGGCCGTTGCAGTGACGAATACAGAGTTGATTCTGGCCCATATCGGTATCGGTTCGGACCATCACCTCTCCGGGGAAATCATGCTGACGGAAATCTCGCGGGCAGCGATTTCGACCGGCACGGTGCAGATAGCCCACAACCGCGAGGAAGTGCGCTGCCGGCAAAAGGATTGCCCACTGGGCGCAGCGATCGTCATCCCGTTCAGCCAGGCCGGCAGTGTCGTCGGCTTGATCAAGCTGTACTACCAGCGCGCACAGCAGATCCGCAAGATTGAAGAAGCTGTAGCCAAAGGGCTGGGCAACCTGATCTCCAATCAGCTCAACCTCGCCGTGGCTGAACGCATCACCAGCCTGATGAGGGATGCGGAGCTGCGCTTGCTGCAAGCGCAAATCAATCCGCACTTCCTCTTTAATACACTCAACGCGATCGTTACGCTGATTCGCATCGACCCCGACCTGGCACGGCACATGACCGTTCAACTCGGGTATTTCATGCGCCTCAACCTGAAGCTGACCTCTGCCAAATTAGTGCCTGTCGCACAGGAAATCAGTCAATTGCAGGCGTTTCTGGAGATTATCAAAATCAGGTTTGCCGATCAGTTTACGGTTGAGTGCGAGGTCGATCCCGGCCTGGAGCACGTCATGATACCGCCCGTCACTCTGCAGCCGCTCGTCGAAAACAGCATGCAGCACGGGTTGCGGGACAAGCCATCAGGCGGAATGATACAGATTCGCGTTCAGCGTCGCGACGAGCACGTGTACATCGCGATTTCCGACAATGGAGCGGGGATTCCCGCCGACAAGCTCAATCAGCTCGGGGAGGTTCCCGTTGCCAGCCGTGATGGCAACGGCATCGGTATCTACAATGTCAATCAACGGCTGATCAGTCTGTTTAATACCAGTTCACGACTGCATTACGAAAATATCGCGGGTGGGGGAAGCCGCGTGAGCTTTACCATTCCCTACACAAGTGATGAAGGGATGATGGATGGATGACGATTCGCGTCATGATCGCCGAGGATGAACGCTTGGCGAGAGAAGAATTGCAATACTTGCTCGCACAGGAGAATGACGTCGAGCTGCTGCCGAGTGCAGCAAACGGAAAAGAATTGCTGCAGCTCGTGGAGGAGCACGAGCCGGATGTGATTTTTCTCGACGTGAAGATGCCGGAAATGGAAGGCGTAAAGGCCGCGAGAATGCTGCTCGCCCGCAAGAAGCAGCCGTTCATCGTCTTTTCCACGGCGCATGAGGATTACGCCGTCGAAGCCTTCGGTCTCAATGCCGTCGACTACCTGCTCAAGCCGGTTGACCCGCAGCGGTTAAAAGAGGCGATGGTGCGCATTCGCAAGCGGCTCAAAAGCGCAGCTCAACCGACGGCCAAGCTGTCAAAGCTGCTGATTGAAGACGCGGACCGTCTGATCGTGATTGACCCCAACTCGGTCATTTACGCGATGCGCGACGAGCGTGTAGTACAAATCCACTCGGCAACACAAATGTACACGTCCAAAATGACGCTGCAGCAGCTGGAGGAGAAATTGCAAAGCTACCCGTTTTTTCGCACGCACCGCAGCTACCTGGTCAACCTCAATTTTGTCAGTGAGGTGGTTCCCTGGTTTAACGGCGCGTACAACCTGACGCTCAGGGACAGCAAGCGCACGCAAATTCCCGTTTCCCGTTCCTACGCCAAAGAGTTGCTTCGCTTCCTCACAGAGTAACGATCTTTTTTTTCCAAAGAGATCGACTTTTTTGCTTCTCGCGCACGATCTTCGACATCTTGCGCCAAAATCAACCGACAATTGCGAATTTTCCTTTACAATCACTTTGAAGCGCTTACATGAATAAAGGGAAGGAGCGATGACAAGGACGAGTGGGGAGGAAAGCAAGCAGTTCATTGAGGAAGGGGAGGTTAAAGCATGGCAAGTTCCAATGCGGCAAGTCAGGCAAAAGGAAGCAGGAAAAAAATTGACTATACGCGAATTGCCAACTCAGAATCGTTTAAAAAGCTAATGTCAACCAAAAAGGCGTTCATTCTTCCGTTCACGATTTTCTTCTTTGTCTTTTACTTTGCATTGCCAGTCATGACAGCTTACTCCAAGGTGCTGAATGCGCCGTTTGCAGGTGCGATTACCTGGGCATGGGTCTTTGCCTTCGCCCAATTTATTATGACCTGGGCATTATGCATGATTTATACGAAAAAGGCAGCGTCCTTTGACGCAATGGTGGACCAGATACGACAAGAAGCGGGTAAGGGAGGGGATTCACAGTGAATACAACCGCGTTCCTCCTCTTCTTGCTGATTGTTGTCGTAACGTTGGTCATCACGTATTTCGCCTCGAAGAAAACAAAGACGACGAGTGAATTTTACACGGCCGGGAGCGGGCTTACCGGATGGCAGAACGGGCTGGCGATCGCCGGAGACTACATGTCGGCAGCGTCCTTCCTCGGGATCGCAGGCTCGATCGCACTCGTCGGATTTGACGGATATTTTTACAGCATCGGCTTCCTCGTCGCTTACCTGGTCGTCCTGTACCTGGTTGCCGAACCGCTGCGCAACCTCGGCAAGTACACGATGGCCGATATGATCGCTGCACGCTTTGACAACAAAAAAATCCGTGGCGTGGCAGCGTTGAACTCGATTGCCATCTCGATTTTCTACATGATCGCCCAGTTGGTTGGTGCCGGTGCGTTGATCAAGCTGCTGCTCGGCATCGATTACTTCACTTCTGTCCTGATCGTCGGGGTGCTGATGACCGTTTACGTCGTGTTTGGCGGTATGACAGCGACGAGCTGGGTGCAAATTGTCAAGGCTGTTCTCCTGATGGGAGGGACGTTAATCATTTCCGTGATGGTTTTCGCCAAATTCGGATTCAGCTTGAGCGACATGTTCGAGCAGATGAAAACGGCGACGCCGCTCGGTGATGCGTACCTCAACCCTGGCAACAAATACAAGGATGGCATTGACACCATCTCGCTCAACCTCGCGCTCGTTCTCGGAACGGCCGGGCTGCCACACATCCTGATTCGCTTCTTCACGGTAAAAGACGCGGTGACTGCGCGCAAATCCGTTGTCTACGCTACCTGGATCATCGGCATTTTCTACGTCATGACTGTTTTCCTCGGGTTTGGCGCGGCTGCCTTCGTCGGCTTCGACAAAATCACGGGCGCGGACAAGGCCGGAAACATGGCGGCACCGCTACTCGCCCAAGCGATCGGCGGAGACTTCCTGTTTGCGTTTATTTCAGCCGTCGCATTCGCAACCATTCTCGCGGTGGTCGCCGGACTCGTGCTTACAGGTGCGTCTGCGTTCTCCCACGATTTCTACAGCCATATTATCCGCAAGGGCAAGGCCACCGAGCGAGAGCAGATGGTCGTGGCCAAGTGGGCTTCCGTCGGCGTATCCGTCATTTCGATCCTGCTCGCCCTATTCGCGCAAAAGATGAATGTCGCGTTCCTCGTGTCGCTGGCCTTCGCCGTAGCAGCCAGCGCCAACCTGCCCGTGATCATTTTCACGATCTTCTGGAAGCGCTTTAACACAGCGGGAGCAGTAACGGGAATGCTCGTCGGATTGTTCAGCGCTCTGCTGCTCGTTGTGCTCAGTCCGAATGTCTGGTCGCCCAAAGGCGCAGCCATATTAGTCGGCGACCCGATCTTCCCGCTGGCGAACCCGGGGATTATCTCCATTCCTCTCGGCTTCCTCGCTGCCTACCTAGGCACGTTCCTGTCCAGGGAAAAAGATGAAAGGAAGTATCAGGAGATTCGCGTAACCGCCAATACAGGTATAAAAGAAATGGCCTGAAGCAATAAATCTGCCAGTTTCCCGAGTGTTGGGAGACTGGCTCTTTTTTCCCTCAAAATCTTATGGATGGTCGACTTCTTCCCATTCTTTTGTGAAAATATCAAGTTTTATGGTTATTTTTTTGCCGTCTTTCTTTACATCTCCGTAAAGATAGCCATCGCCATACCCGCCGTTTATCCAATCGTCACGATCTGGAACCAGACCGTTCATATCCAATACTTGCTGCGAATATTTCATGAGCTCATCCATATATTTGTCACCATTGGATACTCCTGTGAGATTGGGGGCATCCTTGACGACCAAATTCGTCTGCGGGAGACCGGAGATATTCTCGTACACCGTTCCCGTCTTGGCGTTAACGTTAAAGGTAATTCCTTCTGCATTCGGATCGCTTGGGACGGAACTGAAAGCGTACGTATCGCCTTGTTTTGAGAAGTCCCATCCCGCAACATCCACTTTTTCCGCCATAAGCTGCTTGACGTCATTTTCTTTGAGCGGCAATGCGACAGAATCGGGATTTGTACAGCCTGTTAATACCATAACCATAAGTCCGGCAGCAATGATTCTTTTCACGATTACACCCCATCTTCGAGCCAGCTAAAGCAGGCAGCTCGTTTTTCCCAACCTTCTGCAAATTGATCGTGCTGTATCAATTTATACGACGAATAGTAGAAGAATGTTACATGAGAAAGGGGAGAAAATGAAATTTTTCAAGATGACGTGTGAAGGGAAGTCTCTCTCCCTGACGGCTTCCGGCAGAAAAACAGTTCATGCCCCGCAACGATTCTTGCTATAATGAGACAAGCTAGAAAAGCGAGAGCGAGGAAAGGATGCTGCCATGAACATCTCGACCGTTATCTTTTTTTTGGCGTTGATTATCGGCACGCTGGCGATCACGTATTCCGCCGCCAAGCGAACCGCCACGCCGAACGATTTTTACGCGGCCGGCAATCAGTTGACCGGACTGCAAAACGGACTTGCGATCGCAGGCGATTACATGAGTGCAGCGTCGTTTCTCGGGATCACCGGTGCGATTGCCATGTACGGCTTTGACGGCTTTTTTTATTCCATCGGCTTTCTGGTTTCCTACCTGGTCATCTTGTTCATCGTCGCCGAGCCCGTACACAACCTCGGCAAATACACGATCGCGGATTCCATGACCGTCCGCTTCGACAGCAAGCTGCTGCGCGGCGTCATCGCCCTGACGACGATTACGATTACGGTGTTTTACATGATTGCCCAGCTTGTAGGTGCAGGGGCGCTGGTTCATTTGCTGCTCGATCTCGACTATACGACGGCCGTTTGCGTCGTCGGCGTATTGATGACGACCTTTGTGCTGTTCGGCGGAATGATCGCTACTTCCTGGGTTCAGATAATTAAGGCAATTCTGTTGCTTTCCGGTACACTGATTGTCTGCCTGATTGTGTTGTCCCGGTTTCACTGGAACATTTACCAGATGTTTGAGTTTGTTTCCACGGCAACGCCGCTCGGCAAACGCATTTTGTATCCCGGCAACCAGTTCGCCAATCCGCTGGATACGATTTCGCTGCATTTGGCGCTCATTTTGGGAACGGCCGGGCTGCCGCACATTCTCGTGCGCTTTTTTACGGTGAAGGATGCCGTGACGACACGCCGTTCGGTATTTACCGTGACATGGGTCATTAGCGCCTTCTATGTGATGACGTTCTTTCTCGGCTTCGGCGCGATTTCGTTTCTTAGCTGGGATTTGATCAGCGACAGCGATTATGGCGGCAATTTGACCGTGCCGATGCTGGCCAAGGCGCTGGGGGGAGATTTTCTCATGGCGTATATTTCGGCCGTAGCGTTCGCCACGATACTCGCCGTCGTCTCCGGACTGGTGCTGTCCGCTTCATCTGCGTTTGCCCACGACTTCTACAGCCGGATTATTCGCAAGGGCAGGGCGTCGGAAAAAGAGCAGGTCCACGCGGCCAAATGGTCGTCACTCGGCGTTGGCGTCATCTCCATCTTGCTCGCGATCGGAGCGCAAAAAATGAATGTGGCGATACTTGTGGCGCTTACCTTTGCTGTTGCCGCTTCAGCCAATCTGCCGTTGATCGTGTTCACGTTGTTCTGGCGGAAGTTTACGACCGGAGGAGCGATCAGCGGAGTGTTGACCGGGCTGATCTCCTCGATCGTGCTCGTGATCATCAGTCCCAATGTGATGCATCCCGTCCACGGAATGATTCGCGCGGAAGCCCTGTTCCCTTTGGCCAATCCGGGGATCGTCTCGATTCCGCTTGGCTTTCTCGGCGCTTATATCGGGACCTTGTGCACGAGCAGGCAAACGGATCACAAGGCGTTTGAAGCGATGCTCGTCCAGGCCCATACAGGCATCCACCGGAAGGATCAAGGCTAATAAGCTGGTCCATTTTTTGAAGCTGGAAATGACGCAGCAGGGAGAGCGTGTGAGCATGGTTCGCGACCGGATCAGCACGCTACTCGTTAAGCTCCTTGAGCAGGATCTCCACGTTTTTTTGATGGCATTCTTTCGTGAATGCGGAGGTAAAGGCATGCTCCTGCTCCAGCACGGAAACCATCTCCTGATCGTTGTTTTCCAGCGCTTGCTTCAGGCGGCGCAAATACTGCAGGGACATGTCGACTCTGCGCTTCATCTCTTGGCGGTTCGTCGTCGTCTGGCCGTGGCCGGGAACCAAGGTGGCGATCTTGTATTGATCGATGATCAGACCGGCCTTTTTCAACGTCTGCTGATAGGCCGAGCCGCTGTAGTAAATAAACGGGAGCTCGAAATCCGACAGGTAGTCCCCGGCAATCAACACAGAAAGAGGCTCCACGACTGTAAGCAGCCCGTCCTCCGAATGGCCCGGCGCAAGAAAAAACGTCAGCGTTGTATCGCCGACCGCGATTTGCTGGCCGTCGTGCTCAATGACGTGGTGCAGCTCAGGAAATTCGATCGGGTAGTCCCGCTGTATGTAGTGTGTCGCGTCAAATTCGCGGATCAAATCGAGCTTTTTTTGCTTCTCGGGATGCTGTGCCAACCCGATGCTGCCGATGGTGATGGCATTGGGGAAAGCGCGGTAGCCGATCACATGGTCAAAATCACCGTGGGTAAACAGCAGGTACAGCTCCCTGTTACGTTTCATCCGGTTGACGTATTGCTGAATTTCTTCGATTTCATGCGGCAGCCAGTTGGGGTCGACGAGCAGGATAAACTCTTTTGTCTCAACAACCGTCGTCGTCGTCTGGTACAGGCAGCTCTGAAATACGGTGATGTGCTCATTTTTGTATTGAATCATTTTCTTCCCTCCCACTTGCATTCGTAGAGAGACTAGACTTGGCATAATCTTCCCGCTTTCATTCTACTACACACGCCGTCAGGTTTGAAGCAATGGAACGGCGAAAAACTGGCATTTCCCCTATATTCATGGTAGAGTGGTGGGTAGCAAAACGGATGTACCATAAAGGAGAGTAGCATGAAACGCTTGATCAAGATTACAATTGATGACTTTGCCAAAATTGAGCAAAACCTGAACGATCCGCAGGAGTTGGCGCTGTATCATTCGGCGAACGGCAATACGTATGAAGCCGAGATCGAACACGACGGTTTTGCCATCGTCGACTTGAACGACGACGAATATATTGAACTGGCCCCTGGCGAATACCAGTTAATGATTCCGGACTGGAAAAACGCCGGAAAGCTAGGGGCGTTGACCCTGGAGACCAAATCCGATCCGGACGACGACACAGCCATGCTGTATCGCTTGCTCCGCGCAGACGGAGAGCAGGCGGGCCAAGCGCAATCGTTGCCCAAACAGCTCGTTTCCCTGCTGGCAAAGGCGTGGTTCGAGGGGAAAAAGGGAAAAGACGCGTCCGGTGAGCAGTAACGCCAAGCAGGTAAAAACGCTCTTTTTTACGATAAAATGACTATAACCGTTAGACAGTGCGGTGAAACGCATACTGTTTTTCAGGAGGCAGCTCGGTTTGACGTTATCACGAAAAAAATACCGATTGAGCTCGGTTCAAATTATCGTGCTTTACTATATCAGTGCGGTGCTGATTTCTTCTGTGCTCTTGTGGCTCCCGATTTTCCACAATCCCGGTGTGACCTTTTCGTTTATCGATGCCCTGTTTACGGCTTCGAGTGCGGTCAGTGTGACGGGCTTGTCCGTCGTAACGATTCACCAGGTATTCAATCAGTGGGGAATCCTGCTGTTGACACTGCTCTTCCAGCTCGGCGGCATCGGGATCATGACCTTGGGGACGTTTTTCTGGCTGCTCATGGGGCAAAAGATCGGCCTGGAGCAGCGGAAGTGGATCGCAACCGACCATAATCGGCCGACAATGGCCGGACTTGTGGACTTGATGCGGAAGATTTTGCTGTTGGCCATCTACATTGAATTGATCGGAACGATTTTGCTGGGCAGCTACTTTTTGCTGGCCGGCTATCACCATAACTGGTACACGGCCTTTTACCACGGCTTTTTTGCTTCCGTCAGCGCGTTTACGAACGCTGGATTTGACATCTACGGCAACTCGCTGCTGAACTTTTCACACGATTTTATCTTTCAGTTGATCAATATGCTGTTGATCGTATGCGGAGCCATCGGGTTTCCGGTATTGATAGAAGTCGGCAGCTATTTTTCGCATAAACGGGCGAAGCAGCGCTTTACGTTTTCGCTTTACACAAAAATTACGACAGTTACGTTTTGTTTCCTGATCGTGGCCGGAGCGGTGCTCTTTTTTGGATTCGAGCAGCACGCCTTTCTCGCGGACAAGGGGTGGCTGGAAGCATGCTTTTATTCGCTGTTTCAATCAGTCTCGACCCGCAGTGCCGGCCTGTCGACGATGGAAATCAACATGCTCTCGCACCCGACCCTGTTGGTGCTCTGCGGGCTGATGTTTATCGGCGCTTCGCCCAGCAGCGTCGGCGGGGGGATCCGCACTACGACGCTGTTCGTGCTCGTCGCCAGCGTTTTTGCCTACATGCGCGGGCACAAAAATGTCAAAGTATTCGGCCGGGAGCTCGATGAAATCGATGTCACGCGCTCCTTCCTGGTGTTCTTTGTGGCGATTACGCTGGTCTTGGGGGCGGTCATCCTGCTGCTGTGGATTGAAAACCAGCCCGTTCAGCACGTGTTGTTCGAGGTCTGTTCTGCATTCGGGACGACGGGGATGTCCATGGGGATTACGACGGAGCTCAGTACGCCGGGCAAGCTGATCTTGATTATCATGATGGTTATCGGGCGGATTGGCATAATCAACCTGCTCTTGCTGTTGAAGCGGGATGAGCGTTCCAGTCGGTACCATTATCCGAAGGAACGGGTTATCATCGGGCAATAGGCGGGGCATCCATCAAGTGCAGGCGGGCTTCGGCTCGGGCCTGTTTGTCCGGGAAAAGAGCTGGCGAAGTACCTGGGCGATGACTGCGAGCCGTCGGCAAGCGACAGCTGGATAGGGAGAGCGAAGAGAGAGAGGCGCGAAACGGCCTGCCCGTAACTTCAGGGCAGGCCGTTCTGGTGCTGTGAAATTACATTTCCTCTGGCGCTTCCAGACCGAGCAAGCGCAAGCCTTCTTTCAGTACGACGACGACAGCGGCAACCAGGTGCAGGCGAGTCGTTTTGATCGCATCTTCCTCTGCGAGGATCCGGACATTTGCGTAAAACTTGTTGAACAACTGTGCCAGATCAATCACGTATTTGCCGATTTGCGACGGGTCAAAGCCTTCGCGTGCGCGTTCGATCACGTCCGGGAAATTGTTCAGCATCGTTACGACGGCCCAGGCTTCTTTGCTGTCGAGCGCTTCCGGCACGAGTGCAACGGAGCCGTTTGCACCCGGGTAGTCACCTTTGCGCAGCAGAGAGCAAGCGCGAGCGTGGGTGTACTGAACGTATGGTCCCGTCTCTCCTTCGAAGGTGAGCATCTCTTCCCACGAGAAGTTGATGTCGTTGAGGCGGAAATTTTTCAGGTCGTGGAAAATGACGGCTCCCACACCTACCTGACGGGCAACAGCTGCTTTGTCAGAGAGGGACGGGTTTTTCGCTTCGATGACTTTTTCCACGTCCTCGATCGCCTGGGCCAGGACTTCCTCCAACAAGACGACCTGACCTTTCCGGGTGGACATTTTCTTGCCGTCCTTGAGCATCATGCCAAACGGGACGTGGTGCATATCTTTGGCCCACTCGTAGCCCATTTTTTCCAGCACGCGGAACAGTTGCTGGAAGTGCAGCCGCTGCTCGTTGCCGACGACGTAGATGGCCTTGGCAAAGTCGAATGTCTCGTGGCGGTAAAGCCCGGCAGCAAGGTCGCGGGTAGCGTACAGTGTCGCGCCATCCGATTTTTTGATCAGGCACGGCGGCAGATCGTACTCGTCCAGCATGACGACCATGGCTCCCTGCGATTCGGTCAGCAGCTGCTTTTCTTCCAGCAGTGTGACGATGCGGTCCATCTTGTCGTTGTAAAACGCCTCGCCCTGGAACGAATCAAAGCGGATGCCCATCAGTTCGTAAATTTTCATGAACTCCTGCAGCGATTCATCGCGGAACCACTGCCACAGGCGCTGCGCTTCGGCGTCGCCGTCTTCGAGCTTTTTAAACCACTCCCGGCCTTGATCTTCGAGGGCAGGGTCTTTTTCTGCCTCTTCGTGGAACTTGACGTAGAGCTTCAGCAGTTCTTTGATCGGCTCTGCCTTTACTTTATTTTCGTCACCCCACAGCTTGTAAGCGACGATCAGCTTGCCGAACTGTGTGCCCCAGTCGCCGAGATGATTGATCCGTACCGGTTGGTAGCCTTGTTTGGCCATAATGTTGGCGATGGCGTTGCCGATCACGGTCGAGCGCAGGTGGCCCATGGAGAACGGTTTGGCAATATTAGGCGAAGAGAGGTCGATCGGCACTTTGCGGCCATTGCCGACATTTTTGCTGCCGTAGTCAGCGCCTTGACTGAGAATCGCCGAGATGACATCGTTCGCTACTGCGGCTTGGTCGAGGAACAGGTTGACGTAAGGACCAGCCACCTGAACTTCGCGCAGCGGAGCACCGTGCAGCTGATTTGCCAGATCGGCGGCGATCATCGGCGGGGCTTTGCGCAGCGCTTTTGCCAGTTGAAAGCAGGGGAAGGCGATATCGCCCATCGCCGGGTTCGGCGGTGTTTCCAGCATGTCGGTGATTTTTTCCACCGGGAAGCCTTCGACGCCTGCTGCTTGCAGGGCGGAGGCGATTTTGGCAGCGACTTGTTCTTTGTGACTCATGGACAAACATCCTTTCAAAGAAAATAAAAAACCTCCGCGTCTCCATACAAGAAAGAGACGAGAGGTTGTCTTTGCTCCCGCGGTACCACTCTTTTTGCTCTGCCTAAAATCGAATGGGATCATTCGGACAGAACCGCTTTACCTGCTGTAACGGGCAGTCCCGATTCACCCTACACGGCCTTGCCCAAGCTGGCAGCGGCTTTCAGGCGAATTCTCCGAGGGGCGTTTCGTCATGCGCTTCAGTCCGGGCTTTCACCATCCCCGGCTCGCTTGGCTCAGTCAGCATGAGTACTTTCCTCATCAACGATCTGTTTTATTATAGCGGACTTGGCGAAGGGTTGCAACGGCAGCGATTACTTTTCTTTCTGCCTTTTTTCCAGGTCGTGAAACAACTGCCGTGTGAGCTGCTCTTTATCCGGAGATTTGTTCCATTCCGCCTTGTACCGCGCGAGCCGTTCCAGCAAGGCCAGCTCGTCTCGTGCAGCCTGCTCCAGATCGAGGTTTTCGCTCGGGTCAAACGGAATCAGCCGGTCGTCATTGCCGCTGCGCAGGAACTCGCGCGTCCAGTGCTCCGGATAGCAATAAGGCTGTTCCCCGAACAACAGTGCCAGGACGTCATCAGAAGTAAGCGGCATGAAGTGCTCGTACACATCGCGGCGGCCTCCTTCGGAAAGGTTGATATGGACGAGCGTATAATGCAGAAAATGCTGGTTCGTCGCGGTATCCTTGACGACTGCATACGTATCGAACTCTGTGTGCGCAAGCAGCTTGACCGTCTCCAGTCTGGCCATGAAAACACTTTTTTGGGTCGGATAAGCCTGGTCCATGCCCGATCACTCCTCTTTCAACTCGTTCATATCCATCATTATCCCTGTTGCCAACCGATGCTGCAAGGGGCCGAGCTTCCCGCAGGCTTTTTGTGAGCGATCAACCCCGGAAAAGATAAAAAATGGCGGAACGGACTGAATTGTCCGCCGCCATTCTCTATCGTTCAGGCAACCTCTACTAGTAATTTTGTGTTATCGGACAACTGTACGCGATTGCTTAGCAATCTTCTGATGCGCCTACGATGACTAGTAGGATAAACAGAACCAGTACGATCGCAAAGCATTCGCCAAAGAAGCCACCGCCGAAAGATGTACTCACGTAATGTTCCTCCCTCCCTGTTGTTATGCTTCAGTGTATACATAAAGGCCTATTTTGTTGTGGGCGGCTACCCAGTTCCGCCGAAAATGGGCGTCTACCCTGGAAGGCTAAGTTATCATTGACGTACTAGCATGTGAATGTTAAGATTCAAGTTACATAATCTTTTTAGCGAATTATGTTTTCCTTGATGATACAAAATCATATGGTTAACTCTTATCGAGAGAGGTGGAGGGACTGGCCCTGCGAAGCCTCGGCAACCGGCTACAGGTGCCAATTCCAGCAAAGCGCACGCTTTGACAGATGAGAGGAGCTTGCGTTTATATGCGTAATGGAGCCCTCTTCGCTTTTTGTAGAAGAGGGCTTTTTCTATTCCTTTGGCCAGCACGGCCAACGAATCCAGTCAATGGGCGAAGTTTCTTAGAAGCATACAGAAAGAGGGAAGTCCGATGATAAAACCGAGCTTACAAGATCAGCTTAGACGAAAAATTCTCATTCTCGACGGGGCCATGGGTACGATGCTGCAACAGGCCAGCCTGACGGCAGAGGATTTTGGCGGCGAAGAGTATGAGGGCTGCAACGAGATGTTGAACATTACACGCCCGGACGTGATTCGCCGGATTCACGAGACGTATTTGGCGGCAGGTGCCGATATTATCGAAACGAATACGTTTGGCGCGACCGATATCGTGCTGGCAGAGTACGACATCGCTGATCGCGACGAAGAAATTAACATCATTGCTGCCAGGCTCGCCAAGGAAGCGGTCGATGCGTACTCGACGCCGGAGTGGCCGCGCTATGCAGCCGGTTCGATGGGCCCGACGACCAAAACGCTTTCGCTGACAGGAGGAGCTACCTTCGAACAGATGGTAGAGGCCTATTACCGCCAGGCCAAAGGATTGATGATCGGCGGCGTCGATGTACTGCTGTTGGAGACATCACAGGACACGTTAAACGTGAAAGCCGGCGGGATCGGAATCCGCAAAGCGTTTGCCGAGCTGGGCAGAGAAATTCCGTTGATGATTTCCGGTACGATCGAGCCGATGGGCACGACACTGGCCGGTCAAAATATCGAAGCGTTTTACATCTCCATCGAGCATTTGAACCCGGTCAGCGTCGGACTGAACTGTGCGACCGGTCCCGAGTTCATGCGCGATCACTTGCGCACGCTGGCCGATTTGGCGCAGTGCGGGATAAGCTGTTATCCAAACGCAGGCCTGCCGGATGAAAACGGCCATTACCACGAATCGCCACAGGCATTGGCAGCGAAAATGACCGCATTCGCCGAAGCTGGCTGGATCAACGTCGCGGGCGGCTGCTGTGGAACGACCCCAGAGCATATCAAAGCGTTGGCGGAAGCGCTGAAAGACGTGAAACCGCGCGGAGCAGCACAGCCGCACCTGAGTGCAGTGTCCGGGATTGATGTGGTGTACGTCGAGGAGGATAACCGGCCGCTTTTGGTCGGCGAACGCACCAACGTCATCGGGTCGAAAAAATTCCGTGACTTGATTGCCGATGGCCAATATGAAGAAGCGGCAGACATCGCCAGGGCGCAAGTGAAACGCGGGGCGCATGTGATCGACATCTGTCTGGCCGATCCTGACCGCGACGAATATGCCGATATGCAGAAATTTTTGCAATTCGTCACAAAAAAAGTCAAAGCGCCGCTGATGATTGACTCCACGGATGAAAAAGTACTGGAGCTCGGCCTGAAGTATTCGCAAGGAAAAGCGATCATCAACTCGATTAACCTCGAAGACGGGCTGGAGCGCTTTGAGCGCGTCGTCCCGCTGATTCACAAATACGGTGCAGCCGTCGTCGTCGGGACGATCGACGAGCAGGGCATGGCCGTTACGCGTGAGCGCAAGCTGGAAGTGGCGAAGCGCTCCTATGACATCCTCGTCAATGACTTTAAGCTGAATCCGCAGGACATTATTTTTGACCCGCTCGTCTTCCCGGTAGGCACCGGGGATGAGCAGTACATCGGCTCGGCGCTGGAGACGGTGGAAGGGATCCGCCTGATTAAAGAAGCGATGCCTGAATGCAAAATTGCCCTGGGAATCAGCAACGTCTCGTTCGGTTTGCCGAATGCCGGACGCGAAGTGCTTAATGCCGTCTTCCTGTACCATACGACCAGGGCCGGGCTGAACTACGCGATCGTCAATACGGAGAAGCTGGAGCGCTACGCGTCAATTTCCGAAGAGGAACGCCGGCTGGCTGAGGAGCTGCTGTTTGAAACGAATGACGAGACGCTGGCGACGTTTACCGAGTTTTACCGTCAGAAGAAAAAGGAAGCGGCTGTCGAGGTTTCGTCGCTCACACTGGAAGAGCGGCTTGCCCGCTATGTAGTGGAAGGCTCAAAAGACGGCTTGATTCCCGATCTGCAGCAAGCGCTGGAAAAGTACCTGCCGCTCGATATTATCAACGGACCATTAATGGCCGGGATGGAAGAAGTCGGACGGCTGTTTAACGCGAATCAATTGATCGTCGCCGAGGTGTTGCAAAGCGCTGAGGTAATGAAAGCTTCCGTGTCCTTTCTGGAGCCGTTCATGGAGAAGACCGAGAGTGCATCCAAAGGAAAGATCATTCTCGCAACCGTGAAGGGCGACGTGCACGACATCGGCAAAAACCTGGTGGAAATCATTCTGTCCAACAACGGCTACAACGTCGTCAATCTCGGGATTAAGGTGACACCTGAGCAACTGATCGCTTCAGCGCGAGAGGAGAGGCCAGATGCGATCGGCTTATCCGGACTGCTGGTCAAATCGGCACAGCAAATGATCGTGACGGCACAAGACCTGCGCCTGGCCGGCATCCATGTGCCGATGCTTGTCGGAGGTGCTGCGCTTACCCGCAAGTTCACTACCAACCGGATCGCACCAGAGTACGAGGGGCTTGTGCTTTACGCCAAGGATGCGATGGACGGCCTGGATTTGGCCAATAAATTACAGGATCCGGCAGCGCGCGAGCAGCTGATCGAACAGCAAAAAGCAAGTCTCGCAGCCATCGCAAACGAGAGCAGTGACGAGCCAAAAGCCGAGCCGGTGAACGTGCGGCCCAATCGGTCGGCTGTTCGCCGCGACGGGCAGATTTACCTGCCGCCGGATCTGGAGCGCCACGTGCTGAAAAACTATCCCATCAGTCATCTGCAGCCGTATCTGAATCTGCGCATGCTGCTCGGCAAGCATCTGGGCATTCGCGGTAACGTCGACAAGCTGATTGAACAAGGCGACGAGAAGACGCTTGGACTGCTCGATGTCGTCGAGGAGCTGCTGCAGGAAGCAAAGGCGACCGATCTGATCCGCGCCAGCGGGATGTATCAATTCTTCCCTGCGCAGGCGGATGGCGACGACATCATTATTTACGACCCGCAGGACCAGACGAAGGTGCTGGAACGCTTTACGTTCCCGCGTCAGCCTGTCGATCCGTATCTCTGTTTGAGCGATTTCCTGCGGCCTGTCGAGAGCAAGGAGATGGATTACGTCGGATTCCTGACCGTCTCCGCGGGGTACGACATTCGCGAGCGCTCGGGTGAATTGAAAGACCGCGGCGACTACTTGCGTTCGCACGTTTTGCAGGCACTTGCGCTGGAGCTGGCGGAGGGCTTCGCCGAGCGGATTCACCATATTATGCGGGACATCTGGGGCTATCCCGATCCTGCCGAGATGACCATGCTGGAACGTTTCGGCGCGCGTTATCAAGGGATTCGTGTTTCCTTTGGCTATCCGGCCTGCCCGAATCTGGAGGATCAGGAAAAGCTGTTCCGTTTGCTCAAGCCGGAGGATATCGGCATTCATTTGACAGAGGGCTTCATGATGGATCCGGAAGCATCAGTGTCGGCGATGGTATTCGCTCATCCGGAGGCGCGTTATTTCAATGCAACACCGGCCGTAATCGAGGCGTAAGGCAAGCATTTGTGGGGAGAGAAGGGGAAGGCATGACTGCAAAGAAAGGGTTAAAAAGCTATTTACAGGAGCATCTGCTCGTCGGCGACGGTGCGATGGCGACACAGCTGTATCAATTGGGCGTACCGATCGGTGTCTGTTATGAAGAACTGTGCCTGAGCAATCCGCAGCTCGTGCAGCAAGTGCACACCAATTACTATCAAGCGGGGGCGCGGCTGATCGAGACCAACACGTTCGGGGCGAACCGCGACGCCCTGTCCCGCTATGGGCTGGAGGGCAAAGTCGCGCGAATCAACCGGGCAGCGGTGACGATTGCCCGCAACGCTGTCGGTGATGAGGCGTATGTTGTCGGCGGGATTGGCTCCATCGTCGCTGGCCGCGTTCGCAAAAAGCAACTGGATGAATACCGCGATCTGTTTGAAGAACAGGCGATTGCCCTGCTCCATGCCGGCGCTGACGGGATACTTCTGGAGACGTTCGTCGACCTCGACGAACTGCTGCTGGCCGTAGAGGTGATTCGCTCTCTGACCGATCTGCCGATCATCAGCCAGCTCGCGACGCTTGAAGTCGGTCTGACGCGTGACGGCTACACGCTGAACGATGCCTTTGCGCAGCTTCATCAGGCAGGGGCAGATATCCTCGGCTTGAACTGCCGCCTGGGACCGGCCGAAATGATTCGCTCCTTCGAGGCTGCTGTCATACCGGAGGGTGCCCTCATCTCGTCATTCCCCAATGCTGGTCGTCTCGGTCTGTCCGACGGCGAGTACGCCTACAAGTCGTCGCCTGAATACTTCGCCGAAAGCGCGCTTAGCTTGCGCACACAGGGGGTGCGCCTCATCGGTGGCTGCTGCGGGACTACGCCTGCGCATATTCGCGCGATCGCTGCTGCTCTGTCAGGGTTAAGTCCGCTTGAACACGTGAATCCCAGCGTCGCCGGGGGAACGAGCCCAGCGCTTGCTGTGCAAAGCGTGAATCAGCGCACCAAGCCGACTATTTTGGAAACGGTGAAAGAGCGGCATACGATCATCGTCGAATTCGACCCGCCGAAAGACCTTGAGGTAGACGGCTTTCTCCACGGCTGCTGCGAGCTGGACAAGGCGGGGGTGGACGCCGTCACGCTCGCTGATAACTCCCTGGCAAATGTACGGATGAGCAATATGGCCCTGGGAGCGCTGATGAAAGGGCAGTACGGCATCGAGCCGCTCTTGCATATCGCTTGCCGCGATCGCAATTTGATCGGCCAGCAGTCTCATTTGATGGGCTTGCACGCACTGGGAATCGACCAAGTGCTGGTCGTGACGGGTGATCCGTCGAAATTTGGCGATTTGCCCGGGGCAAGCTCAGTCTTTGATGTGAACTCTTTTGATTTGATTCGGATGATCAAGCAGCTGAACGAGGGAATCTCGTTCTCCGGCAGACCGCTGCGGCAAAAAGCGCAGTTCATCGTCGGAGCTGCTTTTAACCCGCATGTGCGCCGGATAGAAGCTGCTGTCGCCCGACTGGAAAAGAAAATCGAAGCAGGCGCAGATTTCATCATGACGCAGCCAGTCTACGACGCGGAGACGATCGAATTGATCTACGAATCGACCAAGCATATTGACGTGCCGATCTTTATCGGGATTATGCCGCTGACCAGCTCGCGCAATGCGCTCTTTTTGCACAACGAGGTTCCGGGCATCAGGCTCTCCGAGATGGCGCTGGAGCGGATGAAACACGTCCAAGGGGCAGCGGCGCGCGAGGAAGGGAACAAAATGGCCAAGGAGCTGCTCGATGTCGCGATGAAGTACTTTAAAGGCATCTATTTGATTACACCGTTCAATTACTACGAAATGACCGTCGAGCTGGCCGAATACGTCAACAAGCAGGCTTTGCGCTACCAACAGGTAAATATATAGGAGCATCTGTTCAGTCCCCCTGACCGCAGTCGGAAAGGGGGATTTATTCTTGCAAATTTCGACAAAAAACGTTGCGAACCGACAAGGGAAACGGACAGCTTTGTTGAATAGAAAAGGTAACCTAACACGGGTTTATTGATTACGGATCATTCAAGGAGTAATTATGGATAAATACAGAAATTCACTCATAGCGTCCATTCAGGAGCAAGTAGTAGCGTGGTTTGACCAAAACGCTCACGTGTCCCACACAGATATTTACCGGTTTCTTCATTCGATCAAGGGAACGGCGGCAACGATCGGCCTGAACGAGCTGTCGCTTGCTGCCGACCAATTGTTGGAACAGCTGCAGGAGTCTGGTGGGAAGGCGTGGCCGACGGCAGAGCTGCGGGAGTTTCTGTTTCCGCTCATACAGACGAGTTACCAGTATGACGCAAACCGGGAGATTTTGCTGGAAAAGGCAGAGCTGCTCAGTCGTGCCTCTGTTCAAGGCGAGCCGATGGTGCTCATCCTCGACGATGATCCAACCTTGTTGAAGTACCTGAAAGAAGGTCTGGAAAAACAAGGCTGGGTCGTCATCGCCACGATTCATCCAGCCAAAGCCGTCAGCTATTTTTACGACTTGTCTCCCGACTGTTTCATCGTCGACATCAACATTCCGCATCTCAACGGGTTTCAGGTGATCGAGCTGCTGCATAAAAAAATCATGCAGCAGTTTATCCCGACGACGATCATCAGTGTAAACGACGACAAGCTGACCCGTTTGCGCGCATACGAGCTGGGGGCTGATGACTTCCTGGCCAAGCCGATCGACATGGAGGAGCTGTGTGCCCGCATGGCCCGCCAACTGGAGAAAAAAAGACGGCTGAACAATTCGCTGTTTATCGATGAATTGACCGGGGCTTACAATCGCAAATATCTGCACGACTCATTTGAGCGGCAGTTGGCGTCGCTGAAACGGACGGGCGAAGTATTTTCCATTGCGGTGATCGATTTGGATTTTTTCAAACAAATCAATGATCAGTACGGACATTTGGCAGGCGATCAGGTGTTGGCAGGCTTTGCCCGCTATATCAAACAAAACGTGCGCAACACGGATGAATTGATTCGATACGGCGGGGAGGAGTTCGCTCTGCTGCTGCACGGCACGAATGGCCAGGAAGCGGAGTTGTTGCTGAACCGGCTGAGGGAAGGCTTTGCCCAATTGAAATTTTCCAGCCTGGGTGAAGAGCGCCGGGTTACGTTTTCGGCGGGCGTCGCCGAAATAACGAATCACGAAACAACCATGCTGGCATGCATCGAGCTGGCTGACCAGGCGTTGTACCGTGCGAAAG
>CAMIVR010000064.1 GCA_946402065.1 uncultured Brevibacillus sp. | reverse complement strand
AAGTTCGGGAAAACGGCTGGCGGTGCGATCTGGCTCGATCCGAACAAGACGACGCCATACGAGTTCTACCAGTTCTGGGCGAACACCGATGACCGCGACGTCGTGAAATACTTGAAATACTTTACCTTCCTGACCAAGGAGCAAATCGACGAGCTGGCCGAAAAGGTCCGGACCGAGCCGCATAAACGCGAAGCGCAAAAAATGCTGGCAGAGGAAATGACGCGATTCGTCCACGGCGAGGACATGCTTGAGCAGGCCAAGCGCATTACCGCCGCTTTGTTCAGCGGAGACATCAAAGCGCTGACCGCCGATGAAATCGAGCAAGGCTTCAAAGACATGCCGACGTTTGAAGCGACGAAGGAAACGAAAAACATCGTCGACTGGCTTGTCGATCTGGGCATTGAGCCATCCAAACGCCAGGCCCGCGAGGATATTACCAAAGGTGCGATTTCCATGAATGGCGAACGCATCAGCGACCTTGGGCTGGAAGTGACAGCCGACCTCGCTATCGGCGGCCGTTTTATCATCATCCGCAAAGGCAAGAAACATTACAGCCTGGTAAAATTGCACGAGTAGACAGCAAGCAATGAGAAGCTTCCCTCGCCTTCAAAGGGAGGCTTCTTGTTTTATGAGCGGGTTTTTCGGGCAAAAGGGCGAGATATTTTTAGAAAGAATGAGCAGAAGAGCAAAAATCGCCCGTATTCCTGGGGAATTTGATGATTATCAGCCTTAGGCTCTCTTGAAAGGGAAGAATTGTCATATTTATAATTTTGTTAGCACTCACTTTGATAGAGTGCTAACAAAATTCCATACGAAAA
Source organism: uncultured Brevibacillus sp. (assembly GCA_946402065.1). Taxonomy (GTDB): domain Bacteria; phylum Bacillota; class Bacilli; order Brevibacillales; family Brevibacillaceae; genus Brevibacillus_D. The sequence goes on along the minus strand of CAMIVR010000064.1, from coordinate 28,182 downwards.
CTCCAGAATCAGAGGAGGTGCTTGAAATGTGACCGGAAAAGCATCGCGCGTCAGGTTCTTTGTCCGTTAGGACCGTCATTTTTTCACTTCCGCCTGTAAACAGGACATTTCTATCTGCTGATTTTTACCGGACAAGTTTTCTGTCCACTAAGAAATTTGTAATGCGTCGTGCTTTCTGTGACTGCGCACTTCGAAATTTTTTAGCGAACGCTGTAAAATTCCCAGGTTAAGGAATGTTTTTTTTATTGGAGGTTGATCGGGAAATGAATGTATTGCTGCTTGCCGGAGGCCTTGGAACCAGGTTAAGGCCGCTGACGGAAGATTTGCCGAAGCCCATGGCTCTGGTCGCGAATCGTCCATGGCTGGAACATCTTATCCTTCATCTGAAAGCTCAAGGTGTGCAGAACTTCGTGATCGCGCTAAAGCATTATCCCGAAAAGATCCGGAGCTATTTCGGCAACGGGAAAAGATGGGGCGTATCCATTCAATATGCGGAAGAAGAATCGTTATTGGGCACCGCCGGAGCTATCAAAAACGCCGAGCCGTACCTCGACGAACGGTTTATCGTCGTCAATGCCGACATCGTCCATACTATCAATCTTCTTCCCTTGCTCGATTTCCACGTCGGTCATGGGGGAGGGGTTACGATCGGTTTGACGGAGGTGGACGATCCTACCCATTACGGCGTTGTCGTGCAGGATAGCGAAGGCCGGATTTTACGCTTTGTGGAGAAGCCGAGAATTGAGGAAGCTCCATCAAACAGGGTGAACGCCGGCATCTATGTGATGGAGAAAAGCATGCTGCGCTATATTCCGAAAGATCGGGAGGTCTCCATCGAACGGGAAACTTTTCCCCTGTTGATCGAAAAACAGGCAGGCGTTTTCGGCAAGATCGTTTCCGGATATTGGATGGATATGGGAACGAAGGAAAGATACCGCAAAATCCATTGGGATTTGCTAAATCGCGTGTTTCAACTCCCGATTCAGCAGCAAGAAAGCGAAAACGGGATTTGGATCGGCAATCAATGCGAAATCGGCACAGGTGTGCTGTTCGTACCGCCGGTATTGATCGGAGACGGCGTGAAAATCGGCGATCGCTCCGTGATCGGGCCGAATGTCGTCATCGGCAATCATTGCGAAATCCGCCATCATGTGCGCTGCTCGGATACGATTATGTGGGAGCGCTGCAAGGTTAATGAGGGGACGCATTTGAAAAATTGCATTTTTGGCAATGAACTTGAGCTCGGTTCCAAGCACATCTTGTATGAAGCGGTGATGAACAGGGTCGGGGTGATGCAGGCATGACCCGAATCGCATATGTCAGCACGTATGTTCCCCGAAAATGCGGGCTTGCTACCTATACCTTCCACCTCAGAAGCTCGATCCCCGTCAAGGACAGAAGGGGAATAAACCCGGTCATTGCGATTTCGGATGCCGAAGCAGACGCCGCCGATCCGCTGTTGTGGCCGCTGAGACGCGATCAGCCCGATGACTATGTAAAGATGGCCAGAACGATCAATCGTTCGGACGTTGATGTCGTCTCGCTCCAGCATGAATTTGGCATCTTTGGGGGCAATGCCGGGAATTACATTTTGCCTTTTGTGGAGAATTTGAAAAAACCGTTAGTCACGACGTTTCACACCGTTTTCGAACATCCCAAGCAACCTTATGCCGACATCCAGAGGGCCATTGCGGAGGCGAGCGCCAAGATTATTGTCATGAACCGAAAGGCCGTTTCCTTTTTAAACCGGTCTTTTGGCATTCCGACCGAAAAAATCCACTTTATTCCCCATGGGACGCCCGAGCCGGATTACGACAAAAGACACAAGTTCAGACAGCAGCTTGGCTGGAGCAATCGAAAAGTATTGATGACCTTTGGATTGTTGAGCCGGGGCAAAGGGATCGAGCTGATCCTGAAGGTACTTCCCGAAATCGTCAGCCGGGTGCCGAATGTACTGTACGCAATCGTCGGCCAAACCCATCCCGAAGTAAAAAAACGGGAGGGGGAAAGCTACCGGGATGAGTTGTCCGCGCTCATTGAAAGCAGTGGAATGGGGCAGCATGTGGTGATGATCGACCGGTACATGGAAGAGTCAGACCTCGTCAAGCATATCATGGCCTGTGATATCTACACCACCCCTTATCCGGGGCTGCAGCAGATCACCAGCGGAACCTTGGCCTACGCTGTCGGATTGGGGCGTCCGGTGCTGTCCACGCCTTACAGCTATGCCCAGGATTTGCTCGGCGATTATCCCGAGCTGTTGATCCCGTTCGAAAATGAGACAGCGTGGATTGAACAAACCGTCGCTCTGCTTGCGAATGACGTTTTGTTGAGGGACTGGGTCAAGAAGATCGAAAGACTCGGTGCGGCTATGCATTGGCCGAAGGTCGGAAAGCTGCACGAAAAGCTGTTCTCCGAGGTGAGCAGGCTTGAACCGGTCACCGGTTAGTTTCAAACATCTTGTCAGGCTGACCGATGACACCGGTATTTTGGAGCATGCTCTAGGTTCGATTCCTCGCCGCAAGGAAGGCTACAGCACAGACGACCAAGCGAGGGCGCTTTGGGTTTGCCTGGAATGGAGCGATTTTGCCGATGGCGCTGATGCGGAAATGCTGCAGCGGTTGACCGATACGTATTTGGCTTTCCTGCTCTGGGCCCAGGGTGAAAACGGTCATTTTCACAACAACTTTGCTTTCGATCGAACGCCGGAGAACGAAACACCCTCCGATGATTGTCTCGGCCGCTGTTTATGGGCATGTGCCCTGGCGATGACCAAATGGAAAGAGCAAGAGCGTCAGATCCCCGCGAAAGACCTGTTTACAAAGGCGTTGCCTCAGGTCGAACGACTCCACTATCCCCGCGGGTGGGCGTACGCGCTTTCGGCCTTCAGTCTTTCGGCGCGCCATTCCCTGCCGTTTTCCTTGGCTGTCTGGATCGATCGGCTGGCGGCCAGATTGACGGAATGCTACAGGCAGCATGCGAAGCAGGGGTGGCATTGGTTTGAGCCGGTTTTATCCTACAGCAACGGGGTCATTCCCTGGGCGCTGCTGTGGGGTTACGAAATTTTGCAGCGGGAAGAACTTCTGACAGTTGCCAGAGACAGTTTGGACTTTCTCATAGAGATGTCGCTCAATGAAAAGGGACAGATCCGGCCGGTTGGAAATCACGGATGGTGCACCCCGCGACAGCGGGCTATTTGGGATCAACAGCCGATCGATGTCATGAAGCTGGCGTTGGCGGCTGCCAAGGCGCACGAATTGACAGGGGAGGCTGTATACGCGGAAACGGTTGTGAAATGCAGGGGGTGGTTTCATGGCGAAAACGACTCCGTGGTTGTGATGGTCAATCAAAAGGAGGGCAGCTGTTTCGACGGCCTGACTAAAGATGGACCGAACCTCAACCAAGGGGCCGAAGCGGTTCTATCCTATCTGTTGACAGAGGTCATATATGAAAAACTTGCTTATAACAAAAGAAAGGTGAAGGAATATGCAGCTTGCACAAGATCAGCGCTCTCTTGTCCCGGCCCACGTATTTCGTGAATACGATATTCGCGGAAAGGCATATGATGAAATCGATCTTCCTTTTTGTTATTGGTTAGGATATGCCTTTGGCGAAAAAGTGAAGGCCGCAGGGTTCCACACAGTCGTTGTCGGTCATGACAACCGGAAATCGTCCCCGGACTTCCATCGGGCACTCGTCTCCGGTTTGCATCAATCGTCCTGCAACGTCGTTGATATTCGCGAAGTGACGACGCCGATGTTTTACTACGCACTCGAATGGTTTAAACACCCGTGCGGGATCATGATCACTGCCAGCCATAATCCGGGGAATGAAAACGGTTTTAAAATTGCCATGGATTCTACCACTATTTACGGCGAGGCGATTGGAGATCTGCGAAAAAGGATGCTGAGACTTGCCGGGGAAAAGGGTCTCCCGGAGAGCTACAGCTGGAGAAACAGCCTGATCAAACGGGAAGATATAGAAGAGCCCTACCTGTCGATGTTGGCAGAGAAAATCAAACTTGGCCCGAAAAAATTGAAGGTTGTTGTGGATTGCGGGAACGGCACTCCCTCCCCTTTTGCTCCGAAAGCATGCAAAAACTGGGGTTGCGAGGTGGTAGAGCTATACTGCCAGTCTGATCCGGAATTCCCCAATCACCATCCCGACCCGGTCGACCCTGACAATTTGAAAGATTTGATCAATACGGTAAAACGGGAGAAAGCCGATATCGGGATTGCCTTTGATGGGGACGGCGACCGGCTTGGCGTCGTGGATGAGCAGGGAAACATCTTGTGGGGAGATCAGTTAATGATCTTGTTTTGGCGGGAAATCCTTCCGCAATATCCCGGCTGCGACGCCCTCGTCGAGGTCAAATGTTCAAATGCGCTCGTCGAAGAAATCAAAAAGCTGGGAGGCCGGCCGATTTTTCATCGTACCGGACATTCCCATATCAAGGCAACGATGCGCAAGCAGGATACGCCGTTTACCGGTGAAATGTCGGGCCATTTGTTTTTCCGCGATGAGTATTTCGGTTTCGACGATGCCTTATATGCAGCCGGCCGACTGCTGCGGATACTCTCTCATTCCGACCGGCCGTTATCGGAACACTTTACGGATGTCCCCCGGTACTTTTCCACGCCTGAAACGAGAGTCCCCTGCGGCGATGACGATAAACCTCGCATCATCAACAAGGTTCGCTACTATTTTCACGGGAGCTATGAAACAGTGGAGGTCGACGGCGTTCGGGTCCTGTTTCCCGACGGGTGGGGGCTTGTCCGAAGCTCAAATACACAACCGATTCTCGTGTTGAGGGCAGAAGCGGAAACGGAAGCGGGACTGAAACGAATCAAGTCGGAAATCGAAAAGGCGCTGAAATACGCTTCTCCTACCTTGTCTGTCGATTGGTAACAATCACGGGTGGAAAGGAGCAGCGCCAATGCAAGGATATTTGACGAAAGCGAAACAAGAGCACAAAGTTTTTCATCCGTTATCAGTTGCATACCCTGTGAAATTTGCTCCTCTGTGTCAGGAACGGGTATGGGGAGGACATCGGTTGAAATCCTGGTTTTCCGTGCAAGACTCGCGGCCAATCGGGGAATACTGGCTTCTCTCGGCTCATCCCAGCGCGGTGAGCGTCGTGGAAAACGGTGTGTTCAAAGGGCTTACGCTTCATGATTTAACCAAAAATTATCCGGAAGCCTATTTGGGGAAGTCCCCGCAGCCAAGATTTCCATTGCTGGTCAAACTGATTGAAGCCGCGGACGATTTATCCGTCCAGGTTCATCCGGACGACCGTTATGCCAGGAAGATGGAGGGAGACTATGGAAAAACTGAATCGTGGTATATTCTGGACCATAGTCCGGAAGCCGACATCATCTATGGCCACCGCTTTCGAGACAGGGAACACTTCATCCGTTCAGTCGATCAAATGACCGTCAAGCGCCATTTGAAACGGGAAAAAATCAACAAAGACGATCTTGTTTACGTCCCGGCAGGCACCCTCCATGCCATTTTACAAGGGACGGTTCTGCTGGAAATTCAGCAAACATCAGATGTGACGTACCGGGTGTACGATTGGGACAGGCGGGATGAACAGGGGGTTAGCCGCCCGTTGCACATCGAGCAAGCCGCCCGGGTGATGCAATTTGCTCCCCCTGCCCGTCCGCCGATCTGCACACCGGATAGCATGTTTCAAAACCACTTTGTCACCCATGACCGCCTGCTTGCCTGTTCGTATTTTACGCTTGAGCGGATGACGATAGCCGCAGGGAATACGTATGAATGCCGTCTGGGGCGGGCAGGCAATCCCGACGTCCTGATTGCTGTCGAAGGGGCAGGTTGTTTGGCATACGGCGATGACGGAGCGCGGGTTCCGTTTGCAAGAGGGAATGCACTCCTCGTTCCTGCATATCTTTCAACCTATCGCATTGTGTCGGAAACAGATGTAAAGCTCATCCGCGCTTTCTATTAATTTTTTGATAGAGGTGATAGAACTGTTATGAAGGTCTTCCGTTCTTCCCAAAATCCCATTATTACACCTCGGGATATTCCGCCCTATCTCAAAGATTATGAAGTGGTCGGCGCTTTCAACGCGGGAGTCATGCGATATGGCGATCAGATTCTCCTTTTGCTCCGGGTGGCGGAAAGACCGGTTAACTCTGACCCGAATGTGAGTCTGAGTCCGTATTACGATGTGGAGAATCTCAAAATGGACATCAACCGGCTGGACAGGGGTGTCCCGGGATATGATTTTTCCGATTCCCGAGGGATCGCGACGCCGGACGGCTCGCTGCTAACGTCCATTTCCTATTTGCGAATTGCGAGAAGTACGGACGGCCTGCATTTTGAAATCGATGATCGGCCGGCTTTATTTCCGGAAAACCAGTACGAAATTTACGGAATCGAAGACTGTCGGATCTCCAAAATCGATGATACGTACTATATCAATTATTCGGCTGTGTCCAATCTGGGCATTACGACGTGTCTTGCCTCGACAAAAGACTTTTCCTTGATCCAGCGGGAAGGGGTCATTTTTCAGCCGGACAGCAAAAATATTGCGATCTTCCCGCAAAAAATCAACGGAAAGTACTACGCCCTGCATCGCCCGTCGAGTTCGAGCTTTGGCAAGCCGAGCATGTGGATTGCAGAATCCCCCGACTTGCTTTGCTGGGGAAACCACCGCTTCTTGATGGGGTGTCGCGAAGGCTTGTGGGATGAATCCCGCATAGGGGACAGCTGTGTGCCGATCAAGCTGGAACTGGGCTGGCTGGAAATTTACCACGGCGCCGACCGAAACAATCGATACTGTTTGGGAACCGTCCTGCTCGATCTCGAACAGCCCTGGCGAGTGATCGCCCGAAGCAAAATTCCCCTGTTGGAGCCGGAATCCGCTTATGAGAAAGAGGGCTTTTTCGGAAATGTGGTTTTTAGCTGCGGAGCTTTGCATGAAGATGGCAAGCTAAAAATTTATTACGGTGCCGCCGATACGTCGATGTGTTACGCAGAAGTGGAAATGGAGGAGATTTTGCAGGAGTTGAAGGACGGGGGTTTTCACGGTTGAGATGACGGGAGAAATTTTACCTGGTGCGCTCCGTGATTAAGGAAGCGAACCCGGAAGGCATGTTGCAAGGGTTGTCGTCTTGACAACGTTACTTGCAGTAGCATTGCAAACCTGAAAACACGCTTATCAAGGCGTGTTTTCTTTAAGTAAGGCTCTTTTCAATTCTAGTTGCTCTATTATCCCCCGCCTCTTCAGGTGGTGGGAGCATTCACGAAGAGATTGCGCTATGGTAACTTGTGTCCACGAATGAAAGTCAGTTCCCGGAAAGAACTTGAATGATATATCGTTATTTTGATAAAATAACGATATATCATTAGTGGAGGCGATCTACATGCCAATGATTAGACCAAGTTCAGACTTGAGAAATAACTATAATGAAATATCCGATTTTTGCCATAAATATCCAGAACCTGTTTATATCACGAAAAATGGCAAAGGTGATTTAGCGGTAATGAGCATTGAAACCTACGAAAGACTTGTAGGCAAATATGAGCTGTATAAACTGCTTGATGAGGGCATGGATGCGGTTAGAGAAAATAAAATAAAGCCCTTTCGTGAAGTCATAAATGGTATTCAGAAAGGACTCCCAGAGTGAAGAAATACAGCATCATGATTACTGAGCCTGCAGAGGCTGATTTGCTTGAGATTGCCGATTATATAGCAAACGAATTAAAGGAACCATCTGCCGCCCAACAACTGATGGCAAGACTGGTGGAATCTATTTTCGTGTTGGAGCAATTGCCATTTCGATATGCACTTGTCAGTGATGAACGATTGGCCTATCAAGGAATTAGAAAACTTGCGGTCGAAAATTATCTTGTTTTTTACATTGTTTCTGAGAAGAACAAGTTGGTTACGATCATCAGGATTCTCTATGGTAAGCGGGAGTGGAATAACTTATTGTAATTTATAGGTTGCGGGCATTACCACAAGCAAAGCGGACGAATTTTCCGATGTCCGCACTGCTGCAGTCGAGGGTCTCGGGATGTGGTCGGGGCTGTAAACATCCGTGACAAAGCGCTGCACGGGAAGGGAACCTTCGGGCATTCCAGGCCGCTTTCGATGAATCGTCACGAGAAGAATCCCCCACCTCACCGATTTGGAGTGGTAGATGGGGGAGGGTTCAATGTACAATAGAGATAACTGCACCTGTGAATCAGTCGACGTGTGGTACGTCTGCCCTGATTCGGTGCCGATCTTCTTCGTCTCCGATACGACATGGCGAGTCGACCTTGCTGGTTGTCAGCGTCGTTGGGCGCCGTACTTTAAATGGTGAAGCCGATCAGCACCGAATCAGAGGTCATTCATTCCACGAAAAGGAAGGGGAAAACTACCATTGAAAAAGGAACAAATGGAACGAATCCATACGGGAAAGGGTTTTATTGCGGCGTTGGACCAGAGTGGCGGTAGTACGCCAAAGGCTCTGCTGCAGTACGGCATCAAGGAAGACAGCTACTCCACTGACGAAGAAATGTTTGCATTGGTACACGAAATGCGCAAGCGGATTATCACGAGTCCGGCATTTGACGCGAAGCATATTTTGGGCGCCATCCTGTTTGAAAACACCATGGATCGGACGATTGACGGGATGTTTACCGCCGATTATCTGTGGGAGAAAAAAGGCGTTGTACCGTTTTTAAAGGTCGATAAAGGCCTTGCCGGACTGGAAAATGGCGTTCAGCTCATGAAGCCGATTCCCGATTTGAATGACCTGTTGAAGCGGGCGGTTGATAAACATATTTTTGGAACAAAAATGCGCTCCGTGATTAAGGAAGCGAACCCGGAAGGCATCAGAAAAGTCGTAGAGCAGCAGTTCGAGATCGGCAAACAAATCCTGGCGATGGGACTCGTTCCGATTATTGAGCCGGAAGTCGATATTCACAGCGCAGACAAGGTGAAATCGGAACAGCTGCTAAAAGAGGAGATTGCCAAGCAATTGTCGTTACTGGATAAAGACGCAAAAGTCATGCTGAAGCTGTCCATTCCGACAGAGGACGATTTTTATCGCGATTTGATCGACAATCCGCATGTTGCAAGGGTTGTCGCCTTGTCCGGCGGATATGACCAGAAGGAAGCAAATGAAAGACTGGCCCGAAATCACGGCTTGATCGCCAGCTTTTCCCGTGCCTTGGCGGAGGGGTTAACCGCCCAGCAGACAGACGAGGAATTCAACGCGATGCTGTCCCGATCGGTCCAGTCCATCTATGAAGCGTCTCTCACCTGATCCGAATAAAAAGCAATGGTACTCGCAGTAGCAGTGCAAACCCGAAAACACGTCTATCAAGGCGTGTTTTTTTTAAGTAAGGCTCTTTTCTAAAATATAGTTGCTACATGACTTTTAACTCTATCTAACCATTCGAGAGCAAGTTCTGTAAACAAATGTGATTGCTCGATTTGTAGATTATGTCCAGCACAGTCGAGAACTGCAAAAGAAGCTCGAGAATAGTTTTCTATCACATTCCATATATCTTTATATCCTACAGAAGTGTCTTGTCTGCCGCATAAGAATAGACTCGGATATGAAAACGGAATGGTATCTACTTCAAAGGAAAATCCGTAGGCTCTTTTGATTTTATCCAAAAATGGATAGTCTGCCATTTCACAGCCTGCGAGAATTTCATTTTTGTAACGGTTCCAAGTGTAGTCGTTAGCGACCACCGCCATAGATTGAAAGTCTTCACGTTCCGTCAATGAAAGCTTATCCCATAGCCGATCGTCTTGATGTATTATTGTTCTTGGAGGCAAATTACGTTTCTCTTTTTCAGGGATAACGTTTGGGCATAGAAAAAGAGCACCTTTCACTTGGTCTCTACGTTTTTCAATTACCCCCCTTGTTAAGTAGCCCCCATATGATTCGCCTGCGATTAAAAATGGTTTTTGGGGGAGGATTTGGTCAATAAATTGCAGAACAACCTCTAGCATATCGTCAGTATTTTCAATGTGATCATATTGTGTTGTTTGCCCCATACCTGGTAGATCTATATATAGTCTGCGAAACCCTTGATGATTTGTGAAAATAGGTTCCATACACCCTTTCATTAATCGATGATCAGGTGAAAATCCATGGAGCAAAACAATTGGAAACCCGGAACCAATATCTTCGTAATAAACGTTTACACCAAATGCAAGACATTGCATGTAAGACACCTCTTCCTCGTAATGTTTGACCTTTCTCCAAATACGTTGGTATACCAATTTTAGAACAAATGTTCGCGGTTATCAATCTCATTTAGCAACAAATTTTACGAAAAGAGCCTTAATGAATGGCACCAAACATGCAACCAAGGCTACGCCGATAGCGATGACGTAGCCTTGGTTTTTTACCGGGTTATCGGATTTGGTCCATTAATGTAATCGGTTTGATTCAGTTCCTTCCCAATCCGGGCACAGCCAAAGCGACCGCGACGAGATGACGGCAAAGACGGTCACCCCGGATTCATAACCTTAGTAAGATGTCTGCAATCCGTGTGTTCCATCCGTCCATCAAAGCTGATCATTCCCGAACCTGCCCTTGAGCGGTAAATCGCAACCCGCGTAACGCCGACAGGGAGTCGGACGGGACCGGCGTGTCGGCAAACAGGAAAAAGACCGGTGAGGTAAAGCTCACGCTGCCGTTCGGCAGATTCAGTTCGCGTACGATCGTGGCGACAGCCACTTCCTTGTTGGAGTAGGCCAGCAGCTTATCTGTACTCAGGTCCGTAACGATCTGCATCTGCTCCTTCCGGGAAGTCGAGCCGACGATATAATCGGAGGTTTCGTTCACGGACAACTCACCCTGTTCCAGCTTGTAGCTCAGCTCTTCGCCGCTTGCTCCGACCGTTTTCAGCCAAACCGCTTCGTCTGTACCTGTCTGCAAAAAGATGTCAGTCGTTAAGCTCTTGCCTGCAAAATACGTTCCGGTATTCTGGACGATCTCCACCGTATGGCAGAGGACCGGCACCCCCGGCAGCAGCAAAAAATACTGATGACACGTCAGACCGCGGTACTTTTCCTGCTTTTTCACAGAGTAGCTGAGCTTGATGCCTTGCCAGACGTTTTGCCTGTTGTCTGCCAGTTCGGCAAATGAGGCGGTGCGCTCTTCCTTGACCAGTGAAAATGCGCTCAGCTCATCAAGATGGTTGCCAATCCCGCCAGTCCACGGATTCCACCATGATTTGGGCTGACGATGGGGGAAGGAGCTCGCCAGCCACTCCTGGCCATTGCTGGTGAGCGAGAAGAGCGACGGGTAGAAGTCCGGCGCTGCTTTGATCCGCAGCTGGCCGTTGTCGGCAACAAAGACCTGTTGTCCCTGCTCCTCTGTCGTCTGCTGTGCAACCGTGCCCCGTCCGATGGGGAAAACAGCACTGCGCAAGCGCGTCTCATGCGTGGCAAAACCGCCGTCTACCTGCACGAGATCGAACGATCGTTCCGGGACAGCAAAGGAGAAGCGGGATTCTGTCGCTACCTCGTCCTCAGTATAGTGCTGTGCCTGTTCAGACGATGTCCTGCTCTTCAGGGAGGCAGTCAGTTCGCCGTCGAGATACTGCTGCTTGTACTCTTTCACCTGTACGTCGAGCTGCTCGCTGGCGACAAACGGATTATGCCCGTTGGCGATCAGCTCCAGGTGAGGGGTCAGGGACAAGTCTGCCGGCCTTGCTTCTCTTCGGGCAAACGCGCGAAACGCCTTCCAATCGGGATAGCTCCCGTGTGTGAAGTAAACAGGCCCAAACGTCATCTTGGCGTGAGGTTCAGGCGTGCCGAGACTGGTTTCCAGAGCGACTTGCCAGCCTTGAAAATCTATGCGGTACTCCGCCGGCCAGCACATCCCCCAGGGAGCCGCTTCATCCCGGGAAAACAGCCAGTTTTCGCTAATCAGCTCACCGTCCCAATAATCCATGTCGCTGCCGTATGAGGCTGGCACTTCGACATAACGGCCTTGATACGGCAGGATCGGGCGATGCAAATTATGGGAAACGCCCTGGCTAAGCCACAGCTTGGTGGCGATCTTGTCGGCGGAGAGGTTTTCCAGTTCCAGCCTATGCTCCACCGTACCATCGCCGAACAACAGCGTCCGTCCGATCAACGCCAGCTGCGGGAATGCACTCGAGCGGTAAGTAGCACGGAGCCCGATCCCCCCTTTTTCCTCGAAAAATGTGACTTGCTCGGAACGTTTTTTGGAAAACTCGCTGGAATACGGCTTGCCGATCTTGGGATAGCTGAGATAGGTCGGCTGTCCATTGGTTCCACTGGCAATGGTTAGCTCGTTATCATCCTTGTTCAAGATAAGCGAGTAGCGACCGTGGTGAACCTCCCAGGTCTGTTCCGTTTCCCCGGCCAGCATCGCCCCCAGTCCTGTAAAGGCGGCCCCGATCTGCTTGGCAAAGGAGACAGAGCTGCCATCCTGCAGCTTTGCCTCTACCTGCAAAGTGACTGCATAAAAGCCGTGCTCACGCAGGTCAGCGGCAAGCACAAGCGAAGTGCGTTCCCTGCCAAGCAGGCGGAGCGTGTGACGCTGTTCCTTTACGTGAAGAAAGGAGCAGGAGGGCAGCTCAAATGAAAACACTGCTTCTTCTGCAAAGTTATTCTCTACATCCAGATAAAACGCCGCCGCCTGCCCCGGATAGGAGAGACCGGGGACGTGCAGGGAGAGCGACGCCGGGAACTTCGGCAGGACCCCGACCTGAAACAGGGCTGCTTTGCCGTTAATCAGGATGTGTGTACAGACACGGGGATGCGTGCGCCAGACGCTTTGCTCTTCTGTGATCGGATTGACAAAAAACCGTGCCGACAGCGTCATTTCTCCCGTAACCGCCAACTCCTGCCGATAATCAAAGCGAATCGTCTCGTTCGATTCTCCTTTTAAGCTAAGCTGCAGCGGCTTGCCCGATTTGTTGACGATCCGGTAGTGAATCTGATACTCCCGGCCAAAGACCAGCTCCAGCTTTTCCACTTCGGCAGACAGCAAATAGTCCTCTGTCTCGATTAGCCGCAAGCCGCGACCGAGCCGCTCAAACTCCACGCGCAAGCGCCTGTCCCCTTTGGCCCAGGAGTAGGTGAAGTAATCAAAGCCGTTTTCCTTGCGTCCATCCGGCTCTACGACAATCTCTCGCGTGGAGTCCTGATACCAGTCGAGCTCGGCGAAATAGTCGGCGATTGCCTCCGTGCGCAGCACAGTGGGCATCATGTTCATCAGATGCGTGGAATCGTCCCGGTCCTCCCAGAAGAAACCGAATTTTTTATACAGCGGAACAGCCTTCGTGTTCCCAGCCCAGGTATAGAGATCAAGCCGCGGCCAGTCGAGCTGGACCGTTTGCTCCAAGACGCGGGCAAGCAGCATGCGGCCGACTTTTTTTCCGTGATATTCAGGCAGTACATTGAGCAGCGGGATGTAGAGGGCGCCCGTATCTTCCCGGTACTCCGCCAGGCTGCAGTAGCCGACGACCGTGTCGCCAGCCATCGCCAGGTAGACAGCGAGGGAATCAGAGCTTGCTTCTTCCTGGCGTATCTGATCTGCTGTCCGAATCGTGTTCCCGCCTCCCCAGCTGTCCCGGCTGCCGTTCCACATATCCGCGACCGCTGCAGCCAGCTCGGGGCGATAGGGAACGATAACGATTGATTCCATGTGATCTTGCACCTCAATTCCATGGTAAATTTTGCATCCTACAAGACTTTACGATTGAGAGACAAGATCGGTTTCTTGTTTTTACGGTTTGCAGCAGCGGAATAAAGGGAAATGCTGGGCCAAGATGGAAACGCATCTCACATTGATCAAATGCCGATACTTTGGCCACTTGCTTGTACCAAGATTGTATCCTTGATCGATACTGGCGGAAATGGCAGGGCGATAAAATGCGGTGAAAACGGACAGTTTTTCACAAGACATTAAAGTAGAGCAGGAAAAGCTGCTCTGGGCCGATTTCGTCATCTTCCAATTTCCACTGTGGTGGTACTCGGTTCCCGCTATTCTGAAGGGCTGGTTTGACAGAGTGTTTGCGTCCGGCTTTGTCTATGGCAGTGGCATTGGAAGATACGATACCGGCGGACTAAAGGGCAGAAAAGCCATGCTGTCCACGACAACGGGTTCTCCGCAGCAAGGATTCACTCCACATGGAATCGATGGGGATATTCACGGGCAGATCTTGTACCACATCAATCACGGAATGCTCTATTATGCCGGTTTGGAGCCTGTCGAGCCGTTCATCGCGTGGACTCCGGCGCGTGATGAGGAGGCACGGAAGCGGTATTTGCAAGAATTCGAACAGCGCATGCACAATCTGGCGAGCATCCCCTCAATTCCCTATCATTCTGTCGCTCACTATGATGAAAATCGCCAATTAAAGCCGGAATACAGATAACCGAGTGACTCATTGAGCAAATCCCCCGGTTTACATGCGGCTTTCCTGCATTCGACACCATGATGGCACCACTGCAAAGCATCCTCAATTGCACAGCACCGGAATCGGAGTGTTCGCGGACGCACATTTTCTCTGGAGTCCTGTAAAGCCGCTGTCGGTGCTGTGTTTATTTTCCCCCCGGAGCGTTCAGCGATAAGCTGGCGTGTTTCGTTGCGGTCGAAGAAAAGCATGTTGCTTCGAACAAGAAAGGCAGACAAATTCTGACCACGCGATCTCACCGTATGTCCGACAAGCAAACACTACAGTTGAAACAGGCTGTATCCGAGATAAGCCGCTGTTCCCCACATGATGATCGCGGAAACGGAATTGATGATCGATAGCAACCGGCCCGATCGATCCAATTTTCCGACTGCCCTCCCGGCAATCCCCAGACTGCTGAACCAAAGCCAGGACACGACGATGCACACCACTGCAAACGCAAGCTTATCCGCTCCCGTGTACCTCAATGAACTTGTTCCCAGTACGCCAACCGTGTCAAGGACAGCATGCGGATTCAATAACGATACCGACAAGGCAAAAGTGATTTGCTTTTTCGGGGTGAACGATTGAGCTGCTGTCATCTTTTGTTCTGCGGGCTTGCTTTTCCACGTAACGACACCCATATAAACCAGAAAACAAACTCCCAGCGAGTAGAGGAGAATTCTGATCCAGGCGTATTCGAGCACGACGACGGAAACGCCCAGGATCGCGAATGAAATAAGCAGCGTATCACACAACGATGCGGTAATAATGACCGGTAATGCTTTGACGAACCGGGGTTGGACCGCACCTTGATTAAACACGAACACATTTTGCACACCCAGTGGAAGGATCAGTCCGAGTGCCAGGATAAAACCGTGAATGATTGCGCCAATCATATTGTTGCCTCCTGTGTCATTTTCATCATTCTAGGGGAAGAGGCTGCCCCAGTCTCCAACCAATTGGTTGGAAATACTCCCAACCAAATTGCTATAATAGACAAAACAATTTACGGAAAGCTGGGTATGTATGACGGAAGAATGGCGTTTAAACAAGACTTCGTCGGTGCCGCTTCATCAGCAGATTTACGAGTACATCAAGAGCAGAATCATGAATGGTGAGTGGCCGGTCGGAACGAGAATTCCGCCGCAGAGAGAGCTCGCTGCGAAGTTTCAGGTAAACCGGAGCACGGTTGTCTACGCACTGGGGGAGCTTTCCGCAGACGGCCTGATCGAATCACGAGTGGGCCGTGGCACGGTCGTTGCCAACAATACATGGAGCCTGCTGGCAGCCACGCCACCGCCAGACTGGAACCGTTACGTCGCATCCGGAACCTATCAGCCGAATCTCCAGATGATCCAGCAAATCAACCAGGCGGAAGCGAATGCGGGGATGGTGCGTCTCGGTACCGGAGAGCTGTCTCCGGAATTGCTGCCAACCGCTAAAATGAAAGCGATGTTCAACAGCAGATTAGCCGAAAAGTTCACATTGAGCTACTCTGAACCGAAAGGCAGTCTGTACGTAAGGGAAACAATCAGCGCCTACCTGCAAGCGAAAGGAATTCACGCGTCACCCGCTTCCATCCTGATTGTCTCCGGCGGACTGCAGGGCTTGCAGCTCATCTCGCTAGGGTTATTGCACGTCGGGTCCACCGTATTCGTGGAGAACCCTACCTATCTGAACTCCATTCATGTGTTTCAGTCTGCAGGCATGCATTTATTCGGCATTCCCATCGATCAGGATGGGATGAGGACGGAAGCCATCGGAAGGCTCAAACGCCAGCACCGCGCTGCCCTGCTCTACACGATTCCTTCCTTTCACAATCCTACCGGCTATCTGATGTCAGCAAGCCGCCGGGCGGAGCTGTTGAAGGTGTGCACACAGGAGCGGCTGCCGGTGGTCGAGGATGATGTCTACGGAGAGCTGTGGTTCGATGCGCCGCCGCCGAATCCGTTGAAGGCTCGTGATCATCAAGGGCTCGTCCTCTATATGGGCAGCATGTCCAAGACGCTTGGCCCCGGTCTGCGCATCGGGTGGGTCGTCGGTCCCGAACCGGTCATTAACCGTTTGTCAGACATCAAGATGCAGACGGATTACGGCTCCAGCTCACTGTCGCAGTACGCCGTCGCGGAATGGCTGGCGAGCGGGTTGTACGAAGAGCACCTCATCTGCATTCGAGCGGAGCTGAAGCGTCGCAGGGACTATACAGTGGCGATTCTGAAACAGTATTTTGCCGAGATTGCCGAGTGGAATATCCCGCAGGGAGGATTCTACATATGGCTGCGATTGCTTGAACCGCTCCCCGTTCGCC
The DNA here is from genome assembly GCA_946402065.1 of uncultured Brevibacillus sp. Taxonomy (GTDB): domain Bacteria; phylum Bacillota; class Bacilli; order Brevibacillales; family Brevibacillaceae; genus Brevibacillus_D. The sequence continues at coordinate 11,459 of CAMIVR010000064.1, read as the reverse complement.
AGCTGTTTGAGCAAGCGTTAAGAGAGGGCATTCTGCTTAACCCTGGAACGATTTATGACCGGAATGATCAGCAGCATCTGCGCCTGTCTTACGCATACGCCTCGTTCGAGCAGTTGGAGCGCGGGCTCATCCGGTTGTCCGAACTCATTCGCCTTCATTTGGTCGATCGGAATCAAGGAATAATAAAGCAAGCTCGAACCGACAAGAAATGACTTGGTGCCACGGATGGCGAAAAATGTTGCTTCTAAGACCTTGCAAAGCAAAATAGAGAAAAGGCTGGGGGTGGGGAGATAAATTTTTTTCGAAATATAATTAGATTATCTAACTAAATTGCATTGCTGGAAGAGGTGTACTTCTATGTCCAAAGTCGTTTATACATCCAACGGTATGAGAAACGATTCCGTTATGACAGCGATTTTCTGGAATGGCCGGCTGAAATGGGGAACAAGGTAGAGAAGCGATAGTGACTGGGACAAACAGCTTGCAGACTGTATGGATGGTTCAATCCTCCTAGTACGAACCGGGAAAAACTGTTGCTGCCCCGGTCTTTGTGTCGTCCACTCACGTACCGTTGACAATTGCGGCATGGCGGAATGTAAGATTATGGTATACTTGAGCTGTGGCGAATGGAGGAATGCAAAATGACGACTGATCAGAAAAAATCCGCTGCATCCGCAAAACGAACGCCGAAATTGTCCGGCCCCGATCAGGTAGAGGCGTTTCTGAACAAACTCGAACATCCCCTCAAGCCGGAAATCGAGGCAGTCCGAAACATCATTTTACGTGCGAACTCTCAACTAAGGGAGCATATCAAATGGAACGCCCCGAGCTTCCACGATCAGGCAGAGGACCGGATTACGTTCCATTTGCGGGGCAAAGACTTCTTTCTCCTCGTCTTCCACTGTGGAGCGAAGGCGAAGGAAAGAGCGGACAAAGGGCCATTGTTCGAAGACACGACCGGATTGTTGCAGTGGGTTGCCGCCGATCGAGCGACGGTCAGGCTGACGAGCATGGAGGATGTAATCACCAAGAAAGATAAGCTCGTCGAGGTCATCAACAAGTGGCTGGAAGTGAACGGATCGCAATCGTCCGGATAAAATCAGCGCAGGCCGGCGATAAGCGTTTGAGCCGATGACATCTTGCTCTAATAGGGGACGTACGCGGGGATTGCTGTAAAGGAGGATATATGAAGATCAGTGTTTTGGGAAGCGGTAGGTGGGGAAGTTTTTTGGCATGGTACGCTGCGACGATTGGCCATGACGTTTTCCTCTGGGGACGAGCGAGCTCGGGCAACTTCCAGTCCCTGATGGAAAGCAGAAAAAATCAATACCTGGCGCTACCGCCGGAAATTACGTGCACAACTTCGCTCGACGAAGCCATTGCCCATGCCGAGATGATTGTCGTATCGATCAACTCGCAATCTGTCCGCAGCCTGCTCAGGGACGTATCCAAAACGAATTATCAGTCCAAGATGTTCACATTGAACATGAAAGGGCTTGAGATTGAGACGGGGAAACGGCTCAGTCAGGTCGCGAAGGAGGAATTGGGAGCAGACCTGAACGTTGCGGCTTGGGTTGGCCCCGGGCACGTACAGGATTTTATTCAGGGAATTCCCAATTGCATGGTCGTTTCATCCGATTCACCGGCTGTAACGGATGCTGTCATCCAAACGTTTTCCAGCAAGCTCATCCGCTTTTACTCAAACCCCGATCTGGTCGGCACTGAAATTGGAGCCGCTCTGAAAAACGTATACGGGATCGCTGCCGGTATGCTCGACGGTCTGGGCCTGACGAGTCTGAAAGGCCCGCTCATCACGCGCGGCCCGTTCGAGGCTTCACGACTGATCAAGCATCTGGGCGGCAATGAGCGAAGTGCGTATGGATTAGCCCACCTGGGGGATTACGAAGCAACCATTTTTTCAAAATACAGTCATAACCGGACGTTTGGCGAGGCATTTGTAAGGAATCAGCCGTTTGCTTCTCTCGCTGAAGGCCTCTCCACGCTGCAATCGCTGAACAATATGTATGCGTCAGAAATAGAGCTCCCCGTGATTGAGGCATTGTACGATATTATTTATCACGAGATGGAGCCGTTGGACAAATTGAACAGCCTGTTGATGAGACCGTTGAAAAACGAGTTTTACTAAATGCGTGAATAACGCCATACATATAATCGGGAACTGGCAGTGATCGTCCCAATTCATGCAAATGGATTCCACCGTACCGTATCGTGTTGGTGGATTTTTTGTATCAGCGGGTTGATTGTTGCATCGTTTTGTCACATCCCGTTTCCCTTGCCCGTCATATGGTCAGGATTTTTGCAAAATCCTCCTCGGGTACAGAAGCGAAAGGGATGAGTCAAATGGAAAAGTACGACGTAGCGGTAGTAGGTGGCGGAATAGCGGGATTAACAGCCGCGATCTATGTAGCAAAGACCGGTAAACGAACGATTCTCCTGGAAAAGCAGGAACGCTTGGGGGGACGCGGCATCACCAACAAGAAGAACGGACAGTATTTCAATCTGGGCGGGCATGCCTTATACCGTGGAGATGCGTTTGCGACGTTTCGCGAATGCGGACTGCGCTTGCATGGAAACCAGCCTTCCATTGATGCCCATGGCATTTGCAAAGATAAGGTTCATGTGTTGCCGACGAGCCTTGGCTCGTTGCTCACGACACCGCTCCTGTCGTGGAAGGGGGGGCGATGATTCGGCATAGTGCCGAAAGCATCGAAAGCGGGAGCATGCAGCAAGCGTACATCCGGGCTTCCCGTTTATGGGATGTGTTTGGGATCGTTGCTTCTCTCCTGCCTGTCGCCATTCTTTATCTGATGGTGATGAAGAGCTTCTAAGCGTGTCCGTTTTTTACAAGAATAATCCGCATAAATAAGCTAATCTATAAAATAAACGACAAAAATGCGATGCATAGAGGCGATTTCCGGTGATGAAACCACGCATTTCCGTACTTACATTAGGTGTAGATGATTTAGAGCGGTCCCTGGCATTTTATCGGGACGGACTCGGATTGCCGACACAAGGAATTGTCGGACGAGAATTCGAGCATGGAGCGGTTGCTTTTTTCGATTTGCAAGCAGGTGTGAAGCTCGCCATCTGGAGCCGCAAAGACCTCGCCCATGAAGCAAACGTTCCGCTGACATCGCCAAGCTCAACCGAGATGACGATTGGTCACAATGTTGGCAGCAAAGCGGAAGTGGATACGATCATGGCGCTTGCTGAAAAGGCGGGAGCCAAAATTACGGCTCCCGCTCAAGATGCCTTTTGGGGCGGATACTCCGGCCATTTTCTGGACCCGGACGGTCATTTGTGGGAAATCGTCTGGAATCCGGCGTGGGAGAGCTTTGACTAAAAGCACCAATTTAGCTGCAAAAAAGGAGTGGGGATGATCCCCTACTCCTTCATTTTTTCAAACGACGCATTATATAGGCGAAACATCGTCTTGTAGCCCGATTCATCCAGTTTGATCCCCACGTCCAGTTTGCCTGTAACCAGAAGGGGGTCAGACGTATAGCGCAGCTTGATGTCGTCAGGAACAAAGACAATCATGATTTTATTCCAGTAGGTTTCGTCGCCATTGTCGAAAGGACACTCCGCTCCTGGCTTTGGGATCAGCAGGAACCAGTGCTTGTCAAAGGACAGAACTTCGCCCATGAAGCCTTTGATCTGCACTGTCTGCCCGTTCAAATCCCAGAAGTGCGACGAGGGAGTGGTCTGCTCGTCGTTGTCAAAAAACTGCGACCAGGTGATTTCATTCGTTGATGCTGCCGCCGGTTTGGGTGTGACTGTGGCTGTCTGCTGGCTGCCAGAGGAGGCTGGTGCAGCCGATGGTGGAGCTTTGGGCGGAACCGTGCTGCTGTTTGCCACAGGCGGCTGATTGGCAGCAGGCTTGCCTGCCCCAGCCGATTTTGCCGATGCTTCAGCGTTTGGTGCATTCGTTGGCTTTAGCGATTTTGCAGGATTGGGTAAATTTTCATGTTTTAACGAGTTTGCCGTTTTGGGCGCTCCCGCGGCTTCGGCAGCAGTGCTGCCCGTGTTCGGGGCGACCGTTGTTGGGTCCCCTGTTGGCAGTGCTCCCGTCTTGTCTGCTGATGGAGACGGGGATACAGAGGAGCCAGTGCCAGCCGCAGCATCCGTCGCGGCAATGTCTGTCGAGGGAGCGAGTGGTGTATCTTCCAACAGAGCACCGGATTGGTCTGTTTGCCCTGCCCCGGCTTGCAGCGGCTCATCCGCAGCAGCGACACCGTCTTGGGCAGGCGCATTTGCTCCCATCGCGAATGTCTCTGCCGCCGCTTTTTCAGGCTGCTTTGTACCGCAGCCTGCGCATATCACCGCAACTGCTGCAAGCAGCAGTACGGACGTATATTTATTCATCTTTTCACCTCAAGCGCGAAATAGTTGCAGCGGGTCGACCCGGTACGCTTTTATGGCCGGTCCTGCTGAAGCAAGCAGTCCGATCAGGAGCGTACCTAGCACGAGCAGCCACTCCCCAGGCAGCATGCCCCCCGCAGCGAGCTGCAGGCCGGAGAATGCAAACACGGCTTCGCGGCTCATATACCCCCCGACGTGTCCGAGCAGCAGGCCACAGATAAGCCCGATCAGGGTGAGCAGCATGCCTTCGCCAATCAGCGACAACCAGACAAAGCGCTTTGGCTTGCCGATGAGCCGGAGCAGGCCGACGTCTTTTTTGCGTTCGTTGACGGCGGCGATCAGGGAGAGCAGGATCGATACCGCTGCCAGCAGGACGCAAATGATCGTGACGGCACCGATGAGCTGTTGGCCCTTGTCGACGATGTTGACCACATCGGCAACCGCCTTGCTCGTATAGATCGCCTGCACGTTGTCGATTTGTCCGAATTTGTTTTTGATCGTCTGAGCGCCGACAAGCGACTTGGGCTTGACCAGGATGGCCGTCACTTCTTTATGCTCGCCAGTCTGGTTGTGATGCACGGCCCAGGCGTAGTCCAGGGTCGTAAAGACGGCCCGGTCATCAGAGGTGTACAGCGGCGGCAAGATGCCGACGATCGTATAGGAGAAGCTGTGGTGCTCGTCGTGCTCGTCATCGTCGTCCCCTTCGTCGATCCCTTGCACCAGGCCGTGAGCCCCCTGAAACGTATCGCCTACGTGAAGTCCCAGCGTTTTTGCCACATGTGCGCCGACGACGGTCTCCCCGAGCTTCCGGTAGAGCCTGCCGTCTGCGAGCTGTTTGTCTCCATACCGGGTGACGAAGTAGCCTGGCTGCATGCCGACGATCGGAAAGCCGTTGTAATTGTCCCCGGTCGTCATGGCATATGCCGCTTCGACCTGGCTGTCTTGCTGCACCCGATCGACCAGGTCGTACGGTACATTGCCGGTCGGTGCCCCGACGTGATAGTACGTGTTGAGCGCCAGTTGGGATGCGCTGCCCTTTGCGCCGATCGTTACTTCAAACGGGCCGTAGCCTTTTTCCGCTCCCTGTTCGATCCCTTGGCTGCACATCAAGAGCAGGACGATCAAGGCGACGGTAATCGCGACGGAAAACACGGTGAGCAGCGACAGCGTTTTGCGATGAACGATGTTGCGCCAAAGCAGCGTGAACAGACTCATCCGACTTTCTCCCCCTTGCTCGCGGATGGAGCGGGATCGTCGCTGCTACGCGCCAGATCGTTCAACTCGCGGATGTGAACCGTCTTCGGGTACAGCTCTGCCAGCTGCAAATCGTGTGTCACCGTCACGAGTGTCCGCTGCTCTTGTTCACATAGCGACAGCAACAGCGCCATCACTTCATGAGCTGTAGCGAAATCCAGACTGCCCGTCGGCTCATCGGCTAAAATAAGCGGGGCATTGCCGATCAACGCCCGGATCATCGCGACCCGCTGCTGCTGTCCGCGAGAGAGCTGACCGGGGACGTGCCCTTGGCGATCCTGCAGTCCGACTGCCGCGAACCAGCGGTCTACCTCTTCGCGGCGCTGTTTTTTCCCCCACGATGCAGGCAGAACCAGCTCCACGTTTTGCCGTGCCGTCAATGACGAGATCAAATGAAAGTCTTGAAAAATGTACCCGACCACCTGTGCCCTGTACCTGTCCCGCTGGGCTTCCGAGTACTGGTGGATGGCGTGGCCGGCCACGCTAATCGCGCCGCTGTCGACGGGAATGACACCGCTCATCAGATGCAGCAGCGTGCTTTTGCCGCTTCCGCTCGGGCCAATCAGGGCAATCTGTTCACCGGCAGCGACCGTCCACTGCGGCACATCCAGGATCGGCAGCCGCTTTCCGTTGACGGAAAACGATTTTTTGACTTGCTGAAACGCAATCACCGCACGTTTCCCTCCTTCATAAAAGCAAGTGGATAGAGAAGCGAATTCCCTATCCACCGTATGAGTGCTCCTCGTATTGCCGCTTTAGTTCAAAACGATCCGTTCAGACAATGCATCCCACTTCATATGTGCACCTGTCAATGTATTGAAAGCATCGAGCGGGAGGTACAGCTTGCCGTTGTCCACTTCGCCCTTCATTCCGTCTGCTTTGCCGTTTACAGCTACTTCGCCGCTTGCCAGGTTAACCGTCAACGTAACCTTGTCTTTGGATAGCGTGACCAGCTTGGCTGCCGCATCGTTTTTGAGGGTGATGCCGAGATCGTCCGCGAGCGCTTTTGCAGGGAACAGGACGCTCTTGTCGCGCGTTTCCTTAAACATCGGGTAGATGTACTTGGCTTGCAATTCGCTGGTCGCCGCTTGCAAATCAGCGCCGATTACGTTCGCGCCATTTTTGGCAATATCCGTGTTGTCGATATCGCCTTTGACCAGCGAGGCGATCGGACCGTATGCCCAGACGCCGACGTCGACCGCAGTGTGGCCGTGGCCGGTCCAGCCTACCGCCAGCCGTTTGGACACGACCGCGTTGTAAGCGCCAGCGCGTTTATAGGAAGAACCGTCGCCTTTGAGAATGAAGGCGAGCTCCTCGGCGCTCAGATCGGTAAAGCCGGTGTTTTCAGCGACAATTTTTTTCACATCATCCGCTGTTTGCGCAGCTTCCAATGATTTCTCCAAATACTCGTATGAGTGCTTTTCCTTGTCCCACAGATCTACATTCAGTTCATACACATTGTTGATCCCGAGAGAGAGGCCGCCTGTTTCGTGGTCGGCTGTGACCACGACAGAGGTATTGCCGTCTTTTTTGGCAAAATCCATGACCGCTTTCACGGCTTTATCAAAATCAAGCGTTTCCTGCACATTGGCCGGCAGGTCATTGGCGTGGCCAGCATGGTCGATGCGTCCGCCTTCAATCATCATCACGAAGCCATTTTTGTTTTTGGACAAAATATCGATCGCTTTCGTCGCCATCTCTTCCAGGCTTGGCGTGTCGGCGTCGCGGTCCAGCACGTACGGGATTTCGACCGGGGCAAACAGGCCCAGCGCCTTGCCGCTGTCTGCAGGAATGGCGGCAAGTGATTTTTTGTCAAAAGCGGTCTTGTACCCTTTCGCTTCAAAATCCGCAATGATCGATTTGTCAGTGCGTTTGCCGTTTTCCGCTTTTGTCACGAAATTTTGCCTGCCGCCGCCAAAGAATACGTCCACGCCGCTATCCAAATACTGCGAGGCGATTGCGTTCTGATTGCTGCGCAGCCGTACGTGGGAAGCCCACACAGCAGGTGTCGCTCCGGTAATGCTGTCGGTTGTGACCAAGCCGGTTGCCTTGCCTTGCTTCATCGCTGCTTCGATTACGGAAGCGAACGGTTTGGCTACGTCTTCATTGGAGACGCTGATGGCGTTGTTGTAGGTTTTGTGCCCGGTGGAAAAGGCCGTTCCGGCAGCAGCGGAGTCCGTTACCGCACCGGATTCGGTAGAATAAGGGCTTTGCTCCGAGTTGGTGGTCGCTTTTCCGACATAATAGCTGTCCAGCGTCAGATGATCCTGGCCCAAATGCGCTTTGGCGTAATAACGGGCAGCCGTGATTTCCGCAGGGCCCATGCCGTCGCCGATCATCACGATCAGGTTTTTGGAATGTGGAGCGGATGTCTCAGCGAGAGCAGCTTCCGGTGAATGAAGCGCGAATGATGTACTGATAATGCCCGCAGAAAGCACACCGAATGCCGCGCTGCGCATGAGCCGTCCTGTATTCGTTTTGTTCAAATGGATGACCTCCGATTTCAGTGGATTTGTCTTATCCATCGTAACGCTCAATTGTGGATCGATTTTAAACGTTTGGTTAACTCCGTGTAAAAGTTTTTGATTTGGCAAACTGTCTTTTTCAGTAGAATCCGGTAGGGCTGTCGTTATCATAGGATTCAGAAAATAGCAAAGGGGGAGCTTGGTTGATCAGCTTTCATCAGGTGAACAAACATTACGGGAACTTCCACGTGCTGAAAAACATTAACCTGCACATCAATCAGGGCGAGGTCGTCGTGGTCATCGGTCCATCCGGTTCGGGGAAAAGCACGCTTGTCCGCTGCATCAATCGATTGGAAACGATTACAAGCGGCGAGCTGGTGGTCGACAACGTCAAGGTCAACGACAAGCAGACTGACATCAACAAGCTCCGCCGCGACATCGGCATGGTGTTTCAGCACTTTAACCTGTATCCGCACAAAACCGTGCTGCAAAACATTACGCTGGCGCCGATCAAGGTGATGGGGATTCCCGAACAGGAAGCGATCCAAACAGCTACCGCCTATCTGGAAAAGGTCGGGATACCCGACAAGGCGTCGAAGTACCCGAACCAGCTCTCGGGCGGACAGCAGCAGCGCGTCGCGATTGCCCGCGGCTTGGCGATGAAGCCCAAAATCATGCTGTTTGACGAGCCGACATCTGCGCTTGATCCGGAGACGATCGGCGAAGTGCTGGACGTGATGAAGAAGCTTGCCAAGGAAGGGATGACGATGGTCGTCGTGACCCACGAGATGGGGTTTGCCCGGGAAGTGGCCGATCGCATCGTCTTCATGGATCAGGGCCAGATTCTCGAGGAGGCGCACCCGGAGGAGTTCTTCGCCAAGCCGCGTGAAGAGCGGGCGCGGCTGTTTTTGAGCAGGATTTTGAATCACTGATCGTCTGTAAGCAGTTTCACAGAGAAAAACCAAAATAAGAAAAGGGGAGTTTCAATGAAAGTGAATCGGTTGTTGAAAAGAGCGGCATGGGTTGGCTTGGCCGCCGTGCTTGGGGCGACGATGCTGGCCGGCTGCGGCGCAGGCAGCAAAACCTCGGAAGGCGCAAGCCAGGGGGGCCAACCGGCTGCAGCGGCGGCAGGCACGCTGGCGAAAATCAAAGAGCGCGGCAAATTCGTCGTCGGCGTCAAATACGACTTGAATCTGTTCGGCTTAAAAGACCCGGCTTCTGGCAACGTCGAAGGCTTTGACATCGATATTGCCAAAGCGATTGCAAAAAAAGTGCTGGGCGATGAAAATAAAATCGAGCTGAAGGAGGTTACCTCCAAAACCCGTATCCCGATGCTGAAAAACGGCGAGATCGACGCGATTATCGCGACGATGACGATAACAGATGAACGCAAGAAGGAAGTCGATTTCTCTGACGTCTACTTTTTGGCAGGGCAATCCTTCCTCGTGAAAAAAGACAGCCCGATCAACGGTCTGGCAGATATCAAGAAAGGGATGAAAATCCTCACGGCGAAGGGCTCAACCTCCGCGAAAAACATCCGCGAGAAAGCGCCGGAAGCCGAAATCCTCGAATTCGAAAACTACGCAGAAGCGTTTACCGCGCTAAAAGCCGGACAGGGCGATGCCTTGACCACGGATAACGCGCTCCTGTACGGCATGTCCAAGCAAGATCCGAATTACCGGGTGACGGGTGAAACCTTCACGGAAGAGCCGTATGGCATCGCCGTAGCCAAGGGCGATTCCGAATTCACCACGACCATCAACGATTTGCTCAAGGAAATGAAGCAAAACGGCGAGTACGACAAGATTTATGAAAAGTGGATCGGCGAAAAGCCAAAGAACTGATCACATTGCGTAAGCAACCGGGGATGAGCGGCAGAGACACCGCTCATCTACTCATCTCGATTCAACGACAGGGGGATTCGCCACGCAAATGCTTGACTTTTCCATCCTTTTTGACCACTGGGATCAATTTTTCCAAGGCTTTGTAAATACGCTGGAAGCCAGCCTGCTGGCGCTATTGGGCAGCTTTATGCTCGGGACCTTCATGGCGATCTTTCGGATTGCGCCGCTGCGTTTCCTGCAGTGGATAGGGACTGTGTATGTGGAATTCATCCGCAATATTCCGATACTCTTGGTTGTGTTCTTTTTCTTCGTAGGTCTCCCGGCCATTGGCATACGACTCGAACCATTCGTCGCCGGTACACTGGGACTGACCGTATACACGGCAGCGTTTATCGCCGAGACCATTCGCGCAGGCATTCTCGCTGTGCCCAAAGGCCAGACGGAGGCAGCCCGCTCGTCGGGATTAACCTATGGGCAAACGATGCGGATGATCATTTTGCCGCAAGCGCTGAAAATTGTCATTCCGCCGATGGGCAACCAATTTATCAATCTGGTGAAAAACTCTTCCGTGCTCGGCGTCATCGCCGGTCTCGATCTGATGTATTTCGGTGACCTGGTCTCGGCTGAGACGTTTGTCACGTTTGATGTGTACATTTTTGTCGGTATCTTCTATCTGATTCTGACGCTTCCGCTAAGTCTGCTCGTCGGCTATTTCGAGCGACGGCTGGCGGGAAGCCGATAAAAGGAGGGAAACCATGGATTTTATCGGCGCGTACGCTCCCGCTCATCTTGTTTTTTTGCTGCAAGGATTTCTCGTGACGCTGGAAGTGGCATTCCTGTCGATCCTGCTCAGCTTCGTCATCAGCGTCATCGTCGGCATGCTGCGCTACGCAGAGATTCCCGTCGTCTCCCGCCTGCTTGCAGTCGTGGTGGAGCTCGTCCGCAACCTGCCGCTCCTGCTGATTATTTTCTTTACCTATTTTGCGCTGCCGGAAGTAGGGCTGAAGCTGGACAAATTCTATGCAGCCATCCTGGCGCTGGTCATTTTCGAATCGGCGATGATCTCGGAAATCGTTCGCAGCGGCTTGAATTCGGTCGAAAAAGGCCAACTGGAAGCAGCCCGTTCCTCGGGCCTCACCTCTGCCCAAACACTCTGGCATATCGTGCTGCCTCAGGCGCTGCGGCGGATGGTCCCGCCGATTGTCGGGCAGTTTATCTCCTTGCTGAAGGATACCTCGCTGGCCGTCGTCATCGCCCTGCCGGAGCTGATGAACCATGCGCAAATCATCAACGGGCGCAACGTAAATTACGTCATTCCGACCTTTATTCTCGTAGCGCTCATGTATTTTCTCGTCAACTATGCGTTGTCCGTATACTCCAGGCGGTTGGAAAACAAGCATGTCTAATCTTTTCCGGTTTTGCAGGTCTTCGTTTCCTTGTACTTTCATAAAGTTTACGTTCGCTAAAGCGATAAAGGGTGAAAGTATAAGAAAAACTACGGCTTTCGCTATTG
>CAMIVR010000063.1 GCA_946402065.1 uncultured Brevibacillus sp. | reverse complement strand
CCCGCCCCCCAGCCCACCCCCAAACGCTTTTCACTGGCGCATTGAGTGAAGCCGAGCTGGTGGAGCTCATGCAAAGCGATGGGGGATACAGGCAGGAAGGGAATTACTGGTGGAATCCCGGACTGCTGGAGTCGCATTGCGGACCGGAGCAATTCTACCTGCCGAGCTCTACCAGCGATCCATACCACAACACGACTGTCTACGGCTATGATCCCTATCAATTTTTACTTGCAAGCGTGATTGATGCGCACAACAATACGACTCTAGTAAAGTCGATCGACTACCATTTGCTCAAGCCACAAGCCGTGCAAGATTCCAACGGCAATCTGTCCGAAGTGATCTATGATCCGCTCGGGATGGTAAATGTTGCATCCTATCACGGGCTGGAAGGGGAGCAAGCGGTCGGGTTTATGTCTCTCGCCGATTACAAACCGTTCACACCCGCCAGCCTCGATCAACTGCTGCGCGATCCAGCGACGAGTCGGGCCGGCTTGCAAGGGGCTGCCAGCTACTACTTCTACGATACCTTTGCCTGGATGGAACGGCGCGTTCCTGTCTGCACCGTCCATTTGACGGCGGAAAGCTATCCGTCGTCCGAACAAGACCCGGTGCCGATCCATGTTCAACTCAGCTACTCTGACGGATTTGGCCGCGAGCAGCAAACCGTCGTCAAAGTCGAGCCGGGTGAGGCGTATGGACCGGACGGCATGCTGCTGCCCGATGTCGCGCCGGAGCGCTGGCTAGTCTCGGGACGGACCGTGTACAACAACAAAGGGATGCCGGTGAAAGCGTACGAACCGTATTTTCTCTCGACATACGCGTATATCGATCATCCGCTGCTGAATACGTTTGGCGTCTCCAATACGCTCACGTACGATCCGCTGCAGCGGGTTGTGCGCATCGACACCGCCAAGGGATTTTTGCAAAAGGTCGAGTTCACTCCCTGGAGCGAAGCGCATTACGACGAAAACGATACGATCAAAGACTCCGGCTACTATCAAAAAAACATCGACAATACGCAGCCTGGCTTTCAAACGGAGCGGCAAGCCCTGCAAAAAGCGAGTCTGTTTGCCGATACGCCGCTGATCAAGGTGTTGAATCAAACAGGCAAGACGATTCAGGAAATACAGACGAACGAGGGCATTGTCACCGCGAGTGACTTTACCGCCGTCGGGTTGACAGACAGCCAATCCAGGGCGCTGTTTATGGAGCTGCAAACAAAAGCGATACTCGATTTTCGCGGAGCTTTGACGTACGCTTTTCAGCCTGAGCAGCCTGGATTTCGCCTGAATCTGAGCGCCCCGTTTGCCGGCTGCGAAAAGCAGATCATTGATCGCTTGAGCGCCATTCAGCGTGCGGGCAGCCGGTACATCAACCAGTATGAGTGGGATATCTCCGGAAACCAGTTGACCAGTGCCGATCCCCGGTTACGGGCCAGCGGGAAGCATAATTTCACATACAGCTACGACTTGTCAGGCCACGTGCTCTGTCAAAAGAGCGCTGACGCCGGTACGCAGTGGCAGCTCTACAACTGTGTCGGCAACGTGATGTACGCGCGGGATTCGCGGCAGTTTGCCACAAGCTTTGCGTACGACGCCCTGCATCGGCTCGTCCGGACGACTGTCACCGGCGGAGACGGGACGACGCCGCTCGACAACGTCGTCGAACGGATCGTTTATGGCGACAGTCCTGAACTCGCCCAAATCATACCGCCTGACGAAGCCAGAAAGATCAACCTGATCGGCAATGTCTACCTGCACTACGACCAGGCAGGTCTCGTAACCAACAGCGCCTATGACATCGCGGGTCGGCTGCTTGCGACCAGCAGGCAGCTTTGCCGGAACTATCGGCAGGAGGTCGATTGGCGTTCGATCTCACTCGCAGACACAAGCACAAGCGCGCTGCTGCAATCAACCGCGTACGACTCGCATTACAGCTACAATGCTCTGGGCCTGACCACATCGGTGACCAATCCTGACGGCAATGTCGAGGTGTACACGTATCACCTTTCCGGCCAGCTCGATAAAGTGCATGTTCGCTTGCAGCAGGGCGGACAAACGGAAGCGTACGTTCAGGGCATCACCTACAACCCCAAAGGACAGCGAACGCACATCCGCTACGGAAATGGCGTTACGGCAAGCTATGAGTATGATCCGACGACGTTTCGGCTGACACGCATCACGAGTGTGCGGGAGAGCGATGGCAAAACACTGCAAGATTTGACCTATACATACGACCCTGTAGGGAATGCCACGCACCTGGCCAATGCAGCGCTGCCGACGGTTTTCGCGAATCAGCAAGCGGTGAAGCCGGAAGCGGACTACACCTACGACGCGCTCTACCGCCTGATTGAAGGAACCGGGCGCGAACATCCCGCGCTGTCCGGCAAGGGCGAGGCATCGGGAATTTACCCTGAATCAGGCTTTCTTCCCCTCCCGGCAGGCTCGCCCAACGATCAGCAGCAATTGCAGAACTACACCCGTCGCTTTTGCTACGATGCATCCGGCAACCTGTACCAGACGAAGCATCTGGCGGCCTCAGGCTCATCGTGGACGCGCTGTATGTCCATCGCAGACGACTCCAATCGGGCAGTCGAAAGTGAACTGCTGAATCCGGCAGAGTGGCAGCCAGTCGTACCCGGCAGTGAAATCGGGCGGTTTTTTGATGCCAGCGGCAATGCCAGCCAACTGCTTGGACTCGGCCGCATCGACTGGAACTATCGCAACAACATTGCCAGGGCCACAGTAGTTGCCCGTGACACGGCTCCTTCAGACAGTGAGTACTACGTGTACGACAGCAAGGGAAGCCGCGTCCGCAAAATAGCGGAGCGCTATGCGAACGGCGGGGCGGTGTTGCGGATTGAGGAGACGATCTACCTCGGCATGCTGGAGATCAGACGGATCACGCAAAGCGGCAATGTCGTCGAAGAACGCCATGATGAGCGGATGATGGATGATCAGCACTGTGTAGCCACGCGTATCAGCTGGCTGCAGGGCGGGCTGCCTGATGGTGTCGGCAGTCCACAGCTTCGCTTCCAGCTGGAAAATCACCTCGGTTCGTCTGTCATGGAGCTCGATGCACAGGGACAAATCATCAGCTACGAAGAGTATTATCCGTACGGCGGAACCGCGCTTATTGCCGGTCGCAGCATGGCTGAGGTAAAGCTGAAGCTGTACCGTTACTCCGGCAAAGAAAGGGATTCGGTGACGGGCTTCTACTGCTATGGGGCAAGGTACTATGCTCCCTGGCTGGGCAGATGGATCAACCCCGATCCGGCAGGCCCTACGGATGGGCTGAACCTGTTTGCTTTTACCCGGAACAATCCGCTGAGCTATATCGATATCGGCGGGTTTGGCATCTCGAAACAAAAGCAGGGAAGGAAGCAGAATGCGAAGAAATCGCGCGTGAAAAAGAAAAAGAACAAGTTCGGCGTGGAGCGGGATACGACCTTGGTGTTTCGCTTTGTCGGAAGGCCTGATTTTGATACCGGAGCAAAAAAAATCAAGCTGAAAGCGAATCAGGATCGCCGGCATGTCATCGGCTTCGACGACGTCATCAAGCCAGCGTACGAGTATGTAATCAATCAGGTCATTAAAAATTTGGGTGAAGTGAAATTCAAAGCGATACAGCTCAGGCTGTACAAAAAATACAGCATCACACGAGCACCCAAGGAGTCAGCGCCGATCGAAAAACACCTGACATTCGGCTTGACCAAGCTGAACAGCACGCCGAACAATCTCAATCCGGAAGCAGCGCATGAGAATCAGGCCATAGAACATGTTCGACAGCAAGCTTTGCGCATCTCCGACAAATTGGGCGAGGCGTTTGCAGAAACGATCCCGACGTTTTCGGAAGCGAAAAAAATTGTCAAAGAAGGCTTTGCCCTGAGTGATGGCGGGACGCCCATTAAAGACTTTGCGGACGGGATTCGCCGGGATGTGCACAAGCGCATCGATCAGGCGACGGAAATTCAACATTTGGTCACGATTTTGAACGAGACGAAGACATCGACCGGAATTGATTTGAACAAGGCATCCGGCTCCAAGGGACAGACCTCGTTCGCCTTGAACTACCTCCACCAGGTATCACTGGCAACGGATCCGACCAGCTCCTTAACCGACGAAGAACGCCTGGAAACGGTCTGGTCATTGCGCGGTATCCCGAAAAAATAAAAATCCACCCGATAGATAGGAGAGTCCTATGTCTATTCAACCGATCATTGAATGCGGCAGCCCTGCTCTCAATCAGTTTTTTCGACAGAATCCCGACGTGCAGCTGATGACATTCCCGTTCAACGACCAGACGGCCCTCGACCAGTTAGTGTGGGGGGAGTTGGACAGAGCGGAGGTATTGCGCGAGCTAAAAGCCTACCAGCGCGTGCTGCAGCTGCACCCCGACCCGCATGTAGCGAACGCCCTGCTAAACAAAACCCCGCAGTATCACAGTGCAAAAGCGGGTGCTGCTCCTGACGTCGCTGCCGACAGCTCGAATCCAACGGACGGCGCAGATTCGACTTTGGAAAGCGCACCTCAAGCTACCGCGACCGTATTTGATTCTGCCCACAAGATCACCTCCATCAGCAGGGGCCAATTTACCAGGGAAGTCGCTCCGCTGCTCGGAGAAGATGGAGCGGCAGTGGCAGAGCAAATCTACGCCAATGCCACCAATGTCCGCGCCCAGACGATGAACATGTGGGCCAACATCCAGCAGCTCAACGCACCGCACTTCCAGGCGCTTGCGGTGAATAACACGGCAGATGACATTCTCGATTACTACGCTTCGCTGCCAAGCTATGAAGAGCTGTTCGGCAGCCTGAACTATTGCGAATGCGCGGAGTGCAAGTCCATATTCGGCCCGGCTGCCTATTTCGTCGATCTCATGCGGATCGTCGACCAATATGCGACGAAGCCGAATGCCGACCACATCCCGCAAGGCATGAAGCTGAACGATCGCCGCCCCGATTTGGCGGCAATCGAGCTGACCTGCGAAAACACGAATCAGACGATGCCGTATTTGACCATCGTCAACCAGCGATTGGAGAGCGTAGTGGAGACCGTGCTGGGCAGTTCGGGTGATCTCTATCTGAAGCTGGCGCAGACGTTCTATCCGTTTGAGCTGCCCTTCCAGCTCCCGCTTGCCAGCATCCGCATCTATCTCAGACGCTTGCAGGTTGAGCTGGCCGATATTTTCGCGGCTCTGGAGTCGCCTGCTAACAAGACGGCTGCCGAAACGCTGGGGATGTCAGCAGAAGAGTGGTCGCTGATTACCCAAAGCAGCACAGATGAAGCAAAGCTGCAGACGTATTACGGCGTGTCAGACCTGACACAGCTCGCTGATGCTGCTGTCCTTTGCCAGCAGACGAATTTGAAGGTAACGGATGTGTACGACCTGCTTCAGCAAGACCTGTCGGCCGACGAAATCGCAGCGGGCCTGTCCAAGCAGTTTTTCATCAACCAAGGTCTGTCAGCACCGCTTGCGCTGGATGCGACAGGGGAGAAAGCAGTCATCAGAAACCTCAACAACACTGCACTCGACCAGGTCCACCGCTTCCTTCGGCTGGCCCGTAAACTGGGCTGGAGCTATACCGACCTGGACTGGGCGCTGCACTGCGTAAATCAGGGGGCACCGGTTCTCGACGAGTCCGCCCTGATCGGCATAGCCGCGATTTACAAGCTGGGCCAGACGTTGAATATCCGTGCAGATACTGCTTGCCAGCTGCTCTTTGACCTGAAGACGTACGGTACGTCGGTATTTGACCAGACGTTTAACGGTCCGGGGCTGGATACGTACCGGCCCAAGGATGCAGATGCCGACAGCTACCGCCTCAATCCGCTCTACAAGCAAGCGATCGCGACCTGGACGATCACAGCGCGTGATGAGGCGAATCGCAAGCTGGCCGGGCGCATAGCAGCAGGTCTGGGACTGCAGCTGGACGATCTCGCCGCTTTGGCGTCAGCGCTGTTCGGGGCGTCAAGTACGGTTCCCCTGACCGTCGCCAAGCTCTCCATCCTGTATCGCCATACCCGTCTCGCCGGGTTGACCCGATTGCCAATCGTCCAGTATGTCAAACTGCTGGCGCTGTCAGGCATAAGCATCGTCACCCCCACGACGGCTGATGTCACCGTGCTGACCGATGCGGCCGAGCGCTTGCGCCGCGCCCGCCTGAACGTATACGAACTCGATTACGTGCTGAACGCGGTGAGCAGCTCGTATGTCAATGGGTTTTACCGAGAAGAGGATGTCGACCCGTGGCTGAAAAACCTCCCGAGCCTGACCCAAAGCTCGGCCCGGGAAGCAGACAAGCGCAAGTCTGAACAGGAAGACAAGATCAGGCAACAGCTCGCCACGTTTTTTGCCGTGAAAGCCGAGCAGATCAAAAGCCTGCTCGCCTTGATTCAACAGACTGACATCATTTCCACCTTTCTCGACGAGTCGAAGCGCTCTGCAGCCCACACGGCATTGCGGCAGCTGTCACGCTGGCTGGTCCTGGTGCAAAAATTCCGGCTGGCAAACGACGAGCTCGACAGCATCCAGGCCGGGCTCGCCGCTTACGGAATACAGGACCCAAACAAGCTGACGCTCGACAATGTCCTCGACATCTTTACGCTGAAAGAGCTTCGGGCTCAGCATGGAGACGTGACCGGCAATCTGCTCGCCTACATGAATGCCGCAGACGACGAGACGGCAGCACAACAACTGGCTGAACTCAGCGGCCAGAGCAAAGCGCAGATCAGTCAGCTGATCACGCTGTTTGCCGGCACGCACAATCGCGTCAAGCGTTTGGGCAAAATCATCCGTGTGCTTGATCAAATCAAAGCGACCGGAACGGATGCGAGCTTTCTCCTGCGTCTTCGCGATACGTGCACATCGAGCGCAGTCGACCATTGGGCGGACTACAATAAACAGGCAGATGCACTGCTCACTGCGGTTCGCGCGAGATTGGGCGGTACGAACTGGGCAGAGCTTTACGATCAAATCAACGGCGAGGTGCAGGAGCAGAAGCGCACGGCGCTGATTCGCACCGCACTTAATCAGCTTGCACAGCAGCCGGCAACGAGCTGGATCAAGAACACGCGGAATCTGTACGAGTATTTGCTCATTGACGTCGAAATGGGCGGAAGCACGCGGATTTCCTACATAAAAGAAGCGCTCAATGCCGTTCAGCTCTACCTGATCCGCTGCCGTGAACGGCTGGAGCCATCAATCAGCGAATTTGCCATCCCGGAGGTTTGGTGGGAGTGGCTGCTCAACTACCGCGTCTGGGAAGCAAACCGCAAAATTTTCCTTTATCCGGAAAATTACATTGATCCGGCGTACCGGAATTCGAAAACAAAGCTGTTCAAGGATTTGGAGAACACGCTCAAGCAAGGGGACATCAACGCCGGAACGGTCGAAGAGGCTTTTAAAAAATACCTCGACAGCTTCGCCGAGCTGGCCAAGTTAAAGTACGTCGACGCGTCCTATGCGAATATCAGCGACGACCATAGAGACGATGCGCTGACGCTGTTTTTGATCGCCCGTACGGAAACACAGCCGTACAAATACTACTATTTGACTCGCGAACAGGACACGACCTGGTCGGAGTGGCAAGAGATGGACCTGACGATCAACGCTGAAACCGTGTCGCTGGTATATGTCTTCAATCGCCTGTTCGTCTTCTGGGTGGAGCAGAAGAAATACGACAAAAACACTTCGGCTGACACGAGCGAGAAGGCTACAAAAGCAACGATCAAGTACAGCTTTTACAACTTCAGCGGGAAGTGGGTGCAGCCGCAGACACTCGCCGAGGACATCATCATCGCAGTGGAGGGCAGTGCGTTCCAAACGAAGTACAGCAGCATCCTGAAGCAATCACTGTTTGATCCGGAGCAGTTGCTCTGGCACAAAGTAGATCCGCTGACAGTGGAAAAAGAACGGTACTGGGTTCCAGGGGCAGGGGCGAACAAGTTCGAGAAAGTGATTCTGCTGTTTGGACCGATGCTCGACATTGATGCAAATGCCGCAGTGAGCGGCGTCACGAGCCCGACGTCATCAGATGCGACCGTACTGGAATTTGAAAATCGCCTCTATCGGACGCTGCTCCAGTTCAACCTGGCTAAAACGTATAACTACAGCGGGCTGCTGCCGGTTTACCCGCCGATCGTGATCAATGACGATTTGCAGGTAGGCTTCCTCGCGAATCCGAATGAGTTCCTGCTGTTTGCAAGGGAGCCGGCCAACAGCAACATCCACACCCGCCCGGAAATCGATCGCAGTGCCGGTCGGCTGAACCTGATTCAAACCGACCATCTGATCTATGACAACTATTACGCCGACCAGATTGTCGATCCGTCGGCGGTTACCCGTCCGGGCAGACTCACCGCCAGATCGTTTATCTCCACGGCTGTCGGCATTCAGGATACAGGCTCAGCCAACATATACAACCAGCTCGTCTCTGCCGGATATGCAGCCAATGACGGCACAGTCGGCGACGCGACAAACTTTGCCGAGATCAGCGATTTTCTCAACAAGACGTTGCAAGGTCAGCCCAACCAAGCGCAGCAGGTCAGCTATTGTCTGCAAGTAATCAGCAGGGCGGTCGGCACACCGTGGCTGTCATCGGCTATGCGAAACAAGGACTACGGACTGTTTACCGTCAAAAACCACCCTTCGTCCTTTGTCTTCAAAGGCGACAAAGAGTATATTCTGCTGCTCGATCGCGACGACAAAACGAAGTCGATCTCGCGTTTGCTGTATAACGCCGACACGCTGTTTAGCGCAGATTCGTTCATTTCGGCTAACGTCGGCATTGAACGATCAGGCTCACAAGCGATCTTCAATCTGTTGGCGAATGCAGGGTATCTCGATTCGTTCGGTCGGCTTGAGCCGATCTCGGACCTGGACGATTTGACGACGTTCCTGAGCCAGCAATTGACCAAGCCGGATCAAGCGTTTGCCGTGCTGAACATTCTCATGCATCGGCCGATGTTTCTCGCGAACGATTTTATCGCGCCGCCGCCGACGGATATTCAAGCAGCCGGTTCGCAGCTGATCTTCAATCAGTTAATCACCACAGGCTATCTCGATAAAAATGGCAGGCTGGACGCCGAGGTCGATTTTTACGATCTGGAAGAGACCGTCAACAATCTGTTGCAGGGACAGCCGAACCAGGAGAAAAAAGTGCGGCACGTCGTCGATACGCTGTACCAGCGTTCTTTCCCGAGCGCAGTAGGCTACTTCGATGACAGCGATGCGGCAGGAGGACTTTTCCGCTTTGCCTACGACGCGATTCGCCTGACGACCGCGGCTGTCCACAGGCTCAGCGCAACGCTGTTCACGGGCGGCATCGATGCGTTGCTGAGTCTGCAATCGCAGCAGATCCCTGTGGAAGCGGAGCTGCCGTTTGCGCGGTTCCAGTTTGCCGAGGCGAGAGTCACGGTGCCGGAAGCGATCGATGGAGCGCAGGTCGACTTCTCCGGAGCGTACGGTCAATACTACTGGGAGCTGTTTTTCCACGCTCCGCTGTATATCGCCAACCTGCTCAAGACGAACCAGCAGTTCCCGGAGGCAGTCAAGTGGTTCCAGTACATTTTTAATCCGACGCTGCCCTTGCAAGTCATCCAGAAGGACACATTCCAGACTTCTACACTGGGGGTGCGAGACTCGCAGCGCATCTATCGCGTGCTGCAGGATCAAAGCATCATTACCACTGACGGATTGGTCAGCTCCACGTTTACCAAAAAAACCAATCTCGCACGGTACCTGACGTTCCTAAACGCCGATCAGGTCAACTCTGTGCGCAATATCCTGCTCAATGATCAGCTCAGTCGTCCGGTGGCCCGGTTCTGGCAGTTCCAGCCGTTCCGCAACCGCACGCTGGAGGCCTTGAAAGACCAGTTGACGAACGCGAATGAAATTTCTGCTTACAATAACGATCCGTTCGATCCGCATGCGATTGCCCGCCTGCGCAACGGAGCGTATGAAAAAGCTGTGCTCATGCAGTACATCGATAACCTGCTGCAGTGGGGCGACTCGCTCTTCGCCCAATATACCTGGGAGTCGATCATCGCGGCGACGATGCAATACGTGTACGCCTACAACCTGCTGGGCGAGCGGCCGGAGAATCTGGGCAAGTGTCCGACGCCGGAACCCGTCAGCTTTGCCGATCTATACAGACGCTACGGAGACGACATTCCGCAGTTTTTGCTCGATTTGGAAAACGAGCAAGTCCAAGGGCCCGTCGGGATGAATTTTACTCCGATCAACGCACTGGACACGTATTTTTGCGTACCGGAAAACAGCAACTTCCGCGCCTACTGGGACCGGGTAGAAGACCGCTTGTACAAAATCAGGCACGGGCTTAACCTGCAAGGCATTCCGCAGCCGCTGGCTTTGTTCGAGCCGCCGATCGACCCGGCCCAACTGATGCGGGCGGCGAGCTCCGGCCAGGATGTGCTGTCCAGTCTGACTCAGGGCATTACGGAGATTCCGTACTATCGATTCTCGTATTTGCTCGACCGGGCGAAAAACATGACGTCTACACTGATGTCACTCGGCAGCACGATCCTCAGCACACTGGAGAAAAAAGACGCCGAAGCACTTGCCCTGTTGCGCTCGACGCAAGAACGGCAAATTCTCAATCTGACGACATTGATCAAAGAAAAGCAGATCGAGGAGCTAAAAGAGATCATCGACTCCCTGAGGAAGAGCCAGGACAGTGCGCAAGCGCGTCATGACCACTACAAAGCGCTGTATGACGAAAATCTCAATGCCCTGGAAATAACCGACTTGACCTTGCGCAGCTCCGCTGTCGTGGCGACAGCTGCCGGCATTCCGATCAAAGGGCTGTCGATCGCGGGCTATCTCGCACCGAAAATATTTGGCCTGGCCAACGGGAACATGCAGTTTGGCGATGCCGTCAATGCCGGTGGGCAGATCGCCGATGGGACGGCTGCGGTGCTGGATCAGATGGCGGCCTTGATCAACACGGGAGCACAGTATGTCAGACGGCGGGAGGACTGGGGCCTGCAGCGCGATCAGGCCGAGTCCGAAGTGAGTCAAATCGCCAGACAGATCGCCGCCAACCAGGCCCGGCAAGCGAACCTGCAGCGGGAGCTGGACATTCATCTGAAGACGATGGAGCAAGCAGGCGAATACGCTGACTTCCTGACGGCGAAATTCACCAACGAGCAGCTTTACCAGTGGATGCTCGGACGATTGGCTACGTGCTACTTCCAGACCTACCGCATCGCGCTCGATATGGCGATCGCAGCCCAGCGCGCGTATCAGCTGGAACTGAGCCGCGACGATCAGTTTTTGCAGTTCGACTATTGGGACAGTCTGCGCAAAGGTCTGCTCGCCGGCGAAGGACTCATGCTCTCGCTCACGCAAATGGAAAAGGCCTATATCGAAAACAACTCGCGCGGCTATGAAATCGAGAAAACGATCTCGCTTTTGCACCTCGATCCGGTCAAGTTCATCGCCTTCAAAGAGGGGCTGAACGGAACGGCAAAAGGCGAATTGGCGTTTGACTTGACCGAGCAGCTTTTCGATTTCGACTTTCCGGGACATTACGATCGCAAAATCAAGTCGATTTCCGTGACGATCCCGGCAATCGTCGGGCCGTACCAGAACGTCAGCGCCACACTGACGCAGAACAGCAACACGATTGTGGCGAAGCCGAGCATTGCGGCGGTCAAACACCTGATCGATCCGCAAAATCCCGATCCGCAAGACGGGTCGTTAAAGCGCAGCAGTCCGCCCAATCAGCGGATCGCCCTGTCTCGCGGGATGCAGGACGCTGGCCTTTTCGCACTCGATTTGCACGACGAGCGCTACCTGCCCTTCGAAGGGAGAGGTGCCGTGTCCAGCTGGACGCTGTCACTGTCGCCAGCGACGAACCGGTTTGATTTTACCAGCATTTCCGACATTATTCTCAAGATTCAATATACGGCCCAGGAAGGTGGGGAGGATTTTGCCAAGGACGTGATGAGTCAGCTCTATGCGCAGCAGCCTCCGTACCCGTACACGCCAGCGAAAATATTTGATCTGAAACAAGCGTTCCCGGGCGCATGGCTGCAGCTGTTCCATACGCCGCCCCAAGTCGGCAGCCAGCAGATCAGCTTTCCGGTCACGGATGCGGTGATCATGCCCAATCTGCAAGACGTCCGGCTCCAGTCTGCGGCGGTCTTCCTGCTAACACCTGATGGCAAGCTGGCGTCGGATAAAGACAGCCAGACGCATTTCCTCTCGATCAAGCTTGGAGACGGGGCGTCCAAACCGATTCCAATAAACAAAAACTTCGGTACGGTCGATCTGTCCGATCTGACGGTGCCAAGTCAAACCTGCCAGCTGAGCTTCAACCTGGGCTCAACTCCGGATGTGCTGCTTACACAACCAGGCCCGGAAAGGGAGGTGGATCCAAACAGCTTGCTCGGTATGGTAGTCGTCATCACGTACCAATCCAATGTGTTCAACAAGCAGTAAAAGATGTGCCAAATCGAATGGTTGAGAGTGAGAAGGGGGATAAGCAAGTATGGCGTGGGAAGAGTGTTTAGCAAATCTCAAGAATTCGTTGAAGCCAAAGCAAGTCGTCGATATTGAAACGGTAGACTGGAATTCAATCAGTGAGGATGCTCTGGACGGCAACACCTTTAAGGATGGCGATCCGTTTTTTCTCGCCTGCCAGGGCAGACACTGCACCGAGGATGTTAACCAGACGCCGATCGAGCATTCCGTATGCCGCTGCGAGGATATCAACGGCAAGCCTATACCGAACTGCAAACCGCCAAGCTATTTGTATCCATTGAAAGCTTCTGTGTGCGTAAACATAAAAACGAGAGAGTTCAACGGGCTGAGCGGCAGGAAATGCACCAACCAGGGCGATCGGGTAAGCTGGTATGAACTCGCCTGCTATTGCTGCTGCTCCTGCTTTGCCAACGGCACGAGTATCGCGATTCCTGATGGCTCGAAAGTGATTGAACAGTTTAGCATCGGCGATCAGGTGCTGACGGCCGACGTAACGAAAAGCGGCACAGGCATAAATCTGAATTGGTCGACTGCGAGCGTTTCCTTTAGCAGCGGCACAGGCCCGGATGGCCATCAACCGAGCATGGTGTTCATTCGCCACGGCAGAGTTGGCTCGATTGTCGTTACGACCGACCACCTGTTCCTGATGCCAAACGGCAAGCTGAAACGCGCCAATCGGCTGGTTCCCGGTGTCGATTTCCTCGTGTCTGCCGAAGGAGTGCCCGTAGAAATCAATGAAGTCAGTCTGGGCGAGTACAGGGGCGGCGTGCACCACATTGCGACCGATAAAGAATTTACCGGCGATATCAGCGGCCATTTGTTGATCTCGGAAGGGGTTGTCTCCGGAGACTTCAACCTGCAAATCCATGCTGCACAATTGAAGGAATCGCATTTCGTGGACGATCACGACGACCTGCCAACCATCGGGCAGCCGGAGTACCTGCAGGCAAACAGCCACTTGGTTAGCGGGGATTACAGAACCTTTATGGTGAGCAATAATGCCGACCAAGACCAGATCGTTCCGCATACGCGCAAGTTTTTTGTCCACGGGCTGCATAGCACGGATATTCCCGATGCGGCGGCAAAATTTGTCAGTGATGAACAGGCTGCAGATTTGGCCAACAACGCGACGATGTACGATTTTGTCGAAGTAGCGGCCAGCTCAGCAGCGGTACAATATGCGCTGCGATTGTTCCAGGGGTTTTATCCGAACATTACGTTTTACCATGATGTGGGCAATCTGGACGTAAACGGATATGCCTTTACCCAGTACGGCAAGCAAATCGTTGTCCTGGCGGGGGGATTGACGCGAATCAAAGGGCTTGGTCGCGAAGGGCTGGCGGTCATTTTGAGCCATTTGGTGGCTCGCCTGCAGAAGAGCCCGCCTCGTGATGGGAATGGCTTTACGTCGGTGGCAATGGCAGATTACTACAGCACAGGCATTTTGCGTACTGTCTTTTTCGGAAACATGTACACACAAACCTTTACAAGCGGTACGAAGCAGGTCGCCGAGTATATCTTCGACAATTTTGAAGAAGCCAACGACAGGTACGCCGGAGACCCGTTCGAACCGACACGGGAGACGCGAATGGAGTCGTTCCAGGCCGGCGATGCCATGACGTTCCCGCCGGAAGAAGCAGGCGGTCCTGTAAACGGCGGACTGGAAGTGACAGGGGCCAAAGCACTGCCGCCAACCCTGACGCCAGCGGCTTTCACAACAGAGGATATTTCCGCAGAGATGGCTGAAGCCGTCTACACGGCCTTGCAGCAAAACAAGATTGTGAGCGAGACGGGAGTGCTTGCAGATGACTTTGCCCTGTCGACAGACCTCAGCTTCCTGTTTGCCGATGTAGCGGCAAATCTGAAAGCGCTGTTGACCGAGGAAGTCCGCTATATACTGCTCCACGCCGGTGCGACGGTTGATGTGAGCTTTAACATTCCTGCCAGCAATATCGGCGAGCCGAGCGTGTATCGACTGGAGCCTGAGACGTCCATTCGCTCGGTTCAAGTCAGCAAGGATAATCTTTCCGCGGTGCTGACTGCCAAGCTGCAGAAGAATGTCGAGTACACGCTGACGGTCGCCAAAGCGGCCAAAGGAGAAGACGGTTCGACGCTGGATCCAACCAAGCGGACAGCCGCGTTCACACTGGCTTAAAACGCTTTGCAAGCGAGGCGGCAGGGGGAGAGCCGCTGCCGCCATCACACCATTCTTACAGAAATGCTAACAACTGGCGAAAGGAACGAATGCGATGGATACCATCCAGGAAATACGTGAACGCTATGGCACGCTTGATGACAAGTGCCGGGAATTGGCAGATGTGCTTGGATTAGCCGAGCCTGTAACACATGCCGTGCTGCACGCTGCCCTGTACGACTCAACTTATGCCCACAACCTGCTTGCCTCGCGGAGAAGCCCGGCATTTTTGCACGATCTGCTGAGCAATCCGCCAAAAGTGGCGCATCTGGAACAGCAGGTGGATGAAAAGGCGTCCGTCGAGTTGGTCAAAAAAGCCACGGAAGCACTGTGGAAGTGGGCGAAGACAGGCTTTTCGACTGTCGAAAAAGCCGTTTTGGAAAAGCGCTACAATACGTGCATGAGCTGTCCCCATCTTAAGGATCAGCCGAATCGCATCCTGTACAAAGTCGTCAGCGCGAATAAAGAGGAAGAAAAGGTGTGCAGTTTATGCGGATGTGTCGTCGCCAATAAAGTTCGCCTGCCCTCCGAAGCGTGCCCGGACCGCCATCCCGTGCTGGCGGGAATGAATCGTTGGGAAGAGCCGATCTCTGCACCGTAATCCAATCAGACAAGCCAAGCGCATTTCTCGCATGAGCGGGCTCGGCTCGTCATGTAATGCAAAAACAATTTGCTTGCGGACAGCGAATAGCGGTTTCGTTTCATTCAAATGTGCGAAACGGGATAAACTCATGTTTTATTCCCTGTAAAAGTGTGGGAAAATAATCATAGTTATGGTTATTAGGGAGGTAGAGCATGTTATGGAAGCGAAGATTTGCAAAATGGACGAGATAAAAATCATTGCCGTCAAATGCGTTCATGAGAACCTGGCGTCAATCGCGCTGGATGCGTGGAAAGAGGCACTTGAGAAAGCGTATAGTATCCCTGGCTGGATCAATCGAAAGCTACGCTACGGCGTCTTTCCCGAGTCAGACCATATAGGGCCAACCAAAGTCTACACTTATTGGGTAGGGATCGAGGTGGACAGCTTCGTCGTCATCCCTGAAGGAATGGAGGCATTGACCCTGCCGGCAAGAGAGTATGCAGTCGTGCGCTGCCAGGGGCCAGGCGAACAGATCTATCAAGCGTACCGTTACCTGGATCAGTGGATCGAAGACAACGGATATGAACGTGACCCGCAAGCGCTCGGCTTTGAGCGATACGACAAACAGCGGCAGAAGGAAATCCGGCCGGAGCTGTACGATTACGATATTTACAAGCCGATTCGTTCAGCGCGATCAGAAGAATAAGGCCGGGGTGGATCGGCCATGGCCATACAGTAATATCATCGCGAAATTCAAGTCGTCCTTTTGCGCAGATATTTGGATGACATTTGCAAATGAAGCGAATAGCACGAAAAAAAGCAGCAGTAACTGTGGATGAGAAAAATCCCGGACTGCTGCTGTTTTTATGTCACTACCCAGGTGTGCCAAGGCAAGTCATGTCGAAATGGTACATCCTGCGTATGCACGTGATTCATCCGGACGATATCAAGCGATTCGGCGAGCTGGGGACGCTTGAGGTAGGCAAATTGGCAGACATTGTCGTCCTCGACCGGAACCTGTTTGCCGTGCCCCACAAAGAGATTCTCGAGACGACGGTAAAATTGACGATGGTCGATGGCACGATCGTCTTTGAAAAATAGCCCGTCTTCGTTACTCCTTCGTAACTGAGATATGATATAGTAAAAATTGTAAAACTGAATATTGTGGAGATTCAGGTGCTGGTAGACAGATGATGTCTGACCAGCTTAAAAGGGAAGTTCGGTGCAAGTCCGACGCTGTCCCGCAACTGTAAATGGGAGCTGCCTAACAAAACCACTGTGGACGTCAATGCGAACGGAAACGGGAAGGGGTTAGGGTGCGATGATCATGAGCCAGGAGACCTGCCTGATTCGTTACACACCAAAAAAACCTACGAGGATAGGGAGGTGTTGAGTGCGGCACGAGCGGTATGCTTTTTTTGGCGTACCCTGGCTTGGGTTTTGTATGCGCATGTTCAGCATCTTCACTTCTTGTGAAGATGCTTTTTTATTTGTGCGCATGTGTTATTGCTCAACGAAAGGACAGAACGCACACATGGACGTTACGTACGGCACCGTTCAGTATTTCAGGGAAGCGTTTAAAGCTATGGTCATGCACAACCTGACCGGGATTCACTCGCTGGATCTCGCGCAAGCATATGACCGCTATGAAAGCGAAATTATCGGAACGGTACCAGACAAGCTGCAGACGGAGTGTCTGAACAATTTGGCAAAGGCGTTCACGATGACGAAAGTGGAGTTGTTTGGCGAAAGTGATCATGAGGAGGATGGCCTGTGGAATATCGTCCGGGATTAGAAGGGATTGTCGCTGCGGAAACATCGATCTCGTTTCTCGATGTCGAAAATGAAGAAATCGTCATTCGCGGATATGACCTGCTTCAACTGGCAAAAGCCAAGACGTACCTTGAAGCCGTGTATTTACTGTTGGCCGGGAAACTCCCCGATCAGCAGGAATTGGCATTGTTTGAACAGCAGATTTACGCACAGCGAGAACTGCCCCCGGCAGTAACAGACGTTTTTTCGTGCCTGCCAAAAGGAACTCATCCCATGGATGCCTTGCGAACAGGCATTTCGGTTCTCGCAAGCTTCGATCCGTCGATCGAAGACCGCAGCGAGGCGGCGAATCAAGCAAGGGCGATCAGCTTGCTGGGGAAAGTTCCGTTAATCGTGGCGTACAGCTATCGGATTCTGCACGATCTGCCATTGATGCAGCCAGATGCTTCCCTCGGTTATGGAGCGAATTTTCTCTGCATGATTACCGGGGAAAAGCCGACGGAACTAGAAGCCAGCATCTTTGAGCGCTCCCTGATTGCCTACATTGAGCACGAGCTGCCGAACTCTACGTTTGCCGCCCGGGTAATTGCCTCGACGTATGCCGATATGTATGGAGCATTGACGGGAGCGGTGGCTTCATTAAAAGGCCATCTGCACGGCGGGGCGAACGAAGCGGTCATGTACATGCTGGTCGAAGCGGCGACGACAGAGCAATACGAGTCGCTGCTCTACGCCAAGCTGGCGAACAAGGAGCGCATCATGGGCTTCGGCCATCGGGTTTACATGAAGAAAATGGACCCGCGGGCATTGCTGATGAAAGAAGCGCTGTATGAGCTGAGTCAGTGGAAGCAAGACGATCGACTGTACCATATGTGCGAGGCTGGCGAGGCGATCATGCTGAAGGAAAAAGGTCTCTACCCCAATCTCGATTACTATGCGGCTCCGGTCTATTTCATGCTGGGAATCCCGATTGAACTGTATACGCCGATTTTTTTAAGTGCGCGTACAGCAGGATTATGCGCCCACGTGATCGAACAGCACAATCAAAATCGCCTGTTCAGGCCGCGCGTACACTACGTCGGAGAGCGGCATCTGCAAGTGAATCAAGATACAAAAGCCAATTAATCAATCCAAGAGAGGGTATGTCTGCCTAAATACCCTCACGCCTTTATGACAGAAATGCATCCGGAAAGGGAGATTGCAGATGAGTGGAGTTTATGTAAACAATAATGAAAAGCAGCAAACGGATCAGCTGCTGGAACAGATCGCCGACTATGTGTTGAGTCAACCGATCACAAGTGAAGCAGCCCTGGAAACGGCTCGCTACGTGCTCCTGGATACGTTGGGATGCGGTTTCCTCGCGCTTCGCTACCCGGAGTGCACAAAGCTGCTCGGACCGATCGTTCCCGGAACCGTCGTGCCGAATGGCTGCCGCGTGCCTGGAACACAGTTTGTCCTCGATCCCGTGCAAGGCGCGTTCTCGATAGGCTGCATGATCCGCTGGCTCGATTACAACGACACGTGGCTTGCAGCAGAGTGGGGACACCCATCGGACAATTTGGGGGGAATCCTGGCAGTCGCGGACTACATCAGCCGGAAACATATCGCGGAAGGCAAAGCGCCGCTGGCGATGAAAACAGTTCTGGAGGCGATTGTCAAAGCGCATGAAATTCAAGGCATCCTCGCCCTGGAAAACAGCTTGAATCGGGTTGGGCTGGACCACGTGCTGTTTGTCAAGATCGCTTCCACAGCAGTTGTCACCAAGCTGTTGGGCGGCGGAAGGGAAGAAATCGTCAATGCCCTCGCCAATGCCTGGATCGACAATGCCAGTCTGCGCACGTACCGCCATGCGCCAAACACCGGCTCGCGCAAATCGTGGGCGGCGGGCGATGCGACGAGCCGGGCGGTACGCCTGGCGCTGATGGCCTTGAAAGGGGAGATGGGCTATCCGACAGCACTGTCTGCACCGCAGTGGGGCTTCCAGGACGTGCTGTTCCGCGGCAAAGAGTTGACGCTGGCCCGGCCGCTCGGATCCTACGTAGTGGAAAATGTGCTGTTCAAAATCTCGTTTCCGGCAGAGTTCCACGCACAGACAGCAGCAGAGTGTGCGATCGAGCTGCATCCCGAGGTTCGGGATCGGCTGGAGGAAATTGCCGAAATTACAATTACGACGCATGAATCAGCGATACGGATCATTGACAAGACAGGACCGCTGCACAATCCGGCCGACCGTGATCACTGCTTGCAGTACATCACCGCGATCGGGCTGATTCATGGCGACTTGACGGCAGATCACTATGAGGCTGCAGCAGCAAGCGACCCGCGGATTGACGTGCTGCGCGAAAAGATGCGCGTCGTGGAAAGCAAGCAGTACAGCAAGGACTATCTCGACCCGGAGAAGCGTTCCATCGCCAACGCTGTGCAGATTCGCTTTACAGACGGGTCACAGACGAGACAGGTCGTGCGCGAATACCCGATCGGTCATCGCTTCCGCCGCGAGGAAGGCATTCCCAAGCTGTTGGATAAATACGAAGCGAATCTTGAAACCCGGTTCCCGCGCCAGCAGATGAAACGAATCCTGGACGTGTCGCTTGACCAAGCATTGCTTGAGGAAATATCTGTAAATGAATTTGTCGACTTGTTCGTCATATAAATCCGGTACAAAGAAGGTGGCACCATGGTTTGGATAATCGGTGAAGAATCGACTCAAGCGGAGTTGGCGGAGCAGTTTCGCTCCTTGATGCTGGCTCCTGCGATCTTGCAAATTCCCGGCGCACATGATGGCATGGCAGCGCTCATTGCAGCACGCACGGGTTTTCAGGCGCTGTATTTATCCGGCGCTGCGTATACGGCCAGCCAAGGGCTTCCTGATCTTGGCATCGTCACATCCGAAGAAGTGGCGCGTCGGGCGCGTGAGCTGGTGCGAGCGGCCAATTTACCCGTTTTGGTGGATATTGATACCGGATTCGGGGGCGTTTTGCAAGTGGCGCGGACTGCGCGGGAGATGGTCGAAGCCCGTGTAGCCGCCGTGCAAATCGAGGATCAGGAGCTGCCGAAAAAATGCGGTCACTTAAACGGCAAAAAGCTCGTCACCGACGAAGAGATGCTGCAAAAAATCGAGACGATCAAGCGCGTAGCGCCATCGCTCATCGTCGTTGCCCGCACGGATGCCGCAGCCGTGGAAGGGATCGACCGCGCTGTCGAGCGGGCGCAGAAGTATGCGGCTGCAGGGGCTGACGCGATTTTTCCGGAAGCGCTTGAATCGAAAGAGGATTTCGCCAGAATGAAACAGGCGATCGACGTTCCGCTGCTCGCCAACATGACCGAATTCGGGCAAACGCCGTACTACACGGCGGAAGAGTTCGCTGCCCTCGGCTATGCGATGGTGAT
Organism: uncultured Brevibacillus sp.; assembly: GCA_946402065.1. Classification (GTDB taxonomy): domain Bacteria; phylum Bacillota; class Bacilli; order Brevibacillales; family Brevibacillaceae; genus Brevibacillus_D. The sequence continues at coordinate 8,579 of CAMIVR010000063.1, read as the reverse complement.
TTATCCGGTTACGTCGCTTCGGGTCGCAGCCAAGGCGTATGAACGGGTCTTCCAGGCGATCATGACGACAGGGACACAGCAGGGCGAGCTGGCTAACATGCAGTCGCGCAAGGATTTGTACGAGACGATTCGCTATTATGATTTTGAAGCGCTCGATTCTGCGATTGCCAAGACGATTCTCCCGGATTGAAAAAAGCAAACCATAATCAAAAGAGCATGGATGGATCCACGAGCAAGAAACAGTTTGGGCCTGAGCAGAAATAGCTTTGCCATGACACCTGGATAATGATCGTATCCCCTTATAGCAGACAGTGGAATGAAAGCATTTGCTGTTGTGCGTAAGGGGCTTTTTCTTGTCCAGAGGATGGAACGGGTTCAAAAATATGCCACAATACAACTGGACCGGATCGATAAACGAAAAATATGTTGAAACCATCAGCAAATGTATTTCGTACTTATGTCATAGAACGTTTTACATTCCTCCGGTTTCCAGCTATTCTTAGTTTGTGTGATTTGCAATTGTGGAAATGCTTGTACGAGAAATGACTGCAAGGGGTAGCTGATCTGGAAGAGGAATACGATGTGGGGAAAGGATGCAAAGGACAAGCCTTTCTAAAAGCGGAAGGCTTCCTTTAAAAAGTCACATACAGCCCGTTGCGCGAATGCGGCTCGTGCTAAGCGAAGTGCCTTTGCCAAGCCTGGCTATAGCGTACGTGATGGTCTTGCTCCTCTCTGACTGGCACGTAACGAAAGGATGATGAATGTGAATACACTTTCCGTAGATCAATTTCGCAAGTTTAAAAACGAAATCACCCGGTTTTTGATGGCCTATAAATTTGCCCTCGATGCATTCGAAACGAAGCTTGAAATTTTAAAGGAAGAATTTCAGCTTTTTCACGATTACAACCCTATAGAACATACGAAATCCAGGCTAAAATCCCCTGAAAGCATTTTAAAAAAGCTGTACAAAAAAGGACATGACATCTCGCTGGAGAGCATAAAAACAAATATTACCGACATTGCCGGGATCCGTATTACCTGCTCGTTCATAGCGGATATATACCGTATCAGCGAAATGCTGCAAAATCAGAGCGATTTGAAAATAATCGAAATAGAGGACTACATTCAGCATCCGAAACCAAACGGTTATCGCAGCCTGCATATGCTGATTGAAATCCCGATTTACATGTCAGACCGGCGGGAAGACGTATGCGTCGAAGTCCAGATCCGCACCATCGCAATGGACTTTTGGGCAAGTCTGGAGCACAAAATTTATTACAAGTACAACCGGGCGATTCCCTCGAAGCTGCTTCAGGAATTGAAGGAGGCTTCCGACTCCGCAGCGGCGCTGGATCAAAAGATGGAGCGCCTGCACAATGAAATCAGCGAAGTGAAAAACGCCCAGCTGCAGGCATGGGACGATGAGCTGAAGCGGATCAGCATCAGCAATCAGCAGTTTATGCTCCCGGAAGCGTTATTGAGACTGATCGGCGACGGACCCGATGAAGGTTGATTTTTCCGGCGGGCACGACCGTACTCATGCCTGTGTCTCCATGAACGCGGTGACAACATTCAGCAGGATTGCAACAATTCATGCTGCTATGTCTGAAAAAGATTTAAAACACCAATCGGAATATCTTGATATAATCGATAAAGACCGCAAACCACCTATGGCAAAGAAACGAAAGAAGGATGAGAAATAATGGATATAAAAACTCGCATAGAAAAAGACTTTCTAGGTTCGAAAGAAGTGCCGATAGATGCTTATTATGGCATACAAACATTGCGTGCTGTCGAAAACTTTCCGATTACAGGCTATCGAATTCATGAAGAACTGATCATGGCAATGGCAATTGTCAAGAAAGCGGCTGCGCTTGCGAATATGGAAGGAAAGAGACTCTATCAAGGGTTGGGCGAAGTCATTGTAAAAGCGGCTGACGAAATTATCGCAGGCAAATTGCATGACCAGTTCATTGTCGATCCGATCCAAGGCGGAGCAGGCACTTCTATCAATATGAATACAAATGAAGTGATTGCCAACAGAGGACTGGAATTGCTCGGCAAGGAAAAAGGAGATTACATGCAGTTAAGCCCGAATACGCATGTGAACATGGCCCAATCGACAAATGATGCGTTTCCGACTGCTATTCATATTGCGACCCTTTCGTTGCTGGAAAAACTGCTCGTGACGATGCAGAGTATGCATGAGGTATTCGTGGCGAAGGCCAAGGAATTTGACCATGTTATCAAAATGGGGCGGACCCACTTGCAGGATGCGGTACCCATTCGGCTTGGCCAGGAATTTGACGCTTACAGCAGAGTGTTGGGACGGGACATTCAACGGATCAAGAATTCAAGGCAGCATTTATATGAGGTGAATATGGGGGCGACTGCTGTTGGTACCGGATTAAATGCAGATCCGCGGTATATAAAAAGCGTGGTCCAGCATTTGGCCGAGATTACGGGATTTCCCTTGGTCAATGCAGAACAGCTGGTTGATGCCACTCAAAATACAGATGCTTATACGGAAGTTTCTGCAGCGTTAAAAGTATGTATGATGAATATGTCCAAAGTGGCAAATGATCTTAGATTAATGGCTTCAGGACCGCGCGTGGGATTCAACGAGATAACATTGCCGGCACGCCAACCTGGTTCATCAATTATGCCCGGAAAAGTAAATCCGGTTATGGCTGAAGTAATCAATCAGGTAGCTTTCCAGGTCATTGGCAATGACCATACGATTTGTCTTGCTTCGGAGGCAGGACAACTGGAATTGAATGTAATGGAGCCAGTTCTTGTTTTTAACCTGATTCAATCCATCAGTATTATGAATAACGCTTTCCGCGTCTTCACCGATTACTGTTTGAGCGGGATTGAAGCAAATGAAGACAAACTTGCTGCTGATGTGGAAAGAAGTGTAGGTATTATTACGGCAGTGAACCCACATCTAGGCTATGAAGCTGTTGCACGAATCGCAAGGGAAGCGATTCTGAGTGGTCAATCTGTACGGGAATTATGCTTGAAATACGGTGTTTTAACCGAGGAAGAACTTGATTTAATCTTAGATCCCTATGAAATGACCCATCCCGGGATTGCAGGTGAAGCATTGTTATATAAAAAATAGGCTTGTTCGTCGTTATAATTGCAAACAACTGTCGAGATTGGGAAATAAAAGACAACTGCTGCCAGGTACACGGGTACAGGCGACGCGCATAGGCTATTTTGCAGGCTCACTAGGCCGAGTTAGCACAATAGAGGACCACGGGGGTTTTTCCCGTGGTTTTTGCTTATTTTTACGCTTCCAAAACGATCGGGGTGGAAAAATGGGCTTGTGCAAACTAATCATATTAGTTATTATAAAACTAACATTATTAGTTAAATGAACAACAAGGAGTGTTATCGATGCGGGTGACCCAAGAAAAGAGCGTCTTTCAATTGGCCTTTCTTCCGAATGTTTTTCCGGTAAACTGCTATTTGGTGGAAGAGAAAGATGGCTTGACGCTGATTGATGCTGCAATGCCTTTTAGCGCGAAAAGAATCCTTGAGACGGCCGAAGCAATCGGCAAGCCCATTACACGAATTGCTCTCACTCATGCCCATGACGACCATATCGGTGCGCTCGACGTACTCAAGATGGCGCTGCCCGACGCGGTTGTGCATATTTCCGCGAGGGACGCCCGGTTACTGGCAGGAGATCGCAGCTTGCTTCCGGGTGAACCGGATACACCCATCCGCGGAGGCGTGCCGAAACCGGGGAAGATCAAGACCCGTCCGGATGTACTGCTCAACGACGGAGATGCGATCGGATCACTGGTGGCCGTAGCCGCTCCGGGCCATACTCCCGGTTCGATGGCTTTTCTCGACACACGCACGAATGCCTTGATCGCGGGTGATGCTTGGCAAATCCGCGGGGGTATGGCAGTATCAGGACAGGTGCAGATGCTGTTTCCCTTTCCGGCAATGGCCACGTGGAATAAGCGTATTGCACTGCAGAGCGCGCGCAAGCTGACCGGTCTCCGTCCTTCGCTGCTGGCGGTGGGACATGGTTCGCTACTTGCTGATCCGGAAGCTGCGATGCAACGCACCATTGCCGCAGCAGAAAAACATTTTCAACAAATGAGCAAATAAGGAGCACACGATATGTCGCCACGCATTGGACTGGATTTACAAACGATTTTGCAAGCCGCTGCGGGGCTTGCGGATACGCATGGATTTGAACAGGTTACATTGGCTTCCTTGGCACAAAAACTGGATATTCGTTCACCCTCACTCTATAATCACGTGCACGGCTTGAACTGTTTGCGCAAAAAAATGGCCATTTACGGCCTTGAGCTGCTCTACGGCGCGCTGACCAAGGCAGCTGTCGGAAAGGCTGGTGACGAAGCTGTGCATGGACTGGGCCAAGCATACCTCGCTTTTGCCCGCGCTCACCCCGGACTGTACGAGGCGACGATTCTCACCCCTGATCCGCGCGACCCGGAGATTCAGCAAGTAGGCAACCAAATCGTCGAGCTCATCGTCCAGGTACTGCGGTACTACGGGCTGAAGGACGACGATGCCCTTCACGTCGTTCGCGGCCTGCGCAGTATTTTGCACGGGTTTGCTTCGCTTGAGCAGCGGGGTGGCTTTGGCCTGCCGCTGGATCTCGATACGAGCTTTCGCATGCTCGTGGATACGTATTTGGCCGGGATCCGTTCGCTGCAACGAGAGAAGCACACGTAAAAATGCTTCTGGCTTCGCCTGTAAAATCGTGTAAAATGGGGAGGAAGAGAGATGGGAAAGAGGTGAGAGATGTGATCCGCATGAATGATGGTACCCCCGAGAAGATCAGATTCTAAACATTCTTGGGGGATATCATGAAGCATATTGCAACGAAAAATGTTCTTTATCTTTTCAGCGGCTATTACCTTGAAACAATTGCAGGCGGGATCACGTTTTTTGCGGCCATCAGCCTGGTCATGGATTTGAGCGACAATCCGCTACACGTCGGACTGATCGCCATGATCGAAACGATGGCGCTGCTTTTGTTCAGCGCACTTGCAGGCATTGCGGCGGATCGCTATAACCGCAAAGCCGTTCTGTTCCTGGCTTACACGGTCTTGGGGATTTCGACTACGCTGCTCTACTTCGCCGAGAGTCTATGGTCAATCTACCTGCTCGTCTTTATCAACGGTACAGGGTACTCCTTTATCGGACCGGCCAAGCGGGCGATTCAACCGACGCTGGTCAAACCGGAACACTATCTCGACGTCAACAGCTTTGACGCGATGTGGCGAAGCACATTGCAAATTTTGCGGCCGATGCTCTCGGCATTGACCGTTGCGATGCTTGGCAAACACGCGGCCTTTCTCATCGCCGGTGTCATCAGCATCGTCTCGGCAGTGATTCTGCTAGGCTTGCGCATTCCCAAGCTGCCGGGTGCAGCAGAGCAGCATGAACGAGCACCGCACAGAAAAAACGGGCTGCAGGAGTTGGTCGACGGGGCACGCTTTGTTGCGCGCGAATCGTCCCTGACCTATTTGATCATCGTTCAATTGCTGTTTACGTTTGTAATTTCGATGCAGGGGACGCTGACGTTTTTGCATGTAAAGGAAAATTTGAGCCAGTATGGCGAGACGGAGCAAATCGTCGGCTATCTGTTTTCCGCGGTGGGGATAGGCGGATTGCTCGGAGCGTTTTTCCTCAAACATTTGCTGAAGTACATCGGCATGATTCCGCTGTTCCTTTTGACGCTCGCGCTCGATGGACTGCTGGTGATTTTGTTTGCGCTGAGCACCAATCTCTATCTGATTCTGTTCATCTGGATTTTCTTTGGCGTCGTCGGCTCAATGAATACGATCGTTACGGAGACGATTATCCAGCGCACGGTTCAAGCGGAGATGAGGGGGCGCGTCTACGGCATCATCAGTACCTTTAATGAGCCGATCAGTTTGTTGTCTACCGGGCTGGGAACGAGTCTGGCCGGCTTGATCGGGGCGAAATTCGTCTTTCTGTGTGCCGGGCTTTCGGAGGGCATCGTGGCCGTCATCGGCCGATGTTTGCCGACTTACGGGCGAATGAATCAGCAGCTTCATGCTGCGGAGAGCGAAGAGCAGGTCGCGGCGAAGTTGTAGCTTCCATATAAAAATTTTGAATGGAACAGGGCAGGTGGCCGCATCTTCGCGGCTGCCTGCTTCTTTGCGTCGCTCGTTTCCGCGCTCGCTGCGATATGCTTCCTAGCTAGACCAATGCGCAGGGCGGGTGAAGGCAGGCGGAAGCTTGGTATTCGCATCGCCCTTCGCTGCATTGAGCTGGGATTGGGTGAGAAAGATGCTCTCGGTCAGGTCGGCACCGCTGATGTCAGCGTCGCGGAAATCTGCCCCGATCAGGTCGGCCTTTCTCAAGTCGGCACCCTTGAGGTCTGCGGCAATAAGATAAGCGCCCCTCAGGTTGACCCCTCTCAGGTCGGCTCCGCGCAGATTGGCTCCGATAAGGTCAGCACCTCGACCGACTTTCTTTTGTCGGCGCTGCTTGTTCTGCTGCTGGCGGGGAACTTCGGCCCGGACGAGTTCGCTCGCCCGCAGGAGCAGAACGTTGACTTCTGCTCTATGTGCCGCCACGTCCAGCTCCAGCAGTGCCTCGGGGCCGAGGCGGGTAAGGCGTTCTGTCTCATCGAGTGCCTTTCTGAGCGCATCATACATCTTGTAAGCAGCTTGCAGCGTCAATGCCTCGGTCAAATACCAGAGCAGCTCATGCAGCTGCCGCATGATTGGAAATACCTCGTACATTTGTCGTGCTGTTTCGGGAACACGCCGCCAGTCACGGCCTCCGTAGGTAAGCTGGGAGACCTTTTGCCCCGCACCGAAGCATTCATAGACCGTACAACCGCGAAACCCGAGCTGTCTGAGGTTGTCGTGAACGCCGCAGCGGAAGTCAGCTTGCAGATTGCGACAGGGCTGGGCGGCGGCTTTGTCGATAGCGAAGTCGGAAGATCTGGCGAAAGGCAGGGCGACACAGCACAAGCCGAAACAACTTGCGCAATCATCGCTCAGATTGAGCCGAATCCTGTCTGGGGCAGGTTCGGTATCGCGATGCTTCTCAGACATGCTGATCCTCCTCATTGAAGCTGTCTTTTGCGTAAACGATGAAACTCTCTCAATTTTACTATACTAGTACGGCGTATATTCTACGTCAATTCCTGGCTGTCGTCAGAGTGCAGTTTCGTGGCGAGGAGAAGCTGCGGCTTCCCGACGCGTCCCTTTCCGTGCAATAGCTGGCGGGGAAGGGTGGGATGAAGTAAGATAGAGACAACATCGTAACGAGGGGTGTAAGCCATGTGCCGCAATATCAAAACCTTATTTAATTTCGACCCTCCTGCTACTGACGACGAGATTCACGCTGCCTCACTCCAATTCGTGCGAAAGCTTTCAGGCTTCAACACGCCGTCAAAAGCCAACGAGAAGGCATTTCAGCGGGCCGTACAAGAGGTGGCAGCCGTCGCCAAGAATTTGCTGGAATCGCTCGTAACGAATGCCGAGCCACGCAATCGCGAGACGGAAATCGAGCGGGCTCCCGCGAGAAACGCGAAACGCTTTGGCACCGCAAAGCTGTAACGTGAACATGAAAGCAAGAAAATTCGGGCAGGCCTTGCGGTTTCTGCCTATTTTTTATACTTCCGCAACATGATGTCACTAAAGGCAACAACTGCCTCCGCTATTTGACTGGCGATATTTCAGAATTGCTATTTGAGTAGGGAAGAAATTAGAAGGGGACGGGTTGCAATATTCCTGTAACTTTTCGCAGAGGCGTTCCGTATACCTTCTTGTAGAAATGAGTGACATCACGGAAAGGTTGTTGGTAAATTTGGAAAGCAGAAAGCATGCAGATGAACATGGTGATTTGAATGAGTGACCTGCTAGCGTGGGCTTCAGTCATCGGAGCCGGTGTTTTGGAATTATGGGCAGCGATTCCACTAGGTTTTACGCTTAAGTTGCACCCTGTACTCACGGCGATACTCAGCGCGATCGGCTCGATACTGAGTGCGTTCATCGTCATCTTCCTCGGTACATCACTGCGGAATTGGCTGATTCAACGCTTTCAGCGGAAAGCGGGTGGGAGAGGAAGCCGGATGTCCCGCATTTGGGACAAATACGGCATCATCGGTCTCGGCTTCCTGTCGCCGCTCATTACCGGGGCGCCGTTAGGAGCTGCGATAGGAATTTCGTTTGGTGCAAAACCGCGCAAGCTGTTTGTCTGGATGACGGTCGGCATTGCCTTCTGGAGCATAGTCCTGACGACTGCCGCTGCGTTGGGAGTGAGTGTTTTTACCGTGGGATCTGGTGTGTAAATGTAACAGAAGCATGATGAATGAACATTGGCACTGGGGCGGCGATTTGTTGTTGACGGGGGTTGGAGCGGACTGCTCATTCGTGTATCGTTAATGTTGACGACTAATGCTGTCGCCAACCTTGCCGTTGGGATGGTGACGCCGCCGATCGCATCGACATCCTGCTCGTGACATAACTCCCGCAAATAACCCTGTGGCTGCCCAATGTCATTAAGTTAAGCTCAAAGACAAAACTGGGAATAAAAATGAAATC
>CAMIVR010000062.1 GCA_946402065.1 uncultured Brevibacillus sp. | reverse complement strand
AGCAGGACAACTTATCCCATCAATTGATGGACATTATGTATTAGCATTAACAGTATGGATCAGTACCTAATATTTTGACTGACTCGCTTTTAATCTGTTCAACTAGACTAGATTTGGATTCCTGAGCAAATGCCGCGGTTGCGATACTTAAAACTAAACTTAAACTCAATAGACTAGCTAGCGTCTTTTTCATAATGGTAGCCTCCTAAAAATTTGGTATTTAATGGTATAAGATGATATTAGCAATTATATCAAAAAATGTAAATAAAACTAATAAAATACAAATTAATCAAAAAAATCTAAATAATCAAACATGTCTGTGATAACATGAGGAGAACTATGAAAATAGCTTCCTTCCACTCCTACGACAAAAGAAGTTCAATATATTTCTGATGTCGTGGTATGGATCTTGGGAACAGGGGCATCCATTCTAGGGCGAAAAGTTGAAACTAATAGTTTTTGAAGTAAATGAAAAAAGGAAATGGGCATGCTCCATACCTTTTTTCATGATGTATTCTATTAAGAAAGAGAAGGAGGATAAAAATGGGATCTACTAAGAGGATCGTTAGTACCGTTGAGATCGTTTTGGTAATACTCCTCGTTTTTGTTGCTGTTTATAGTTTTAGTTCCGGGAATAATGGTTATTTACTTCTACTTCCAGTTTCATTGGGCTATTTATTTATTGTTACGGGAGTGGCTAATATTTTCTTCAAAAGGTTTATAAGTGCAAAAATGAACGTTGCAGTAGGGGGTCTTATCTTGTTACGTTTTTAATCAAGATATTTTTGTCTAAATTAGTCATATATTAATGTGGAGTTAGAAAAAAGGATTCAACGATCAAGATAACCTAAACTAGTTCGTTTTTTGTTTTTAAATCATTGAGGCTGTGGTAAAATGGAAAACAAATAAGCCACATCTATAAAAGATGGGGATCAAATCTATTTACTAGACGTGCCCAACTATTAATGGATTATCTAGGAAATAAGATCATACACTAATAAAGACCGCAGGTGCTGGTAACACCTAAGGATATGCACAAAAGACGTTCCCTCTAAGGGATCGGCTCAACAGAACATCATATGGAAGAATGACCGCCAAGTCTGCCAAGATCAAGGGCGGTCATTTCCTTTTGGTCAGGGCAATAACGATTGTTACGACGAGCCCCAATAAGGCGATAATAAAACCGCCAAACTGGAGCATGAGTGTAAGTGTTTCGTGATTAATTGCCACATCTCTCACCCCCCTCCGTTTCCGTCTTGGGAGATGAGCCGACCACCCTTGAAATCCGATTCTATTGTAAAATCCATATTATACCAAAAACACTATCGCCTGAGGGTGTTTTTATTTTTTGGAAAGCAATGGTAAGGATGAGCGGGGTTGACTTGCAGAAATCCCTATACAAACGAAAAAACCGCATAACACTGCGGTTTGTAGATGGTGCCCCCGAGAGGAATCGAACCTCCGACGCACAGTTTAGGAAACTGACGCTCTATCCGCTGAGCTACGGGGACACATACATTCTTATTGAAGCAAATTTTTATCGAAGAGGCAAGTGCCAATCCGAACCGGTTGAGAAGAAACGATGTGTTGTGCACACACTTTTCGTGCGTTGGCAAGATAGTAACAATTGGAAAGAAACGGTATACTACAAGAGATAAACCAAATAAAAACGAGAAGGGAGAATCCCAGTGATGTATGAAATCGCAATAGTTGGAGCCGGTCCTGCGGGAGCGAGTGCAGCGCTTTTTGCAGCAAAGTCGGGTAAAAAAACGTTGGTTATCGACAGCGATCAAGGCGTAACCAAACGCGCCTGGGTTGAAAATCATTACGGTGTCATGGAGATAAGCGGACCTGATTTGGTGGACATTGGCAAGAAACAAGCCGAGAAGTTCGGTGCGGAAGTAATCCATGGAAAAGTAGTTAACATTGTCAAGCAAGGCGATACGCTTGAGATTGAAACCGAAGAGGGCAAATACGAAGCGAAGCACGTTATTTTGGCAACGGGATTTTTAATGGACCTGGCGGAAAAAATCGGTCTGAAAACAAAACCCGGTACGGAACCGCGTGTGAAAGAAATTGTTGACGTCGATGCAAGCGGCAAATCATCCGTCGAGGGTATCTGGGCAGCGGGTACATGCGCCGGTGTCAGTGTACATACGATTGTGACAGCGGGTGACGGGGCAAAAGTGGCCATTAACGTGATCAGCGAACTGAATGGCGAACGTTATGTCGACCACGACGTAAAAAAATCGTAGACAGCAAAATACGAAACGTGCCACGAGCGATCCTCAGGTATCATGGGGATCGTTTTTTAATTTGTCAGCAAATCTCTCACGCGGAGGTGCTGTTGTGCCGTTAATGGCTTTTTCGCGGCGAGAATTGCCCCTTTTGCAACGCTTCTGTCAATTCGTAAAGCGTCATGGAAATCGTAATGTCCATATCGGGAATAAGCGCGGTAAACTTGTCATGCTCGTATTCATACACCATGTCGCCAACCGGCTTCATCTGGTAAACCAACGTGTTTTGCATCGCTTTTTGCGAAAGCTTGCCGATGTCTCGCAGTGTGCAAAACAGCTCTCCCCAGATAGGCAAATACGGCTTACGCTTAAATTCCTCCAGCGTATCCGTAAGATGGGTTCTCAACTCGTCAAGTAATGCCAAATCCTGCTCTCTCAAAGCTATCACCTTTACACATAGTAAATAAAATAAAATAAAATCACGCTATATTGTAACATGCAAATTGCCGCTACTAAAGATTTCCCTGCTAAAACGGAGACGAAACAACAATTTTCCTCAATTTTTCCTCATATACGACGTTGAAAAGATAGCATATTTGAACACGTGTGCAGCAACGAATTAAGGGATTATAAATACTAAAACAATTAATTGTTTTTTGAAAAATAAATCTTGAATTTGTGAATTGAAGGTGATAAATTTGGTCTAAGGTTCAAACATTATACCATTATTACTGAGCTTTTATTTGGAGGCAATGCAGTGGAATCTTCTATTTTTGCAAGCTTTAAGCATGTGAGTCCGAAAAAGGTGAGTGACTTTGTCTTAGAGCAATTAGAAGAAGCAATCATTCTGAAGGAGGTTTTACCGGACGAGCAATTACCTCCTGAACGGGAGCTGGCGACGCTGTTTAAAGCGAGTCGTCTGGCAGTCAGAGAGGCTATTGCCGAATTGGAAAAGCGTGGATTGATCGAAAAGCGTTTGGGTGCAAAGGGAGGCACATTTGTCTTGCCGCTGACTTCCAAAATCAACCAGCGTACGCGTCAGCAGATCAAAAAGAATTGGGCAGACATGAAGCAACTGCTGGAATACCGGACGATGATTGAACCGGAAGCGGCCCGGCTGGCGGCTGAGCGAATATCGCCAGAATCACTGGGTCAGTTGAGAAAGCTCGTGGAGACGAGCGGAGGGGAAGACTGCTCGCGGGAATTGTTCCGTGCATTGGATGTCAAATTCCATCTGAGCATCGCGAATGCAGCAGACAATACCTACATCGAAAATGCAGTAAGGCTGATCCGTACAAAAATTAACCCAGGTTTGGATTTGATGCCCTACAACCGTGAGATTCAGATGTCTAGCTATGAACTGCATTTGGTGCTGATCGAAGCACTTGATGCTCGCGATGGAGAGAGAGCAAGCAAGATCATGAAGCAGCATGTGGAGAAAACATTGGGAGCGTTGAGTCAGTTTATAGAGTAGATAGTAGGGGAGGTGGAGAGAATGCATACATCCAGAAGACTGCCAAGAATCGGAGTAGTTGGCTATTTTATTTCAGAGGAAGAGGCAGTAGGCGGTCGCATCCGGGGTATACCCAGGCAGGCATTCTCACTTTTTAGTTACGATATGATTCAAGCGATTGTAAAAGCAGGGGCGGTTGCAATCCCTCTGCCGGTGGTAGACAAAGCGGAGATACCACACCAGCTGAACGCGATCGATGGACTTGTCTTCTCCGGGGGGGAAGATGTTGACCCGCGATTGTACGGTGAGGAACTGCAATCTACCGCACACCGCATCGATCCGGTTCGCGACCGTTACGAGCTGGAATTGATGGAGCTGGCACTTGATACGGATATTCCGATCCTGTGTATTTGCCGAGGGATGCAGCTGCTGAACGTTTACCGCGGCGGCTCGTTGTATTCGGATATCAGTCTGATTTCCGAAGAGGTGTTGAACCATTGGGAGACAAGCGAGCCTTGGCGTGCCGTACATCCGGTCATGATGAAAGCGGGACACTTTGCCACAGACGTACTGGGCGGCACAACCATTGAAGCCAACAGTATTCACCACCAGTCTGTCAATGTGTTGGGCGATGGGTTGGAAATCGTCGGACATTCCACCGACAATGTCGTGGAAGCGATCGCGCTGAAGGATCGCTCGAACCTTTTGGCCGTTCAATGGCATCCCGAAATGATTGCAAAACGGAACCAGGAAGGCTTACGGCCATTCCGCTGGCTGATCGAACAAGCGAGCTCCAGAATGAAGGATTTGTAAAGACTAGACTACTTAGATACTTCAAGGGAGGATTTTTCATGCGTAAACACATTGGTTTCAAGGCTTCCTTAACCGTTTTGCTGGCTGGACTCTTACTCGTTACCGGCTGTGGATCGAATCAACCGCAAACAGGCTCTGCAGGAAACACAACCGAGTCTCAACCTGCAGCAGAAGGCAATGCACCTTCAGATGCAAAACCGGGCAAGCTGGTAGTTACTTCATTTGGCGGTGACTACGAGAAAGCGCAAATGGAATATTTGGTGAAACCGTTTGAAAAAGAATACAACGCAGAAGTTCAAGTCGTTACGTTGTATTCTGCAGACGCGCTCGTTCGTCTGCGTGCCGAGAAAAACGCTCCGACACTCGATGTCGTGCAATTTTCCGGTGGACAAGAAGTTCAGGCTGCAAAAGAAGGATTAATCATGAAGGTCGATCCCAGCATTTTGACGAACATGGATGACCTCTACCCAACCGCATTGAACAAGGATGGCTATGCTCCGTCAAACGCTTTTGACGCGCTAGGCATCATTTACAATGAAAACAAGATCACCAAGGCACCGACTTCCTGGAATGACTTGTGGAATCCTGAGTATTCCGGACATGTCGGGTTGGTTGATATCACGAATACGTTCGGACTGCAATTTGCCGTGATGAATGCCAGATTGGCCGGTGGCGATGAGAACAACATGCAGCCGGGATTTGACAAAATCAAAACGCTGATGCCCAACACTGCAGCAGTAGTAGCTTCAACGCCGGAAGTGGGCAACATGTTTGCCCAGGAAGAGGCGTGGATTGCACCGTACGATTCGGGATATGCGTTTAACTTCCGCAAGCAGGGGCAGCCGATCAAATTCGTCTCGCCTGAAGAAGGGGCCATGGCTGTATTTATCAATGCACAAGTAGTCGAAGGCAGCAAAAATGCCAAACTGGCACAAGAATTCGTCAATTACATGCTTCGCCCTGAAGTGCAAAAAGCGTTTGCCGAGCAAACCGGATTTGCCCCGACAAACAAAACGGTACAGCTGCCTGACGACCTTGCCGCTGTCATCCCGTATGGCGATAAAGCTGTAAACAATCTGATCCCGCTGAACTGGGAAGTCGTCAACAAAAACCGTGAACAATGGACTGAAACGTGGAACAAACTCATCAGTAAGTAGGAAGTGGAACGAAGAGAGATAGCGATTTTGTCTATCAAGTCGTTATCTCTCTTTTCCAAGTACGTTTGAAAGGAAGGTCACCATGATTCGACGCTTACCTCCACAGTGGATTTTAATGGCACCTGGTTTGTTGATTTTCACGTTCTTTTTCTTGCTGCCTGTAGGTCAGCTGTTGATCATCAGCTTTTTCCGCTCCCCTTCTGGTGAGGCAATGCAACCGGCATTTGTGTTTGACCAGTACGTACGTTTTTTGACTGACCCCCATTATTTGCTTATTCTTGGACGAACCTTGGCAATTGGCGCTGTTGTCAGTGTTATCTGTCTCATTCTTGGATACTGTCTGGCTTACGGTGTTGCCCGAGCCAATCCGAAACAACGATATGTACTCTTGTTATTGATAGCGTTACCACTCCTGACTAGTGCGGTCATTCGAAATTTTGGCTGGATGGTCATTCTCGGACGAAACGGATTAATCAACCAAGCACTGATTGGTCTTGGTTTCATAAATAAACCGATTGATTTGCTGTACACTTCCACAGGTGTCGTGATTGCTTTGGTTCACGTCTTGCTGCCCTATATGGTGCTGGTGCTGTATTCGGTTCTCGAAGGTATGGATCGAAATCTGGAATCGGCTGCCTCGAATCTCGGAGCCTCTCCTTCAAAAGTCTTTTGGCTCGTAACATTCCCGCTTTCATTGCCTGGGATCATCGCCGGAACACTGCTCGTCTTTTCGATCTCGATCAGCTTCTACATTACCCCGGCTCTGATCGGAGGACCGAAAGTCCAAGTCATGGCGACGGAAATCTACAACCAGACGACACACTTGATGAATTGGCCGTACGCTTCAGCGATTGCCGTTATCCTGCTGGTTACGGTATTTATCATCACGAATTTGTATAATCGCGCTGTCAGCCGCAGTTCATCACAAGGAGCTGGTATCTTATGAGGCGGTTTTCCTTCCTGCCAATCGTCAATACGCTCATCTATTTGTTTATCATTGCACCGTTGGTCGTTGTCATCATTACATCGTTTGGCGCGAGCAACTACCTGGTCTTTCCGCCAAAGGGCTTCTCGCTCGAATGGTACAGCTATGTGTTTACGAGCGGAAGGTATGCCGGACCGTTCTGGAATAGTATTTTTATCGCTGTCGTCTCGACGATTTTCTCCTTGCTCATCGGAACACTGATTTCCTTGGCCTTCAAGAAATACCAGTTTCCCTTGAAAGGGTTCATGAGTTCGCTGTTTCTGTCACCCTTGCTCGTTCCTACGCTGCTCTTCGGGATCGGCTTGCTGATTTTCTACAGCAACCTGGGTGTACAGGCACACTTTACCCGCCTGGTTATCGCCCATATCATTTTGACCGTTCCCTATGTAATCAGGACAATGGGGGCCGGATTTGCCCGATTGGACCGCTCGGTTGAAGAGGCTGCGCTCATTTTGGGAGCTACGCCGCTGGAAACCTTCCGCCTGGTTACAATTCCACTGGTCCGGCCAGCGCTCATGGCGAGTGCGTTTTTTGCCTTCATCATGTCTTTCGACGAACTGGCCGTAGCACTGTTTCTAAGCGGTCCAGGTATGACCACGCTGCCTATGTTAATTTACTCTGACATCCAGTTTAATCTGAACCCAGCAGTAGCTGCAGTGTCCACCATCATTATTCTGGGGACGTTCCTCATCGGGTTACTTGGCATCGGTCTGCTTCGACGGAGTAAGATTTTATAATTTGGGGGTACTTTTATGAGTGAATTGCATCTGACAGCGCTTCGCAAACAATACGGAAGCAACGTGATCGTAGAGAATCTCGATCTGAGCGTAGCCAGTGGCGAGCTCGTTTCCCTGTTGGGGCCGAGCGGCTGCGGAAAGACGACGACCTTGCGCATGATTGCCGGCCTGCTCGAGCCGACCAGCGGCCAAATCCGCCTTGGCGACAGAGACTTGACCCATGTCCCGCCGCATAAGCGCGATGTTGGGCTCGTGTTTCAAAATTATGCCCTGTTCCCGCACCTGTCGATTTTCGAAAATGTGGCATTCGGGCTGAAACGGCGCAAGACGCCAAAAGAAGAGATTCGCGTGCGTGTCGCGGAGGCGTTGGAATCCGTACGGCTGTCCGGGTTTGAAGACCGACTGCCGGCACAGCTTTCCGGTGGTCAACAGCAGAGGGTAGCGCTTGCCCGGGCATTGGTCATGCGGCCACCGTTGGTATTGTTTGACGAGCCGCTCAGCAATCTCGACGCCAAGCTGCGCCAGTTTTTGCGGATTGAAATCCGCCAATTGCAGAAGCGGTTCGGGTTTACGGCCATTTTTGTCACGCACGACCAGGAGGAAGCGATGGTGCTCTCCGACCGGATTGCGGTCATGAACAAGGGCCATATCGTCCAGCTCGATACACCGCAAATCGTGTACAGTCGTCCAGCCGACCCGTTTGTCGCCGACTTTGTCGGAGATTCCAATCTGCTCGCCGTTCGTGAAATGAAACAGGTCGGCGATGTCTGGGAGGTCGTACTAACAGGCGGACAAACGATCCGGGCCACGGACGTAATTGCCAAACCTGAGGCAACAGCGATGATTCGTCCGGAATCAGCCCGCATACTGGATATTGCCGCTGCATCGACAGGTGGGCAAAATTCACTCACCGGTCAGGTTGAGTTCATCCACTATGCAGGTTCTACCTATTTGGTCGGGTTGAATGTAGACGGATACGAAAAGCCGTTTTTAATCAGATGTGCTCCGAGCGAAGACGGCAGGCTGCCTGTCCGTGAAGGAGATCAGGCCATCGCCGTCTGGTCGCTCCATTCTACGTTAATTTTCTAATTCTACTTAACTCTTCAGGAGGTCATTCACCATGAAAACGAATCAAACTATGGTCATTGCCCAAGGCACAGATGCGTCTACAATGGACCCGCACGCGCATTCCGAGACAACCACAGCCAACATTCTCCTGCAAGTCTACGATGGTTTGGTTCGCCGCAATCCGTCGATGGAAATTGAACCGTGGCTGGCCGAGAGCTGGAGCGTTGTCTCCGATACCGTGATCGAGTTCCGCCTGCGCGCTGGTGTAACATTCCACCACGGGGAAGCGTTTAACGCAGAGGCAGTCAAGTTCTCATTGGAACGGATGATCGACCCGCATCGCGAACCGAAGTTCCCGCCGTATGGCCGGTTCAACTCGATTGACCATGTAGACATTATTGACGACCTGACCGTACAAGTGGTCACCAACCGCCCGGATCCGAACCTGCTCGCTCAGCTTACCGGACTGATGATCCTGCCTCCGCGCTACATTGCTGAAAAGGGTGAAGAGTATTTCAGCCGGGTACCGAGCGGCACCGGACCGTTCCGCTTTGTCAAGTGGGACAAGGACAATGGCAGAGTTGAGCTGGTCGCGAATGAAAGCTATTGGCACGGCCGGCCCGATGTAACCAACCTGGTGTTCCAGGCTGTTCCGGAAGGGAAAGACCGCGTACAGGGGCTGCTCGACGGCACCATTCACCTGGCTGCCAATTTTCCGCCGCTCCAACGCGAGCAGATCGATGCCCAACCAGGGCTGGAAGTTGTCGGGACACCGAGTGTTGGTGTAATTTACATGGGAATTAACACCCATCATCCGATTTTGAAAAATAAAAAACTGAGACATGCGATTTCACACGCGATCAACGTACAGGAATTGATTGACGAGGAGTTGAGCGGCTGCGGCGCTCCGCTGGCAGGTCCGGTCTATCCGCAAGCGTTTGGTGTCGATCCGAGCATTGCACCGATCACCTACGACCCTGAGTTGGCCGTTCAACTGCTCAAGGAAGCGGGGTATCCGGACGGCGTCGACATCAAACTGGAAGCTCCCGACGGCCGTTTTACCCAGGATAAGGAAATTTGTCTGCGCATTGGCGAGCAGCTGGGAAGAGTCGGCATTCGCGTGCATGTAGACGTCCAGCCTTGGCCGCAATTCATCAGCCGCTTCCGCGATCACAAGTACGACCAAATGTACTATGTCGGCTGGGGCAACTCCACCTTTGATCCGGATGAAGTATACCGCAATGCCTACATCGCCCCGAATCCGTGGAATCCGACTGACTTCCACAACGACGAGCTGGAGAGGGCAGTCGTTGAAGCCAGCAACATTCTCGATGCGGAGCGTCGCAAGGAGCTGTACAAGCAAGCGTGCCTGATTTTCCGCGACGAACTGCCGTGGGTGCCGCTGTTCCAGCAGTTTGACCTGTACGGCCTGAACAAGCAGTGGAAATGGCAGCCGAGGATGGACGAATACATCTATGTGTGCGATGTCAAAGCTGCTGAATAAGGCTTTACTTTGGTCATGAGTTTCACTGGTCCACTTTCACTCGGAAGTGGACCATTCCTATAAAACGTAAGGTGGGGAAACGATGGGGGACATGATTCGCAATCTTGGAAAAATGTATATGAACGGCGAGTGGGTGGAAGCCGCCTCAGGCAAGACGCGCGAGGTGCTCAATCCGGCTACCGGGGAGGTCATCGCGATCGTCACGGAGGGCGGAGTTGAAGACGTACAGCGGGCGATTGAGGCCGCACGTCAAGCCTTTGACGAGTCGGGGTGGAGAGAAACTTCTGCCAGACACCGCGCCGATCTGCTCTTTGCCTTGGCAGATAAAATTCAGGCGAATGCAGATGAGCTGGCGCGAATCGAAACGCTGAACAACGGCAAGCCGCTGCGTGAAGCCGAATCCGATGTCGACAGTGCTGTAAGCTGCCTGCGCTATTACGCCGGAATGGTGACCAAGCCGCACGGACAAACGTATGAGGTCTCCAATCCAAACATGCAGGCGATGGTCGTCAGGGAACCGATCGGAGTCTGCGGACAAATCGTGCCGTGGAACTTCCCGTTGATGATGTCGGCGTGGAAGCTGGCGCCTTGTCTGGCTGCGGGTAACGTAACCGTATTCAAGCCGTCGGAAACGACACCGCTCACAGCAATCCGTCTGTTTGAGCTGATGGAAGAAGTAGGCTTC
Source organism: uncultured Brevibacillus sp. (assembly GCA_946402065.1). Taxonomy (GTDB): domain Bacteria; phylum Bacillota; class Bacilli; order Brevibacillales; family Brevibacillaceae; genus Brevibacillus_D. The sequence continues at coordinate 18,939 of CAMIVR010000062.1, read as the reverse complement.
CCGAAAGGTGTAGTCAACCTCGTGCTGGGTGAAGGGAAAACGGTCGGCGCCGAGCTGGCTTCCAGCCATTTGGTCGACAAGGTTGCCTTTACCGGCGGAACGGAGACGGGCCGGAGTGTCATGCAAGCTGCGACGGGCAATATCAAAAAGGTCTCGCTGGAGTTGGGCGGAAAATCCCCGAATATTGTCTTTGCCGACGTTGATGTGAATGTTGTGGTAGAGTATGCGATGTTTGGCATCTTTTTGGGCTCGGGCCAGGTGTGCTCATCGGGATCGCGCCTGTTGATCCAGGACGACATCTACGACGCGTTTATCGAGGAGCTGCGTGCACGGACAGCGTTGATCAAAGTAGGCAATGGCATGGATCCCGATACGGAAATGGGGCCGCTGGTAACCAGGCAGCATATGCAGAAGGTTTTGCATTACATCGAAATCGGCAAGCAGGAAGGCGCGACGCTTTTGACCGGGGGCAGGCAGATTGTCGAGGGCGAATTTGGCAAAGGCAACTTCGTTGAGCCGACGATCTTCACCGATACGACACCGCAGATGAGAATCGTTCAGGAAGAGATTTTCGGACCGGTGCTGGTCGTGCAGCGCTTCAAGACGGAGGAAGAAGCGATACGGCTTGCGAACGACACAGTGTATGGCCTTGCCGGGGCGGTATTCACGTCCGACGCCGGAAAAGCAATGCGCGTGGCCAAGCAAGTGCGTTCCGGGATTTTCTGGATCAACGCCTATCACTCTGCCTACGATCAAGCGCCATGGGGCGGATACAAGCAAAGCGGGATCGGCAGAGAGCTGGGCACGTTCGGATTGGATGAGTACACTGAGGTGAAACAGATCAATTTCAATACATCACTTCAGCCGCTGGGTTGGTTTAAGGGAAAACAATAGATGATGCTTTTTAGTGGGCTACCTTTTGAAGGTAGCTCTTTTATTTGGCATCAACGCAGCCACATTTTCCAATCGAAATCACCTAGTCGTCGATGAATAGGGTATTCACGAATGAATATGCAAGCGTTTTATATAGCAGAAAATATAATGTTTTTTTACCCTATTCACACATGAATAGGGTGCAGCGCTTTAGGTTGTCCGAATAGCAGCATGCTTGCGAATTTTTCTATTGGTATGTATATTGCTAGAACGGTTACATTGAAGCGAAAAACAGGAGGGACAACATGGGGAAATATCAACCGAAGGATTCATTTCAATCTCCACGTTTTTGTGGACCGCGTACATTTATGCGCTTGCCGTATATTGAAAAGCTGGACGAACACATGGACTTTATCATTACCGGAGCTCCTTTCGATTCCGGTCAATCGTTTCGCACAGGAGCCCGATTCGGTCCGGAAGCGATAAGAGATTTTTCCATTCTGCTACGCCCCTACAATCCAGAGCAGGACATCAATATATTTGATTACATTTCGGGGGTCGATTATGGCGACATACCGGTCGTTCCCGGATATATAACGGAAACGTATCAGAAGATCGAAGCCAGTCTTGCGCCAGTCGTGGAACAGGGGATCATTCCGATCGTACTGGGGGGAGATCACTCGATAACACTCGGGGAGCTTCGGGCAATCGCCAAAAAATACGGTCCGGTAGCACTCTTGCAGTTTGACGCCCACTCTGATACGTGGGACAGCTATTTTGAACAAAAATACAATCACGGTACAGTCTTTCGGAGGGCAATCGAAGAAGGTCTGCTCGATGTATCGCGCTCCCTGCAAATCGGCATGCGCGGCAGCCTGTACGGTATCGAGGATCTGCAGGACGCACGGAAATTGGGCTTGGAAGTGTACACCACCAATCAGTACAAACAGGCTGGCGTGAAAAAAATGCTGGAGGTGATTCACCAACGGGTAGGAACGGGTCCGGTATTTTTATCTTTCGACATCGACTTCCTCGATCCGGTGTACGCGCCTGGAACGGGAACGCCTGAAGTCGCCGGAGCGAGTATTGATGACGCCCTGGAATTCGTTCGCGGCCTTGGCGGCATTCACTTTGTCGGATTCGATCTGGTCGAAGTGCTCCCGGCCTATGATCACGGACAGATTACGGCGGCAGCCGCTGCGAATATCGTCTACGAATTTGTCACGCTGATCGCACTGCAAAAAAGGGCGAAACTACAACAGTAGCCCAACCTTTCATCATAGAAGGAGGCCGATGGAATAATCAGAGCTTAGCTTTTGGTATGACGATTGCAAATTAATCAAAAAAATCTATGGAAGGAAAGGAGCTGAGCGGCAAAACGGAGACGTTGCGAGTGAAGGCGCTTCATCCTTACGACGGGTAGAATATTTGCAAAGGAGGAATAAGATGTCGAATCTGGCACAAGGCTTTGGGCATGACAGTGTTCAACCGGTGGCAATGAACCAGCGGAGCATGAACTTTTTCTCCACGTTTTCCATGTGGGTCGGAGCGAATGTGGTCGTAACAACGGTGTTTACAGGGATGTTTTTGGTACCGGATATGAGCTATATGACAGCACTTATGGTTATTCTTTTCGGTTCATTGGCAGGGGGATTGCCGCTTATCCTGGTGGGCAACATCGGTACGCGAACCGGTCTGCCGACAATGATTTTAACTCGCGGCTCCTTCGGTGAACGCGGATCGCTTTTGCCTTCTGCAGTCAACACACTCCTTTTGATTGGATGGTCGTGGATTCAGGCTTACATGGCCGGGCTTAGTCTGGATCACGCAGTTACGTATTTGACAGGCTACAGCAACATTAATCTGTTTACCATCCTCACGCAGATCGTGGTCGTCGCTATTACCATCTACGGCCACAGAGGGATTGAGGCGACGGAAAGGCTCGTCGCCACGTTGATGATCATCCTGGCGACAATCGTATTCAGCTACATGTTCGTCACCTTCGATATTTCCAAGCTGATTACGATGGCGGTCAGCGAAAATCCGGCGACGACGGTCATGGTCGGGTTCGATTTGGTTGTTGCGACGGCTTTCTCCTGGATGCCGACGGTCTGTGATTTTAACCGCAATTGTGCTTCTGAGAAGACCGGGATGCTCGGTACGTACATCGGCTACAATGTGGCCACCTTGCTTGCAATGGGACTGGGTGCGACGGTATCAGGCTTTTCGATCCTGGGCAACATTACGCAGACGTACGATCCGGTCGATTTGATCGGCAAATACAACCCGGTCCTCGGATTTGTAGCGGCGATTGTCATCTTTCTGTCGGTGCTGTCGACCAATGTGATGGCGCTGTACAGTGCGACGATGTCTTATCTGGCTATTTTCACCAGGCATCGTTTTTGGATTCCCGCGTTAACCATGGGTGTGATTAGCGTGATTGGGGCGTTGTTGAAAGAGTGGTTGCTGGAGAATTTCCAGAATTTCCTGTTTTTGATTGGAACCTTGTTCATTCCCGTCATTGCGATCATCATCGTCGATTATTACGTGTTGAAACAAAAGCATTACGATGCAAACGAAATCATCAGCGGGGTAAAGAAAACCTTTTGGTACTGGAACGGAATCAATGTCCGGGCATACGTCACCTATATAATCGGCGCGGTTTTCGCTTATTATTTCACCTATATTCAGGTTCTGCCGACAGGCTCGACGGTCATTACCTTCCTCTTCACGGCCGTCGTTTACTGGGCGTTGATGAAGCTTGGCAAGAGCGACAAAAAATCTTCAATAGACGGAAGCAGGGTAGCGTAAGATGAGTAAAAGCGATCAGCCCTATCAAGTGGCAATTGTCCAAGCGACAGGTACGAATGGCGATGTCAGCGGCAATCTGGAGCGGATGAAGAGCATCGTAGAGAAAACCAAGGCAGGAGCGTCGGAAGTGAAGCTCGTGCTGTTTCCTGAATTGGCCGTGACCGGGTATTACCTAGCTCCGGAGATTGCCAGCCATGCCGAGCCGGCCGACGGTGAAGCCGCCCGGTATCTGGGTGAAGCAGCCAAGGCCTGCGGCACCTACATCGCTTATGGATACGTAGAGTCAGGGACCGACGGAAAAACGTACAACTCCTTGCAGTTAATCGACAGCGCGGGCCAGCCGGTTGCCAACTACCGGAAAATCCACCTGACCGATCTGGAGCGGGATGTTTATACGCCTGGCAATGAGCTCGTTGTGGCCGATACCGAACTGGGGAAAATCGGGCTGATGATCTGCTGGGACCTCGCTTTTCCCGAGCTGGCCCGTTCACTGGCGGTCCGTGGAGCGGATCTGCTGCTTGCGCCGGCTGCGTGGGAAAAGCCGTATGACGATCCGTTTTTACTGTTTGCCATGGCCAGGGCCATCGATAATACGGTATACCTGGCAACCTGCAATCAGATCGGCACCTCGGGGGATTTGGCGTTTTTCGGGAAATCGGGCTTGTATGGACCGGACGGCGAATCGATCGCCGTGGCGGAAACAGATGAAGAGCAAGTCATTGTCGGTGAGATTGATTTCGCCCACAGGGATCGGGTGCGGTCGACATTTTTTACGATGCTGCAAGAGCGGCGCAAAGATTTGTACGGACTGAAAGAGGAGGTAGAGTCAGCAAATGTTTAAGACTAGAAAAATTGTCGATCTCTCCTTGCCGCTGACGAACGAGACGCCGATTTATCCAGGTGATCCCGAGCCGAACATCAGCGTGGCGACGATGATCGAAAACGAAGGCTACAATTTGCATTACGTCCACATCGGGTCGCAGACCGGCTCTCACGTAGATGCCCCGTATCACTTTTGCCCTAACGGCCAGCGTATTGACGAGTCTGATCTGAGTCTGTTCATCGGAACCGGGGTGGTGATACCTGTACTCGGCAAAGGCGAGCAGGAGCCGATTGTGATGCGTGATGTCGAGGCGTATCTGGATCAGCTGCAGCCGGGCAAAATCGTCTTGTTCCACACCGGCTGGTCACAATATGCCGGAGAGGAAAAGTACTTCCGCCATCCGTTTGTCCAGGCAGACGTGATTGAAGCGATGATTGAAAGAGGCATTCGGACGTTTTTCATCGATGCCATCAACATCGACATTACAGGCGGGACCGCGTTTCCCGTACACGATAGAATCGCGGCGGTTAATGGCATTATTGCCGAGAATCTCACCAACTTTCAGGCGATTGACTTTCCCGATCCGCTGATCTGTGCATTTCCCTTGCGCATCGTCGGGTCCGACGGCTCCCCGGTCAGAGCGGTGGCGATGGACGTCGAATAAGGTTGTACATGCGGACAGCATCCCGCTTCACGATTCCAGTGGAGCGGGATGCTCGCATTTCTGGCTGGTATTGTTTACAGGCCCGGATCTTATGACGAAGTCACACTTGGCATGATATAATACGAAGTCAAAGCAGTTGCCGGAGGTGAATTGAATTGGAATCACTGATGCATGATTGGGCAAAAGTGTTTGATGCCGTTCACAACGACCTGATTATCTCTGATGGCAACGGTGTGGTCGTCTATGCAAATAAAGTCTCGGAGAAGCTTTATTTGATCCCGCGCGAACAAATCATCGGCAAGACCGTGCATGAACTGGAACAGGCAAAAGTCTTCTCGCCCTCCATCACCAAGATCGTGTTGAAAGAAAAGAAAAAGCAGACCTTGATTCAGGAAACCAAATCAGGCGCAAAGGTACTGGTGACGGCAAATCCGATTTTTGCCGAAAACGGGGAGCTGAAATGGGTTGTCAGCTACTCCTACGACGTGACGGAGCTGCTCCAGCTAAAGGAACACGTCAGCAAAATGGAAGAAGACATGCAAAAGGTGCAAAATGAACTGAAGGAGCTCCGCCAGCAACAAAATAGCGAAGACGGGTTGATCGCTTCCAGCGCATCGATGAAGCAGATCAAGCAATCCGTCCAGAAAATCGCTGACTTTGACGTCACTGTCCTGATCACAGGAGAGTCGGGCGTAGGCAAGAATGTGATCGCCCGGTTTATCCATGAAGAGAGCAGTCGCAAGGATTCGCCATTGGTTGAGATAAATTGCGGCAGCATTCCGGAAGCGTTGCTGGAGTCGGAACTGTTCGGATATGAGCCCGGGTCGTTTTCCGGGGCCAAGCAGCAGGGGAAAAAGGGGTTGATCGAAGAGGCGGAGGGAGGGACGCTATTTCTCGATGAAATCGGCGAGCTGCCGTTGTCATTGCAGGTAAAGCTGCTGTCGGTGATACAGGAGAAAAAGTTTTATCGGGTCGGCGGGACGAAGCCTCACCAGGTTAACTTTCGCCTGATTGCCGCCACGAATGTCGATTTGAAACAGAGTGTAAACGCCGGAAAGTTCCGTCAGGACTTGTTCTTCCGCCTCTCGGTCGTCCCGATTCACATTCCGCCGCTGCGTGAACGGCCGCAAGATCTCTACGTGATGATAACGGAGTTTACGAATCGCTATAACGCCTTTTATCGCAAGGACAAGCAATTTTCCCAACAGGCGGTCGAGCAAATGATGAGGTACAGCTGGCCGGGGAACGTGCGGGAGCTGGAAAACATGGTCGAGCGGTTGATCTTGACCGTTGACGGACCGATCATCGAGGTAGAAGACTTGCCCGAGGCGATCGTTGAGAAGCGGAAAACTGTGCATGTAGAAGGAAAAAGCCTGCAAGCCATGCTGGATGCCTATGAAGCGGAAATTATCAGATCGGCTTATACGAAACACAGCAGTACGCCAAAGCTGGCCAAGCATCTGGGGATCAGTCAGCCGACAGCTGTACGAAAAGTGAAAAAATACCTCGGTTAAAAACAGTCGCTAAATCGAGCGGCTGTTTTTTCTTGCGGAAAGTGTTTGAAAATGTCAGTAAGGCGCTTCTGATATTTCATAATCCGACAAATTAATGATACAATTACTACATAAGGCTTTTTGCATATCATAAAGCTGGAAAAAATACTGAAGGAGGCCAAATTGATGGTAGAAGGTGCAACTGTAGGTTTACACCACCAAAAAGCGTCAAAATTGAAAATCTTCCAAAGAGCCGTCTTTATTCTCTTGGGAGCACTTCTGGTGTCTGTAGGACTGGAAATTTTTTTGGTTCCAAACCACATTATTGATGGTGGGATAGTAGGTATTTCGATTATCTTCTCACATTTATCCGGCTGGTCATTAGGGATATTTCTTTTCCTTTTGAACCTGCCGTTTCTTATCTTAGGATATAAACAGATTGGCAAGACGTTTGCCTTGTCGACGTTGGCGGGCGTAACGATTATGTCAATCGGAACCACCCTGCTGCACCCGGTACCTGGTCTCACCGCTGATCCGCTTCTGGCAACCGTTTTTGGCGGGATTATTTTGGGGATCGGCGTAGGGTTGGTCATTCGCAATGGCGGCTCGCTTGATGGAACGGAGATTGTGGCGATCCTGTTCAACAAGAAAACGCCCTTTTCTGTGGGCGAGATCGTGATGATTTTTAATATCTTTATTCTCTCCAGTGCGGGCTTTGTGTTTGGCTGGGATCGAGCCATGTATTCCCTGATTGCCTACTACATTGCCTTTAAAATGATTGATCTGACAATTGAAGGGTTTCAGGATTCAAAATCGGTTTGGATTATTAGCGATTATCACAAGGAAATCGGCGATGCCTTGCTCGCTCGACTTGGTCGCGGTGCCACGTATTTGAATGGTGAAGGCGGCTACAGCGGCGATGATAAAAAAGTCGTCTTCTGCGTTATTACGCGTTTGGAAGAAGCCAAGCTGAAGTCAATTGTCGAGGAAATCGATCCGGCAGCGTTTCTGGCGATCGGCAACATTCACGACGTTCGCGGCGGCCGCTTTAAAAAGAAAGATATTCATTAGGCAGGATTACTGGTTTTTGGAGGTTTGGGATAACTGGGCAATGTAGTCGACTGGATTTTAGTAAACGGCTACCTCTTCTATACTTACATTTGCTCGTATTGCACGTTTTGTGTATATGTCTGTGTTGGTTGGAGTAAGTTGACTTGTTGTTCACCTCATCAGCCTCAACAAAAACCCTCTTTCCGCGTTCCTCAAGCTCAGGTAAGCTACCATAGCCGTATGGTAAGCATTCGTATCCATGATGATGTACCTGCAAGTCATTGCGAATTCCACTTGGCAAGCAAATCCTGATAGTCTTCCGGGGTGTTTAGATTGGTAAAACAGTCTGTTTCCTCAGTCGCAACGTAGGTTGTATCCAGCATTTCAAGAAAACGGGATAGTTTTTGCTGCCGATTTTGCAGGCATGTTTCTGCGGCAGTGGCAGCCCTTTTGTGATAAAATGCATGAAATGGCTGCCCCTGGCACAAGACAGCATCTTGATTGGCAAGGTGTTTACGCATCTGCTCAAACAGGGTAAAAGAAAACAGGGGCATGTCACAGGCCATGACAAAGCCGTATGGCTCAATGATGGAGTGAAGCCCGGCGTGAATGCCGGCCAGAGGCCCCTGGTTGCGGTATATATCGTGGACAAAACGGACGTGTCGGCTAACCACCGGCACGATTTCGTTTGTCTCATCAGGTGACAGCACGATCGTGACATCCCTGCATACAGCTAATAAGAGGTCTGAGAGATGGGTGATGATCGGTTTGCCCTTGAGCTTAAGCAAAGCTTTGTTGCAGCCCATTCTGCTGCTTTTGCCGCCGGCGAGGATGATGCCGTGAACGCTGCTCATGCCGGACCTCCTTCCGCTTCGGTAATTGGCGAACTATTCAAAAATTTGGTTAAATGGGCTGTAATTCCTTCCAAGTCATCTGGAGCAAACAGGGGGTGAGGCGGCCCATCCCAGGAAATGGGACTGACGATCGCTACGATTTGCGATGCGTTGGCTACAAGCTCCTTGTCATCTTCACTGCGGATGAGTGCGATTTTCGGATAGTCCTCTTGCTTGTAGCCCTCTACAAGGATAAGATCGACAGAAGCCGCAGCGATTTTTTCGATCAGGCGGGCTAATGAAGTATGCTCCTGGAGCATGATTGCCGTCTGGGTTTGCGACGTGATGGCAACGACATCCGCACCTGCCTGTCTGTGCTTCCACGTATCTTTGCCGGGGTGATCGATTTCAAAGTGGTGAGCATCGTGCTTGATTGTACCGACGCGGTAGCCGGATGCCCGAAACCGCTCAATCAGCTGGCAGACCAGTGTCGTTTTGCCGCTGTTTTTATAGCCGATGACCTGAATGATGTGAGGTTTCTTCACGACATTCCCGTCCTTTCGATTTTCCTCATTTCACAAGCGTGCATGTGGAGTTATGATAGTGGTATCGTATAGCTTTTTTCGTTTGGTTTCCAGAGCGGAAACCGTCAGTGTCGATAAAAATATGTAAGGCATCGCGATGAAATAACTTCCGCTAAAAAGCGGGAACTAATTTCATCGCGAGCCCTAAGTACTGGAGGAGCGTATGGGAAAGACGAAGCATACCGGACCGACAAAACTGCCGGGTACCCCCGATCCATCGCTTTGGGTAAGTCCGATACCGTTTGGCCTGGGCAAAGTAAAACCGCACCATATTCGCGATACGATGAAGGTGATGTGGGATAACCGCGACAACCTCGGATACGCCTACCGTATTTTGACACAGGGCGTCTGTGACGGCTGTGCACTGGGGGTATCCGGACTGTATGATCAGACGCTAACGGGTCCTCATCTCTGTACGACTCGCTTGAATGTGCTGCGTTTGAATACGATGTCAGCGATTGAACCCGAAGTGCTGCACAGTGACGTAGACGAGCTGCGCAAGCTCGACAGTACGGCTCTGCGCAAGCTGGGACGGATCCCTTACCCGCTCATCCGCAGACGGGGAGAGAGCCGCTTCAGCCGGATTTCCTGGGATGAGGCACTGGATACGGTCGCAGCCAAGATCAAGCAGATAGATCCGAAGCAAATGGCGTTTTATTTAACCGCCCGCGGCATTACGAATGAGTCGTATTACGTAGGGGGCAAAGTCGCGCGCTTTCTCGGCACCAACAATATTGACAACGCTTCCCGAATCTGCCATTCCCCGTCGAAAACGGCCCTGAAACGGTCGGTTGGCATCGGCGCTTCGAGCTGCAACTACAAGGATTGGATCGGCACCGACGTGCTCGTCTTCTGGGGCAGTGTCGCAGCCAACAACCAGCCGGTCTCGACCAAATACATGTATGCCGCCAAGCGCAAGGGGACGAAGATCATCTGCATCAACCCGTACCATGAGCCGGCGATGGATCAATACTGGATTCCGTCGGTTGCCGAATCGGCCCTGTTCGGGACGAAAATCGCCGATGATTTCTATCAAGTCAACATCGGTGGCGATATCGCCTTTATGAACGGCATCATGAAGCACTGGTTTGAAATGGAGCAGCGCAATCCCGGCAGCGCAATCGACCACGACTTTGTCCAGCAGCATACGAACGGCTATGAAGAACTGAAGCAGCACGTGATGAAGCAAAGCTGGCAGCAGCTCGAAAAATCATCGGGGATCACGAAGGAGCGGATGTTCCAGTTGGCCCTGCTGCTGGCCAAGGCGAAGTCAGCTGTGTTCGTGTGGAGTATGGGGCTGACCCAGCATCGCTTCGGGACGGACAACATCTCGCAGGTCGCCAATCTCGCCCTGCTGCGCGGCTTCCTTGGTCGGGAGCACTGTGGTCTGATGCCGATTCGCGGCCACTCCGGGGTACAAGGCTCGGGAGAAATGGGGGCAGACCCGTTCAGTCTTCCGGGCGGCGAGTTTTACGGCAAAGATATTGAGCGCGTGGAAAAGCTGTGGGGCTTTCCGTTGCCCAGATGGCAGGGCGATATCGTTGGCGTGACGCTGGAAAATGCGCTGCTGCCTGACGACCAGGAGCGAAAGCTCAAGCTGTTTTACACCTCCGGCGGCAATTTCCTTGAGACGATGCCCGACCCAGATTTTGTCAAACAGTGTCTGGAGAGTGTGGAGCTTCGCGTCCACCAGGATATCATTTTCAATACGTCTACATTGGCAGATGCCAAGGAAGCGGTCATTGTTCTGCCGGCGATGACCCGCTACGAGCAACCGGGCGGCGGCACTTCGACCTCGACCGAGCGGATGGTGTACTTCTCGCCGGAAATCGAAGGACCGCGCATCGGGGAGGCGCGCGCCGAATGGCAAATCTACATCGATTTGGCGGCCCGTGTGGATCCGGAGCGAAAAGACCTTATCTGGTTTGACGATGCTCAGGCAATCCGCGACGAGATCGCCAAAGCATCGCCGAACTACGATGGAATCCAGCATCTGAAGAAGCAGGGCGATGTCTTCCAGTGGGGCGGTGCCTGGTTGTGTGAGGACGGGATCTGTCCGACAGCCGATGGCAAAGGCAATTTGCTGCCGATCGAGCTGCCGGAGCTGCGCAAGGCAGAGGGGCACTTCTACGTGACGACCAGACGCGGCAAGCAGTTCAATTCGATGATTTACAGCGAAAAGGACCCGTTTAACGATGCCGGCCGTTACGATGTGCTGGTCAACCAACGCGATGCCAAGAAGCTGAACATAAATGACGGCGATGCTGTCGTCGCCTATAACAAATACGGTACGTTCCGCGGCCGTGCGCGATTCGCCAATGTCAGGGAGGGCAACCTGCAAGTGTATTGGCCCGAAGGCAATTGCCTGATTCCAAAGGGCGTCTATGAGCGCTACGCCGGCATACCGGAGTATAATTGTGCGGTGATTTTGGAGAAAGCGGAAACGTTCTACGCCCATAAAGACACGAAGTATTTGGAAAAGCGCGTGGAGGAGCTTGAGCTGGATATCAGCTGAGACAAGTCCTTACCGCTTCCGTGCTCGAGGACGGATGAAGACAGGCAGCAGCGCGCAATCGGTTCATATTGTCTGGACAGAAAAGAGGGAGCCATGAGCCAAAAAGTGACATCGCATCGGGTTGTCTGGAAGTACGCCGGGGATACACTGCTGGAGCAAACGGACGAGATAGCCGTCGAATACCCGCTGACCATCATGCTGAATAGCGAGGAATTCGCGACGATGGTTTGTACGCCAACAGATTTGGCGGAGCTGACGATCGGCTTTCTCGCTTCCGAGGGGATCATCCGTACCGTCGAAGAGATCGAGTCCCTTTCCATCAGCGAGCAGCGCGGTTTTGCTCATGTCGTGCTGAAGACGAAGATCACTTCCGTGAAGGAGCTGCACTCCAAACGTTTTATCGGTTCCTGCTGCGGAAAAAGCAGACAGTTTTATTTGCAAAATGATGTTCGTACGGCCAAGACGGTTCCGACCAAGACGCAGATTTCCGTCAATCAATGCATGGAGCTGATTCGACAGCTGCAAGAGCACTCCACCCATTTCCAGCTGACGGGTGGGGTGCATAACGCTGCGCTTTGCACCCGTGAGGGAATTATGCTCTGCCGCACCGATATCGGCAGACACAATGCGCTGGACAAGATCTACGGTTACTGTCTGCAAAACAACGTGCCGTTGGCTGATAAAGTGATCGCTTTCAGCGGGCGCATCTCGTCGGAGGTGCTGTTGAAGGTGGCGAAAATCGGCGTCGGGATCGTCCTCTCCAAATCGGCGCCGACCGATCTCGCTCTGCAATTGGCGGATGACTTGAACATTACGGCTGTCGGTTTTGTCAGAGGCGGGCGGTTGAATATTTACACGCACCCGGAAAGAATAGTAGAATATCAGCCAGAATAAGACCAGGCTTAACCAAAGGAGAATGCAGAGAATGAGTCGTGAGCGCTTGCAGCAGCAGATCGCTTTTATCATCGAAATCGACAAGCTAAAGCACGTGTTTCGCCAGACACTGCTGATCGATCGCTCCCGCCATGAAAACGACGCCGAGCATTCGTGGCATTTGGCTATGCTGGCCATTCTTTTGTCGGAACATGCCAACGAGGCCCAGTTGGACGTTTTGCATGTCGTCAAAATGGTGTTGATCCACGATCTGGTGGAAATCGACGCCGGGGATACGTTCATCTATGACGACAAAGGCAATCAGGACAAGGCAGAGCGGGAAGCGGCAGCGGCAGACCGCCTGTTCTCGATGCTGCCAACAGACCAGGGAACGCAGCTTCGCCAGTTGTGGGAGGAATTTGAGCAGCGCCAAACACCGGAAGCGCGGTTTGCCGCTGCCATCGACAGGATGCAGCCGCTTCTGCATAACTACATGACGGAAGGGTCCTCCTGGAAAAGACACGGCGTGACCAGCAAAAAGGTGTTTGAGCGCAACCAAGTGATCAGGGATGCCTCGGAGACACTCTGGCAGTACGTGGATGAGCTGATCAAGAGTGCGGTTGAAAAGGGGTATTTGCAGCCATAGCAGCGCCGAAACCGCCAGCGGTCAAACGGAAGAAATCGAGGTACAGATAGCCTGAGCGGCTATCTTTTTTTGACACGAATTTGCTGCATTTTTCATAATTCGTTTACCATGATTTGCTATAATAGGGATAGGATTATCCTGTAAAGGAGGAGTGTGAAAGAATGGTCGATTTGATTCGCAATACGTTAACAAACAAAAACGGCTTCATGATTTTTATCCTATGGACTCATTTAGGTATTGCCGCCTGCATGATGTATATGTTGCCAAATCTGTCGTTCTGGAGTCTCGTCTCGGTTGGCTTAATCGTCACCCTGCTCGTTTCTCCATGGTACTTTATTCGCAAGCAAAGCATGTCGATTCGGTACATCGTGGCGATCGGTTATGTATTTTATTCGATATCCTTCGACTTTTTCACGAGCTACCCGGAGGTAAAGACCCTGATTTTTATTTTGCTCGGGCTATTGGCCGCCTACCTCGATTGGAAGCTCATCGTTACGACCTGTCTGCTGTACATAGTTTCTTATACGATCGGTTACATAACGGGAATCTATGATATTTTTAACGATGCACATACGCTTGTTGATTTCGTCCTGCAGACGTTGGCAATTATCATGTCGATGGTCAGCCTTGTTTTCCTTTGTCTGTCCGGACAAGCGTCGCTTGCGAAAATGGAGAAATCCCGCCAGGAAGCAGAAGAAAAGGAGCAGCGCCTGCGAATTTTGTTGCAAGAAGTGGCAAATGTTACATCCACGCTGGATCAAACCTCCCACCACGTTAATGACGCGGCCGAGATGACCAAGCAGAATACGGCGGAAATGATGGGAGCGTTTCGTGAAGTGTCCGCAGGGATGGAATCACAGGCCAACTCCACCGCGAAAATTGAGCTGGAGATTCACTCCATTGACCGCGAAATAACGGAAGTGAACCGTCAGGCGCTGGCCATGAAGACGGAGTCGGTAGCGAACAACCAACTGCTGGAGAACGGAATTGAAATGATGGAAGAATTGTCTGTACAGATGGATCACATCGTGGAGATGGTCCGCATTGCTTCCCAGACAATCTATCAGTTACATGCCAGGGCTGAAAAGGTAGAGGAAATCGTCGGAGCCATCAATCAGATTGCGGCCCAGACGAACCTGCTTGCGCTGAATGCGGCGATAGAGTCGGCACGAGCCGGCGAGCACGGCAGAGGGTTTGCCGTCGTAGCCGATGAGGTCCGCAAGCTGGCAGAACAAAGCGCCCGTGCCACGCAAGAAATTGCCGGTATTCTCGAAGCGTTGCGCGCCGAGAGCCAAAACGCTGTCAAACAGACGCAGGATGGCGAGGCGTCCGTCATAAAAGGACAGGCGATCACTGCCAAGACAGTCGCGTCCATGGCGAAAGTCAAAGCGGGGATGGAGAGCTTTATGGCAGCAGTCGAGCAAGTTCGCCAGAGCATGGACTCCGTGAAACGGCGCTCCGGCGACGTAACGTCGGAGATGTCCAACATCACGGCAGTGACAGAAGAGTCGGTAGCCAGTATGGAAGAACTGTACGCTACTGCGGAAGATCAACGCATGCAGGTAAATGATATTGCCGACGAGATCAGCCGCCTGCACCAACTGTCCAATACGCTCAAGACTACGCTGCACTAACACTTCTCAGAAAACGTAAGCAGGACTTCTCTACTTGAGCAGCGCAGGGCGGCATCGGCCTGCGCTGAAGCAAGCTTTCGACTGCGCCGCTTGATCTGGTCCAGGCGGGCGGCGGCCAATCTCGGTGTGACGCCGAACTCGGCGGCGAGCAGGGAGACGTTGTCTGTCTGGTTGAGCGAGAGCGGGAGAGACTGCAAAAAGTGAATCGGGATCGATGCCGAGATTTGGAACAGCGTCGCCTGCTGTTCCTGCAAATGGCGAAATGAAGCCGGCATGGCGGTCTGTTTACCGGCATGGCGCAATAGGTGACAAAGCTCATGAAAAAATTGCTCGCGCCGTTCGGCTGCGGGCAATTTTTGATTTAAGCTAATCGCTTTGTAATGGTCGGTCATGAAGCTCATCGCCGGTCCGGCAACGTAAAACAGTTCGATGCCCAGTCTTTGCGCGATAATCGCTTCGCTGATGTCGGCGGGCTTGTACAGACGCAATTGTGCATACAAATCGGCGATCCACATCTCCAGAAAGGTAAGCTCGTATACCAACGTGATCATTCATCCTGCACCTCCCGTACCTGCAATTATCGGTGAAGGGAGAGGGATAAAAAAAGGCACGTGTTACTTGTTGGTTTCGTTTTGCTTGGCACGCCAGCGCAAAAACTCTATGTGCTGCCTCACTTCTTCAATTTCGGCTTCCGAAAGACCTTCCAGATTAAAGAAAAAGATATGCTCACTACTCTGATCCTGGTCAGGAGCAGCCTGACTGAGATAGCCCGCCTTCTCCATCAGTTGATCGACCGGGCAGTGCAGCCCCTCGGCCAATTTCCGGATCGTCTCCGGCTTGGGCGTTCCTCGCTGACCAGCTTCGATTTGTGAGATATGAGCAAAGGAAACATTGGATCGCTTGGCTAATTCCCTGATGGAGAGATGACGGCTTTCACGGAGCTGCTTAAGGAATTTTCCAAAATTCAAGGCGCATTCTCCTCCCCCCAATGCCTCGCCAAGAGCTTGGTGAAGCCAATTAAAGTTAGCATTTGTGAGCAATTTCATTTTAACACGTGTAAAAATGAAAACAAATGTTTACATAAAGGAACATAAAATGATTGTATTGGGAAACAAATAATGGTAATCTATTTCTAGTAAAGTCAGATAAGCGCCTTACGATTTCCATGAAACGAAGGTTTCGGAAGTGAAGGGGTGTGATAGTTGTATGCGTCTTTGCGTTAACTGTCAGGCATTGGCCTCCACGCGAATAAGGAAAGGTCTGTCGCAAAGAGAATTGGCCCGTTTAATCAATCGTGCGGGATCGTATATTTGCCAGATCGAAAAAGGCACTCGCAACCCTAGCCCGAAAACAGCTAGAGAGATTTGCCGCGTACTTGGGGTTGAATTCGAGGATTTTTTTTATCTCGATTGTGTATGCAAAAAGAAACAGCCGTAATGCTTGAGGGAGAAAGCAGATAGAAATGAGGGAAGGGATTTGTTTAAGTCACTGAAAAATTTTGACGGCAGCAATCATTTGCCAGCGGAGCTGACGATTACGGATGTGGCGGATTATATGAAGATTCCGATCAAGGATGCATTCGATTTATTTCACCGCCCGGATTTTCCGGCTCATCGGATTGGCTTGACGTTTCGAGTGAAACGGGAGTCGTTTCTTGTTTGGTACGAAGCCATTGGCAAATAAATCAGCCGGTGCCAATCAACCATCTATGCCTGTGGTGGATAGGTGGTTTTTGTTTTCCCCCGACGCTTGGTTGCAGTCTGTTTTTTTGCTACGATAGGTTTCACGGGGGTGATCGGGTGATGAATGGAGATGACAGCCAGCTACATGAGCGGTTTATGCGGCTGGCGATTGAAGAAGCAAACAAAGCGGGAGATCTTGGAGAAGTGCCGATCGGGGCTGTGATCGTCAGGGATGGCGAGGTGGTCGGGCGGGGGTATAATCTGCGGGAGACAGGGAAAGATCCGACCTTGCACGCCGAGATGATTGCCATTCGTGAGGCAAGCGAGCGATTAGGGGGCTGGCGCCTGATTGGCTGCAGCCTGTACGTCACCCTGGAACCGTGTCCGATGTGTGCAGGAGCCATCGTACAGGCGAGAATCGAGCAGGTCGTGTTCGGAGCGGCCGACCCCAAGGCGGGATGTGCAGGGACCCTGATGAATCTCCTGCACGAACCTCGGTTCAACCACCAACTGCCTGTCATCGGCGGAGTACTTGAAGAAGAGTGCGGACAGTTGTTAAAGCAGTTTTTTCGCCGACTCCGCAAAAAGTAGGGGATCTACGCGGTAGTGGACGAGCCTCCGCCAAGCGATGCGAGCTCCTCGTCCGTTAATTCGCGGAACTCGCCTAGGGCAAGCGAATCATCGAGCACCAGCGGACCCATACGCAAACGCTTCAGGTAGATAACCTCCAGGTCAAAAGCGGCAAACATCCGCTTGACCTGATGGAATTTTCCTTCCATGATCGTTACGTTGATCTCGGAAATTTCTCCGGAAGAAAGAATTTCAAGCCGGGCAGGCAGCGTCGTGAAGTCGTCGTCGAGGGCAATCCCTTTGGCAAACTGCGCGATATGCTCCGGCGTGACTCTTCCCCTGATCCGTGCAAAGTACTCTTTGTCTACTTTCTTTTTGGGTGAAAGCAGATTGTGAGAAAGCTGACCGTCGTTTGTAAGCAAAAGCAAACCTTCCGTGTCGATATCCAGGCGGCCCACTGGGTGAACCCTTCCTGCCCATTCCGGCGGCAGCAGGTCCACAACGGTCTCATGGCGCGAGTCTTCGGTCGCCGAAATCACGCCAGGCGGCTTGTTCAGCATGATGTAAACCCAGCGCTTGAATATGAGCGGCTCGCCGTCTATCATGATCTCCTGCGTTTCCGGGATGACGTGCATGCCGGCATCGGTAGCGACCTGCCCATCTACTGTGATCATGCCTTGTTTAACGAACTGTTTTACTTCTTTGCGTGTGCCAAGTCCCATATTGGCCAAAATTTTATCGAGACGCTCTCGTTTCATCTGTGTTCCTCGCTTTACTGAGTTTTCATTAGATTGTAGACATGTCTGACTGCGACCGTAACAAACGGCAGTGGCCGTTGTCTTGCTGATTGATTTTATCATGGCTGATCTTGCGGGGAAAATCAAGTAAAAGCAAAATTTGTTATTGCATTCTCTACTGATTTTTGCTATATTTATGTTTGCTGACAAGTCGTGGAGAGATACCCAAGTGGTCATAAGGGGACGCACTCGAAATGCGTTAGGCGTCGTGAGGCGTGCGTGGGTTCGAATCCCACTCTCTCCGCCACTAGCATATCAGCAAGCTTTACAAACTGTATACATACGGACGAACAAAGCATAAAATGGTGGTCGATAACCGCTTTATGTTTTTTTTTTTGCTTTTTTGCACATGTCAGGGAGTAAGCTGCCGAGTGCAATACATACACATGTTTCTCCAGAAGCATTCTACGTATAGAGGTGAACACGATGAAAAAAGTACTGGTTCTATACGGCAGTTCGCGTGAAGGCGGCAATACGGAAGCGTTGACAGAAGTTGTTGTGGACGGAATTGCCAGTACGAAGATTCACTTTCGCCAAAAGCGGATTCTGCCGATCGATGACAGACGCCATACAGCTGACGGGTTTCAGCCTGTCGACGACGATTATGACGCGATTGTTCAGGACGTTCTGAATCATGACATCCTGCTGTTTGCCACGCCAATCTATTGGTACGGCATGTCCGGAATCATGAAGGACTTTGTCGATCGCTGGTCACAAAGCCTGCGGGACAAGCGGTATCGTTTCAAAGAGGAGCTTGGCAAAAAGCAAGCGTATGTGATTATGACCGGAGGCGACCAGCCCAGGCTGAAGGGGCTGCCGCTCGTCCAGCAATTCAAGTACATCTTCGATTTTGTCTCGCTACCGTTTGCCGGATACATTATCGGGGAAGCCAACAAACCTGGCGATATTTTAACGGATAGTCGGGCACTGTTTGAAGCGAGGCAGCTTAATGAAGTCCTGCGCAGAAAGATTGCCGAGTAATCGGCAGGAATAGCGTACACCAAATAAAAAGAGCAAAACAGCCAAAGCTGCTTGCTCTTTTTTTGGTCGATAAGAATTTATAAAAATTCTTATCGACATAAGCGCAACTA
>CAMIVR010000061.1 GCA_946402065.1 uncultured Brevibacillus sp. | reverse complement strand
GAATTTTGGGCGGCGTGCCGTTTTTGGAGCGGAGCCGGACAGTATTAGCTTCCTTGCAAAAGCCGCAACGAACGTAGCCCATCCTCTTTTCTCTCTCCCACCACGACAGTTCGGGATAAGGTCTTTTCTTTTCAGGTAGTCTTAAACTCGGCCACTTTCCCCCGCAACTCAGTGGCAACAAGCGAGACATTGCGCGACGACTTGGTGATCTCGTTGACCGATGCCGTTTGCTCCTCGGCAGAAGCGGCGACCTGTTCGGCGACTGAGGCGTTGTTTTCAGCTAGCTGGCGAATGATAGCAAGCGAGGAGACCACCTCGTGGGAGCTTGCGGACAATTCCTGAAACCGCTCGTTCAGCTTTGCCGCGTCTTCCTTCGTCGCATTCGTCTGCGCGATGATCTCGTCGAGCGCTTCTCCGCCAAGCGCGGCCTTTTCCAACTGCGCTTGCACGAGATTGACGTGTTCCTCCATTGCCGCTGCTGCTTTGGTCGTATCCGCCTGAATCTCTTCAATCAATCCGGTGATGCGTTCAGCGGCGGTTGTCGATTGTTCAGCCAGCTTCTTTACCTCTGCGGCGACGATCGCAAACCCCCGCCCGTGCTCGCCTGCCCGAGCCGCCTCAATACCTGCATTGAGCGCAAGCAAGTTCGTCTGATGGGCAATCGCGTAAATGACGGTGATGATTTCGCCTATTTCATCCGAACGCCGATGCAGCTGACTGATTCGCTCGGCTGTTATGCGCGTCATGTTCATAACCGTTTTGGACTGGTCGATGGACTCGCGGATCGCTTCTCCGCCTTTTTGAGCGACGGTCGCCGAGTGGAATGCATGTCGAAGGGTTTTCTCGATATCCTGAGTACTTGCTTCTACCTGTGCGATGGCTGACCGCATGTTTTCGTTGATCAGGAAAAGATGGTCCGACTGTTCGGCCACTCCATCTGCAACGATGTGAATCGCATTTGCCACTTCGTTTGTGACCTGTTCCGTCTGGGTCGCTGATTCAGATAATTGATTGCTGTTGTTTTCCAGGCTCACGGAGCTGTCGGCGAGCTGCTGGATCATTTGGGCCAGACTGATGCGCATGCTTTCAAACGATTTCGCCAGCTGGCCGATCTCATCGCGCGATTGGCTTTGTACCGTTTGCGTCAAATCCTTGCGGGCAATTTGCTCCGTCACCTTGACGAGCCGCTTCAGCGATTGGACAGTCGGTTGGCTGAGCAAAAAGGTCAGGGCGATGCACACGAGCAGAAGTACGCCGCTGATTATCAGAATTTGCTTGGTCAATGTTTTTGCGAGCAGATCAAATGGCGTATTGGGTACACCGACGTAAAAGATCCCGATCACGTTACCCGCGGGATCCATGATCGGCTCATAGAGGGTTTGGTTGATCGTTCCCACGACATCAGCTTCCCCCTGATATGCCCGGCCTTCTGCGAGGACCGTCTGCTTCACGATTTCCGACACTTTGGTTCCGATCGCACGCTGGCCTTCCCTGGTGAGGACGTTGGTCGTCACCCGCGTATCGCCGAGGAATAAGGTAACTGTGTCACCGGTGAGCTGGCCGACCTGATCGACAAAGGCGAAATTGCCATTCATGACGACGCCGCCTTTGAGCAGCGTGTCTCCTTCTACCGACCACTCGCCCGGAACGATTGCATTCAGGTGCGTCCGGGCTAAGGCCATATCCGATTGCAGCTTCTGCTGGGCAGCGTCTATCATCTTTTTCCGCACCATCGTTCCGGTGAAGTAATCAAGCGTTATGGTGAACAGCAGGAGGATGGCTGTAATAAGCAAAACAAGTTTTACCGTGATGGATTTTAAACGCAAGGGAATAGTGCCTCCGATCTGTGTATGTACTGGGGATAGGTGTAACAATAAGGGCGTATGCGGTTTCAAATTCCTCAAGAGAGCGCAATTATAATCAGGGCGATGATCTGCACATGTAGTATATGCCCATCTGAAAGCGCTTTGAAACGACTTCTTGGCGGCAGTTAAGGCGAATTTGTTAACACACCAAGCCAGGCAACGTCCGGAAAAATAGCGGAAACCTTTCCATTTGCAACGTTGCGAGTCACGAGATATAATGTGCTTACATTAGTTGCAGTTTTTCATGCAGGAAATCAGGCAAATAGACTGATCTGCATTTCAGATGAGGAGGATCTATCATGAAAGTAGAAATTTGGTCTGATTACGTTTGTCCGTTCTGCTACATTGGCAAGCGCAAATTGGAAGCTGCGCTCGGCAAATTCGCCCATGCCCAGGAGGTAAAGCTGTCGTATCGCAGCTTCCAGCTCGATCCGAACGCTCCGCGTGACACAAAGATGAATGTACACGAGATGCTTGCGGCGAAATACGGGATGTCCGTTGAACAAGCGAAAGCGATGAACGCCCAGGTAGTCAATCAAGCCAAGGAAGTAGGGCTGGATTATCATTTGGACACGATCATTTTGACCAACACCTATGATGCCCACCGCCTGGCCTACTTTGCGAACGAAACCGGCAAAATGGGTGAAATGGCGGAACGGCTGCTGCGGGCGTACTTTGTGGACTCGCTGCATCTGGGCGACCACGAAACATTGGCCAAGCTGGCAGAGGAGGTTGGCCTCGACAAAGCTGCCGTACAAGAAATGCTCGCAGGCGACGAATACAGTGCTCAAATTAGCAAAGACAAGACGGAAGGAGCGCGTTTGGGCATAAGCGGGGTGCCGTTCTTTGTCTTCAATGACAAATATGCTGTCTCTGGCGCGCAGCCAAGCGAAGTATTCGCCCAAGTGCTGCAGAAAGTCTGGGAAGAAGAGCAGTCAACACCTGTCCTGCAGGTGGTCGACACGACTGGGAATGGATCGGCGCAAAATGACGGATGTGCAGATGGTTCTTGTAAAATCTAAACGCTGACCTGTCAAGCAGCACCTCAAAATCTTGCATACGCCTGGAAGTGACGCATATGAAGATCAACCGAATCGACCAAATCGCCAAGCCACGCTTTCGGATTGCTGTACACGTGCTAGCCTGGCTTGCTCACAATGGCGGGGTAGTATCCAGTGCATCGATCGCTTGCCTGGTAGATTCCCATGCGACATTTCTCCGCAGAGTCCTGGCCTGTTTAACTCGCTCTGGTTTCGTCGAAGCAAAAGCAGGGCGGGAAGGTGGGTATTTACTGAAAGTAAGTGAAACCCAACTGACGCTTGCTGATATTTATTCAGCCATCCAGGATGATCGGGAATGCGCTGAAACGGAGGAGATCGATTGTGGCGAGGCCGGCAGGCAATTGGACCGCAACCTGCAGAACATTATGCTGGGCGGTGAACAGCAATTGATTGAATGGCTACGGCGATACTCATTATCAGATGTAATGGCCGGTATTGAATTCCCGGCAAGTCATGAACAGTGAGTGCAATCCCAAGGCTGCGATATTGTGGATAGTAAAATCGCTCACACCAAGAGGTTCTCCGATCATGCGGAGAGCCTCTTGCGCATTCCCGCGAGGTGAAGAGAGGCTTTTCCTGCTATGTAAAAAACAGAAATGACATTATTTTACAGAGGGTTATGGACAGAACTTGCTGAATAGGAAAAGAAAAAAATGAAAAAGAGTACAGAGGGGGACATCTTATGAATCTGTATCAATCGCTGCTTAACGTCGCACCATTGCTCAAAGAAGTTTTTCGCGATGAAGACATGAAGGTCGTTATTACTGATCTGGAAAAAATCGTTTATGAAATTCCGGGAAAAACGCTTGGTGGTAATTTTCTTGGCATGCCGCTGACTAAAGGCGATGGATTGTTTGAAGCCATTGAAAAGAAGGAGATCTTGCGCGCCAATGTTCCCAAAGAGGTCATCGGGGTTGCTTTTAAAGCGGTGACAATGCCTATTTTCGACGAGAACAATGAAGTAGTGGGTGTATTTGGAGTAGCGTGGTCATTGGATCAGAAAGAGAAGATCGTTTCTTCTGCGACAAACCTTGCTACGTCATTGGAACACATCTCGGCATCGATTACGGATATTGCCGAAAAGGCTCAAGCGCTTTCAAGTTCACAGGAGTTCATGGTCGGGCTTATGGAAAATATGGTAGCGTATACAAAAAAGACCTCCGAAATCAGCCAGTTAATTGAAGAAATATCCAATCAGTCACATTTACTCGGATTAAACGCTGCGATCGAAGCTGCCAGGGCAGGAGAACACGGTCGCGGGTTTGAAGTTGTAGCAAATGAAATCCGCAAACTGGCACAACACAGCCGTGGTGCCGTAAAAAATATAGAGCATAGCTTGAAGGAAATTAACTCGTCCATTACTACCATCTCGGACAAAATGAACGAAAACACTCAAATGGTGAATGTCCAGGCAGCGGCTACGGAGGAGATTACTGCTAGTGTGGAAGAATTAAGTTCGTTATCGCAAACATTGCTTGAAATGGCAAAGTAGCAGGTAGTCGTATGTGTTACCCGAAATGCCGTGCAGTAGTTACTGTTCAGGTCAATCACGTTGAGGGTATCCTAGCTTTGCAGAACTCTTTCTTTTTGGAATTTTCAGTCCAATAATATGCTGGAAAAGGAGTGGTAACGTTACCGCTCCTTTTGTGTTGGTGATAGAGCCGAACAAGTCCGCACAGAATTGCAATTCGCTGGATTATCGACAAATTCCGCAAAAAACAGACGTGCCTGCTTTGCAGCATAGGCAAAAGGGGTGTCGGTCTTGGACGGAACAAGCCAATTTATGGTAAAATCGGAGTGGGATATTTGAACGAGGGAGAGCAGAATTTGAGCCAACATAGATTAGGTGTATCTGGAAGTACAATTTTAACGAATCCCGAACAATTTGACGAATTATTTTGGGATGATATTGACTTAATCGAAATGGGGGAGTTTCCTAATGAATCGGCTTTCAATGCATTTCTTTGATCTTTGTAGAGTAAAACAACCTCCCTTCGGCGTTCATTCACCTTTACTACGAGACGGAAGTAAATACGACTTGCTTGAAAAAGTATCAATTGAACCTTTTTTCCACGCTGAACTATTCATCAGAGGATAAGCTATTTCATTATTTGTCGGAAGGAGTCTCTCAATTTGAGAAGAAATCTTGAAATAGTTTTAATCGTCACTATCCTGTTGGCCGCGGTGGCCATTCGAGTCGATTTTAATCTGGCGTATCCGGCCGAGTTGTTCGGCGATTCCATTCATATCGCAAAATTTGCGGAATCCATTGCACAAACAGGAGCCTTTCCAACAGACTTCGGCATCTATTGGTCTCCGGGTGTTGTCTATTTTCTTGGTTGGCTCATTCCGGTAGTTGGCAATGATTTCAACTATTTATGTTATCGGCTGGTACAAAGTGTTCTTTCAGTCGTAAGCCTGTCTGGTTTTTACATTCTTGCCAGACGGTTGTTTGGTCGCCAGGCGGGTATGCTGGCGCTGCTTTTTCTGGCTTTTTATCCGCCGCTTGTTTTCTACAGTTCGATGATTTTCGCTGAGAATTTGTTTTTTTGGTTAATTCCCTGGCTGTTTCTTGCCCTCTATAAATGGCGCGAGTCAGGGGGGCTTGTCTATCCGGCAGTCAGTGGAGTGCTGTTTGGGTTGATACATTTAATCCGGCCCATCCTCATCCCTTTACCGGTGATCTTTGTCGCCTGGTTTCTGATAACGAATCCGCGTGAATCATACAAAACCTTTTTACTAAAGCAAATCCCTGTCTGCGCGATCGCGGGACTTCTTATACTGTCTCCCTGGATTGCCCACAACTACGCGCTCTATGGCAAAATCATCACCTCGAGCGCTGTCGGCGGCCTTAACTTTTATATTGCACATAACGAAAACGCCAATGGTAAATGGGTGCAAATTGATGTCAATAGCGACGTGATCAAGCTATCCGGGACGCCCGAGGGAGACAAGCTCGGCTATGAGGAAGGGTTGAAATATATCCGCACTCATCTTGGTTATGAACTTGAGATGTTGTGGACAAAAGCTAATCTGTTTTGGACCAAATCGGGGGAGTTCTGGGGCGGAAAGGCCAGCCAACTTTGGAAAGAAAAATACGGAATTCCGCAGTTCGAGATGAGATATCTTAGCTTTTTCTTTGTAATCTTTCTCATACTTGGGATGAGAAAGTGGAAGTACTGGTTTCCGCTCGTCGGTTATATAATTGCTTATCAGTCGATGATCCTTGTCCTCTACTATGCAGATCGTTACCGTTCCATTGTGGAACCGTTTCTGCTTGTCTTTGCAGCGGCAGTTCTGGCAAAGGGATATCATCTGGCGAAAAAGGGATGGTTCAATTTCGCCCGGTTTATTCGCAATCGAGTGTAGCTGTTAGTAAAATACAATCTTCTGAGCTTGCTATCCGTGCTGCTCGGTGCCGGCGGTGGAACTGTACCTGCATGGAAAAATCGTACCGGAAGCTATTCGTCCGCTGGCAGAACGTTGGTCATATGCGGACATGAACCGGTTAGTGGCGGTTGGAGATACTGGAAACGGGAGAACAAAAAACGTGAGAAAAGAGGGTCTGACATGGGAAATCGGACGTTCCTGAGCGTGGCCAACGCCGATGCGCAATCGATTGACTATGAGCATATAGCTTTTGAGACGAACAATTTTCTTGCCCCGGTATGGTTTTGTCTGGTCAGCCGGGAGCAGTTCCAGCGTTACGGCGAGCGGCTTATGGAGGCATGGAGCAGAATTCGGCCTCATATGGACGAACCAGATGTTGAAACTTTACCTGAATGGGAAAGTTTCTCCGATGCCTTCGAGTGGCAGATACCATGGTCGGAGGCGGCCGAACAGATGCGCTTGAGCCTGCCCCGCACACTTGCCCGATATCCCATGCTTGCAGCTCCTGTGCAAGTGTGGCTGGATACGTTGTCAACCCATGTGCGGCTGTATCCAGATCCTGTTATTCATCTGGAACTTTCTCAATATTTTTCATTCTCCGACGATCCTGTACTCTATCTGAAAGATATTGAAGAGTACGTGTCGCTCTGGCAATCGCCGCATCCCTCGCAAGCAAAAGTCTGGCAAGAGGCAGCCGAAAGCGGTTACAGACTCGGCGGGAAGCATTTGCCTTGGAGAGAACATGAGGCCGTCGAAGCGGAGCACGTAATGGAGACGAAGGCGGCACAGTCAGAACCGCCAACATCCGCGAAGCGCTCGTCCAAGTGGCGGCAGGAGTTCTACATATGGTTGTTTACGATTTTGTGTGCAGCCCTTTTTCTTATCGTCTACGTCAAAACGTCCAGCTTCTGGCTGGCGTCGCTTGGGTTCCTCGTACCCGTTTCGGTTCCCGTTCTGTGGCATATCCTATTCGAGCGTTCCGGCAATACCTTCAGTCATCGCCCGAAAACGGACGCAGCGTTGGAGAAAAACAATTCCTTATCATCCAGTGACGCGTCCGGAATGGAGCATTTCGACGGAAATTCACTCATTGCGGCGGATGGCTTGCAGACCGGCTCTGAGGAGGATCCATCTATACCGACTCTTATCCCCTGGCCGCAAATCACGCAAGCGGAAGCGATTTCATCCCATGAAATCGTGCTCACGATTTCCGCGGATCATCCTCCTGTCCCTGTCGCACCTGTTCACTTGAGAGTGGACGGACAACTGTCAGCCAAGGATACCGCGTCCGCGATTAACGCGATCGCGCTGGCTTATCAAATGGCCGCTTCGGCCTACGATTAGTGAGGGGAGGAGTAGAAAGCCGGGTGAAAACAGCTTCTCTATTTTAATACTTTACAGTTTACGAACTGCTCGTGCGATCGAGCGTTTCATGCGAGCCGGCGATTATGCGCCGGTTTCTTCAATATGCCCTCCGCAAGACAAATCCACTTTCGGGACATTCTGACTTCCATTCCGTATCTCTTAATCACGTTGACGGGATGAATATTGAAACCCCTGATGCTGTGAAGAAACCCGTTAACGCCCGAACCTCTGCCGATACCCGCATTTCCGGCACAGCTCCTCAACAGCTTCTCTTCGGGAAAACCCGTAATACAGATTATTGGCGCGCTCGCCTTCGACAATTTCAGCGAAAGGCGTGCGGTGAACATTCCCCAGATTAATCACACCCTCCCCATCCAGACAGCAAGGCACGACCGTTCCGTCGACGAGAATGGCCGCCTGACTTCTGAGCGCATGGCAGAAGCCTTTCCCGTCATCTTCAGGTGCATCCAGGCTGGGCCATTGAAATTCATGGTCCTGATTCAAATAAATCCGTTCCGCAATTTTCACGCCGCTGCCGCGAATGACCTTTTCTTCGATTTTGTAGTCGAGGTTAAACGCCTTCTCGAGGATTTCCAATGTCTGGCGGTTCCTACTCTTTTGAATGTTTGTCGCATTGTCTTGGTCGAGATTCCACAGCCGCAGCGAGATGATGACCTGATGCTCGACGGCTTCGCGGATAAAGGAGAGGATTTGCTCCAGGTACGCTTCGCGATTCGTCGAGCCCTCATGGCCGTCAAAGCTGTGGAGTGAGAAGTTCATTTGCCTGAGTGCCGGTTTGCCTAGCAATTTGTGCCGGTTTTTGCTGATCAGAGTGCCGTTTGTCGTGATGTTTACCTTAAAGCCTTTGGCGTGGCTGATGTCCAGCAGCTCGTCGATTTTCGGATGGAGCAGCGGCTCGCCCTTGACGTGCAGGTAAATGTGGTCGGTATGCGGTTTGATCTGATCCAGGATGTCAGCGAATGTATCGAGCTGGATGAACGTTGCTTTTCGACTCGTCTGCGGGCAAAAGCTGCAGGCGAGATTGCATATGCTTGTAATTTCAATATATACTTTTTTGAATGTTTTCAAGATTTGCGTCTCCATTTCAAGAGCTGGGTCTGTAATTCTAGCGATTGGTTGTGCGGACTGGCAGGCTTCCCGGGTGTTTAGACGTGGATGTGAAGCCTTCCGATTCCGAGAGATACAACTGTTACTTAAACCAGCCCTTCTCCTTAAAATGCATGATCGCCTCGATCCGGTTGCTCACATTCAGCTTGTCGAGAATAACGGAGATGTAGTTGCGGACCGTTCCCGTCGTGATAAAGAGCTGGCTGGCAATCTCCTTGGTGTTTTTTCCGTCAGCAATCAGCCCCAGGACTTCTTTCTCCCGTTCGGTCAGCGGATTCTCCTGGCCGTACGCTTCATCGATCAATTCCGGCGCGTACATGCGGCGGCCGGCCATAATGCTGCGGATGGAATCGGCCAGCTCCTCGCTGGGGCTGTCCTTCAACAGATACCCGTTGGCCCCTGCCTTGAGAGCGCGGGCAAAGTATCCAGGGCGGGCAAAGGTCGTGAGGATCATCACTT
The DNA here is from genome assembly GCA_946402065.1 of uncultured Brevibacillus sp. Taxonomy (GTDB): domain Bacteria; phylum Bacillota; class Bacilli; order Brevibacillales; family Brevibacillaceae; genus Brevibacillus_D. Next base: position 20,425 of record CAMIVR010000061.1, on the reverse strand, counting down.
TACAGCCGGAGCCTTTGAGTTCTTCAGCGGCATCGAGCCCGCTCTTCACAGGCATTTCGATATCCATGATGCAAATATCCGGTTTGTGCAGGTGAACGAGCTTCACGGCATCCTCGCCATTGCTTGCTCGGCCGACGACTTTCATATCTTCCTCCAGGTCGAGCAGGGAAGCCAGGGCCCCAAGCAGCATAAGCTGGTCTTCGGCAATTACGATGCGAATCATATGGTTGCCTCCTGTTCCGGTTGCACAAGGATACTGGGCACCGTAATCACGATCTGCGTGCCCTTGTCGGCGACAATTTCCATGCAACCGTTGACGAATTCAAGCCGCTCTTTCATCCCGCGCAGGCCATTTCCCCTGCAGAAGGACACTTCTGCCATGCCAATGCCATTATCCGCAACCGTGACGACCAGATTTGTTCGCTTTGAGGCAAAATCAATGGTGCAGGATGTGGCATTGCTGTGCTTGACGATATTGGTAATCGCTTCTTTCAGGCACATGCTGAGCACATTTTCGGTCATCAGCGAAATATTGATCAGATTCGGGTTGCCGTTAAGCGTGAAGTCGATCTGGGCAGCGGCGAAGATTTGCCTGATCCGCCCGAGCTCATCCTCTAACCGGGTTCCCCGCATTTGCGTGACCAATTCGCGGACTTCCTTCAGTGCGATTCTCGCCGTTTGTCTGGCATCGTTTATTTCGCTCTGCGCCTGCTGCGGGTTTTTGCTGATCAGCTTTCCGGCCAGATCGCATTTCAATCCAATCAGCGAGAGCTTCTGGCCCAGCGTGTCATGCAGGTCACGGGCGATCCGCTGGCGTTCTTCCAGCTTGACCAGCTCCGAAATCCGCTTGTTGGCATCCTCCAGCTGTCCCTGCAGCTTGTCGCTTCGGTTCCGGCTGTAAGTCGTGACCGGCAGCAGGATGACGGCGATCAGGCTGATGAGGACAAACGGCATCTGCGTGATAAAGACCGGGTTGCGGGAAATAAAGCCGTAATTGACCGTGGCGATCGTACTCGCGAGATGAATCGTGTACAGGGTGATGAATCCGATTTTGTTGTGAATGTTGCCGATAAAAAAGGCCAGAAACAGCGAGAAGTACACATAACTGAACAGCAACGTCATCGCAATGGAAATGACAATCTGTACGCTCATCCAAAAGTAGACGAGCCACCCTTTGGACAAGAAGGAGAAGATGTAGCAGATAAAAAACAGCAGAATCATGGCGATGCCGATCACGACCTCATACGTAGATGAGGAGTCAAAAATAAAGTAAAACGGCAGGATGTAAAAAATGATCCATACGTAAGGACTGAGACCGGTGTTCTTGTGAAGAATTTGATACCATTTCTGCATGTTTGCCCACCTTTGCTCGCTACTCAGCTTAAGTGTACCCCACTGGAAAGGTTTTGGGCAGGGTTATTTTCCTTCCAAGCCCGGATTGTGGAGATTTACATGGTCGGCGGCAGGGCGCGTGCTACCGGATAAATGCCTGATCTCTTTAAAACTGACAAACGCTTTGCTGTGTTCGTCCCACAGCCGATAGCGAAGCGAGCCCAAACTCGTGGCGAGTGTGATCGTTGTCGCGTGCTGAAGCGGTGGCGTTGCCATGTGGGCCTCTTCGAGATGGTAGTTCGGCACTCGCGGGCTCAAATGGTGGACGTGATGAAACCCGATATTGCCCGTGATCCACTGCAGGGGCTTGGGCAGTTTGTAGTAGGAGCTGCCTTCTACGGCGGCTTTTACGTAGCTCCACTCTTCCTGGTTTTCAAAGTAGGAGTCTTCGAACTGATGCTGTACATAAAACAGCCAGATGCCGAACAGGCCTGACAGGTAAAAAATCGGTCCCTGGATCAACAGAAAAGCTTTCCAGCCCATGACCGAGATCAACAGCGCGTATAGAGCGACGAGCAGGACATTGGTCAAGTAATTGCCGATGCGCTCCCTGCGCTTTGCTCCTTTGCGGTTGAAGCGGTATTGCAGCAGAAACACATAGATGGGACCGAGTCCAAACATCACCAGGGGATTGCGATAGATTCGATAGGCTAGACGCTGCCACAGGGGGGCGGCGATATATTCATTGACAGTGAGGATCCATATGTCCCCGATGCCGCGTTTGTCGAGATTGCTGCTCGTGGCGTGATGGATCGAATGGGTATTTTTCCACTGTTCATACGGGCAGAGGGTAATGACTCCCAGAATCGTGCCGAGGATGTCGTTGGCGAGGCGGCTCTTGAAGAACGATTGGTGGCAGCAGTCGTGAAAAATGATGAACGTCCGGATGACAAAGCCGGCAGCGACGATGACGATCGGCAGCGTCAGCCAATACGAGATGGAAAGGCTTTGATAGGCGGCAAAATAGAGTGCCAGGAGAGGAGCTAACGTGTTGAGAAGCTGTCTGATACTAAGCTTCGTATCCGTTTTCTCGTAGGGGGCGACAGTCTTTTTCAAGTGAGAGATGTTGGTATCGTGCATCGCATGGCTCCTTCTCGATATGACGCATTCGTGAACGTCAGACGCAGTTTTCTATGAATTATTATAGAAAATGCAATTTGTTCACTAAAGTCATAAACGTCAGAAGGGGAGTATGACAAATGTCATGGGTTTTGGAGCGGGAAGCAAGAGAACCACCGCAATATTTTTCGGCGGTTCTCTTGTCCACGACTACTTTGTCAGATCAATCGGAACGCTCCAGCTGACATCGCGGTGCTCTTTTTGCAGGTAGGAGAATGTCAGCGTCAGCTCTTTTGGTTGCTGTGCCGTCTCCACCCACACCCAGCCGTGGAAGCTCACCAGGCCGTCCTGATCGCGGCGGTAATCCAGTTCAGTAGACGGTCGCAGCACTTTGCCCTGGTCATCTTTCAGCATCCAGTATTCCGGCATAACCACGTCTTTTGCCAGTTTTCCTTCGATTTCGATCAGTGCCGACGGCTTGCTTATCGTACTTTCACCCAATTTTTCCTCGGTTGCATCGGTTTTCATCCGAAAGCTTTTCGCCGTAATCGTATTGCCTGCATACACCTTGCTAGCCGGCTGTTTGGCGAGTTGTTCAGGCTTTACGGTTAATGAGAAGTCGGCTGGCTCATATGTGTACACCGCTCCCAATTCCAGTGTCAGCTGTTTCTCATCGCCGATCGGGATGAATGCGTGCTGCTCCGTTCTTTGCGGCGAATCGGAATCCCGCTCCTTGGACATTTGGCTGGGTACTTCATTTTTGCTGCGCGACAGATTCTCCTCATTCACATCATCCCACGCTGCGATCAGCTGGCCCTTTTCACCGAGCAGGCGGTAGTAGAAACCGTAGTTCGTCAGGTATCTATCGTTAGGGTTAATAGCCGGTTGTTTGGACATGCGCTCCAGTATCTGCTTCTTTTGTTCCTCACTCATACCCGGCGGGAAGATGACCTGTCTCTCGCCAGCGACCGATGGTTGAGCTGTTTTTTCCAGCAACGCCTTCACCTGCTGTTCCCGTTCGGCTGTCGGTTCGGTTTCGAATTCCAGCTTCGTCACACTCGGGGACAGATCCACGTGTTTCAAGGCGATGGCAATCCCTTGCGGTGAGGTGTACTGTTTGTCGACTGTAATCACTTTGGACGCTGCTTTGCTCTTGGCCATGTCGATCGGGACCTGCAGATGCCAGTTTCCTTTTACTGTGCCGATTTTCGTAATCTCGAGGTGCAGTGTCAGTTTGTTGGTTACGGCTTTTTCCAACGGAATTTCCATAACTCCTTTGGCAGGATCATTTCTCAAACCGCCGTCCCAGTCGTGGTAGACGGTTTTCCCCTGTTCGTCTGTCACGTAGTACTGATTCTCTTCCCGCGTCGATTGTTCATTGAGCAGCTTCGGTGAAAGGCTGTTCCCGTCTTTATCCTGAAGTCCGTACGAAAACACGATGCGCTTCGGATCCGCAAGCACCTCACTGACGGCAAGCGTAATCCCTTGATCGGTCACCTTCAGCTCTGACTGGGTGGAAAAGCCTTTTTCTACAGCCTGTTTTACTCCTTCGTCGTCGCTGATTTGAAACAGGCTTTCCTTAACAAACGCGGCAAATGTCGGTGAGACGAAAGTGCCAAGAGAGATCGCGACTGCCAATCCGGCCGCGGTCAAAGTGATTTTTTTCACGATGTTCCAACTCCTTTGTTTGATTGTTTGCCACTTCGCTTTGTTGCCATCTCGGGGCGAAGCCGCATGGGGGGCAAGCTGCGACAATACGGATGCCGTAAACGAGTCAGGCAGCGGAGGGGCTGTCAGCAGTTCGTCAAGGGTGCGGCACGCCTCCCGATAATGCTCAAGCCGCTGGCGGCATTCGTGACATTCGTTCAGGTGCGCTTCGATCTGCCTGCACTCCTCCGGCGGAAGCTCCTGATCGTAAAACCTCATGATTTCCTCAGAGAGGATACATTTCATATACAGCCCCTCCTTGCGATCTTTTCGCCCAGGATTCCTGGAATTTTTTGCGCGCCCGGTGCAGGCGAACCTGCACGGTACTGACGGGAATCATCAGCGCTTCACTGATCTCCCGGTAGCTGAACTGTTCGATGTGGCGAAGCAGCAGGACGATGCGGTAGTCTTCCGGCAAACTCAGCATAAACTCATGAAACGCAGCCGCTTGCTCCTTCTCCAGGTAAAGCTTTTCCGGAGTATCCCCGTGAGCTTGATCAAACTCGCTGATCGGGATATTCGGAACTTCCCGCTTGCGGCTTCGCAGTTTATCCAGACAGTGGTTGATAGCAATCCGGTACAGCCACGAGGAGAAATTCCCGCCCGCAGGTGAATACTCGCTTATTTTGTAATAGACCTTGATGAACACTTCCTGCAGCATATCCTGAGCATCTTGCGGATGGCCAACCATTTTGTACAGAACGGCAAACAGTCTCGCTTTGTACCTGTCGATTATGTGAGCGTAAGCCTGCTGGTTGCCCTGCAGTGTCTGTGCAATGAGCGTCTGCTCATCCAGCATGTTTTTCTCCTCCTTCAAAAAGGCGTGCTGCGCAGCATCGTCATCCTTTTTGCACGCTCATTAAGTAGAACGACGAATTTCCGGGAAATCTTACACGTGTGCAAAAAAACATGATGAAATGATTATAGACTGACGGTCAGTCATATGGTAATGTAATTTTATAGACTGACGGTCAGTCATATGGTAATGTAATTTTATAGACTGACCGTCAGTCGAAGGAGGTACACATGAAGCGAATTGTCAAAGATCCGAAGATCCGCCGATCAGAGATACTCGCCGCAGCGGGTGAGCTGTTTCGACATCAGGGATACGTCCAGACGACTGTGGACGCGATCATTCAAAAAGCCGGCGTAGCGAAAGGGACATTTTATTACTACTTCAAATCAAAGGAAGACATTCTCGACGCACTCGTGCACGATATGGTCGACCAGCTCTGCGGGGAGTATCAAAAAATTGCCGATAACCCGACGTACAGTGTGATGGATAAAGTCCGGCAGATGCTGAGGGGGCAAAATCAGCTTCCGGAAAAGGAAAGCGAACTGATGGATGGCTTGCATCGCCCGGAGAACAGGGAGCTCCACGAGCGGATTAACATCGCGATCATCAGAAAAATTTCCCCGATCTTCGCAGAAGTCATCGAACAGGGCAATCGGGAATCCGTGTTTCATGTGAAGAATGCCCTGGAAACCATACAATTTCTCCTGGCCGGATCGCAGTTTCTGCTCGAATCGGGCCTCTTCCAGTGGAGTCAGGAAGAGCAGCTGAAACGGACAGAAACCATGCAGACGATCATCGAGCGGTCATTAGGCGCCGAGCCGGGATCGTTCTCATTTTTGTAACGACAGACAGTACGTAGAGGGGTTGGGAGAAATGGATACCCGGGATAAATCGTTGAGAAGATTTCTGGTTATATGGATCGGTCAGCTGTTATCAGCTACGGGCAGCGGATTAACCGCTTTTGCACTGGGTGTCTATGTCTTTTCGCAAACCCAATCGGTCATGAGCTATTCGTTGATCATTCTGTTCAATTTTTTGCCGACATTCCTTTTGCTGCCGCTTGGAGGGGTGCTTGCGGACAGATTTGACCGAAGAAAAATGATGATGATCGGAGATGCGGGAGCTATCGCGGGTCTCTTGTTCATTCTGTTTTTCATGTGGTCGGGCAGGATAGCGCTGTGGCACATTTACGTCGGAGTCGCCATGAGTGCTGTCTCTGCGGCGATGCAAAGCCCGGCGTATAAAGCTGCCGTGTCTGATTTGGTTGCGGAAGAGCAGTACTCCCAGGCGAGCGGGCTTATCCAATTGGCCGGGTCTGCGCAGTATCTGCTTTCCCCGATGATTGCCGGGTTTCTCCTCAGTAGGTTTGAGATTGAACTGGTTTTACTTATCGACATTGCGACATTCCTGATTGCCGTCGCTACTGTGCTGCTGATGATGAAGCAGGCTGCCACCGACAAAAAGCAGGAAAGCCAGACGTTTTCCCGGGAAATGGCCGATTCCTTCCGCTACATTTTCTTGCAAAAAGGCATTTTGTTGCTGGTTTTGCTGACATCGATGGTATGCTTCTATATTGGCTTGCTGCAAACGCTGTTTACGCCGATGATGCTGAGCTTGACCGATGCCAAGACACTGGGTATTGCTTTGTCCATCGCAGCATCGGGAATGCTCGTAAGCAGCCTGCTTATCGGAATATTCGGCATGGGGAAGGGCAAGGTGTTCATCCTCTCTGCGTCTCTAACACTTGCCGGGGGGTTTTACGCCCTGATCGGCTTGTACCCAGCCGTAGTGGTGATCAGCGTCTTTACATTTCTCTTTTTCATTACGCTTCCGTTTGTGAATACAAGTCTGGAGGTTCTCATTCGGACGAATGTCAGCAATGAACGGCAGGGAAGGGTATGGTCGGTGATTACGGCTATTTCCCAGGTCGGTTTCATAGTGGCGTTTGGGTCGGCGGGTTTTTTGGCGGATCATCTGTTTAACCCTCTGCTTTATCCGGACGGCGGGCTCAGCCAGACGGTCGGGCGAATCATCGGAACAGGGCCAGGGAGGGGCATTGGGTTTCTGTTCATTCTTGCCGGAGTATTTGTTTCGATCCTCGGGCTGGTAATCGGGCGCGTAGCGAAAATAAGAGAGCTGGAAAAACAACCAGCCGCGATCAGCAAGGCATAGCAGGTGTAACGGTGTGAGCGGGAGGTTTTGCATAGCCGATACCCCTGATCGGGCAGAGGCTTTGCATTACCTGCTGCCTATCGGGTCCGTTTTGCATTCACTTCAACGGTTTGAGCATGAATGCTCTTGTAGTATGTACTGCGAGGTCGATAGGGGAAGGACAATTTCTCTTCTGCACACCATTTTCATTTCTCTTTTGAAAGGTCAATAATTCGAAATAGGTTGCCCGAAATATCGCGATAAATAGCAAAACGTCCGGGAGGAATATCCACAGGGCCCTTTATAAATTCCAGTTTATTTTTATGATCCGCATAGAAAGAGTCGACGCTATCTACCAGAAATACGCCACCCGGTACCAAATTGTCCTTGTCTACTTCAATCATTAATTGAACATCTGAATCAGGAATCGTTAATGCAGCAGTATTGTCCCCTTCCCTCCATGCTTCTTCAAAACCGAGACGATCTTTGTAAAACGAAAGCGAGTCATTCAAATTTTTAACTGGATGGTACAAGAATACTAATTTCATTCCTTTTTACCCCCTGCCGTTTTGTAATTGCAGTGTTAAAGGTCCAGCAGCATATCAAATATTTTAGCGTAATCGAGACGCCAATGCCGACCGTATGCTCTTGTTCCGTCAAACCATTGATAAACGCGGTTATTTGCTGAAACTTGTCATTCACATGTTTCACGTGGGCACCTCATCGTTTTTCATTCGGAAATAAGGTCATACGCTATCATTTTATCATTTGGAAAAAAATGGTCAACGAAAACCTAATAGGTAGGCTTATTTTCAGCTTTCGGTCAGTTCCATAATTTTGCTCGATGTCCAATCTACAACTGAAATGGGACAGTTCATGGGGAAGCGTCAAAAAAGCCCCCAGCGCGCATAGCCGGGCCAGGCACGCATGAGAGCATGTAACACTTGCTTTCGTGTAGTGGAGATTCAGTTGTTAATCGGAATTTCTTTATCAAAAAATACAATAGATGCGATTTCCTTATCATTTATAACACTTTTAAATTTTTTGATCGTAAGTATTTGGCCAGTTAGATGATTCGCCGAAGTTGATCCGGTAAAAATTCTTGTCGTTTCTGAGGTGCCATCTTTATAGTTGATCGTGATAGGGAAGTTATCCAAAGACTCATTTTCACCAATTTTCTTTAATCCGCCGGCAGATTCGAAAATCTCACGCGATGAGCTGCTTTCAATCTGTAAAGCAATCGAAATTGGCGAGACGGAGATCGTTTTTAATACTGCCCTATGACCAAACATGGTAATGTTTTGATCGATCTGATAAAGGGTGGAATACTCCTTGAAATCCAGCTTAAGGTCTGTTTCCCAAGAGCCCGGTATGACCGTTTCATTAAACAGCCCCCTCGGACCGGGATCTGCTGCTTGTAAATCTTTGAATGTGAAATGAAGCGTTTGGCCCGCTAGTGACTTTTCGGTCTGGATATTCATAACCAAACGAATTTTATTGTCATTCGGATTTCCATCGTCCAACACATGATATCCTATACTATAGCCCCCCAGAGCTGAACTAATCGTTGTATCACCAAAACGGTATCGGTCTGCATCTAAAACAGTGCCTTCCGGGGCAGTAAAGTCCATTAAGACATAGGTCAGATTACTGTCGCCGATCACTTGCTTGATGGTAAGCGTTCCATTCTTGTTTGCCACTTGCTTGTCAAGTACATAAGCGCCGTTTGACAAATAGTGTGCCTGCTCATTATTTACTGGATGAAGAAAATTTAAAAATGTTTCATCCAATCCCATATATACCGCTGCAAAAGCTGTTGTCGTTACACAAACCATCAGTACAGCAGACAGTACTGCAAATCGTAAACGTTTCACGGGAGTAAATCCTCTCTGTCTTTTCGTTTCATTCTGGCTTTGCACGAGAATGTTCTGAAACATTTTTTCTTTTTGTTCGGTTTTGGGCGTAAGAGCTTCAAAAAGCTGATTGATATGCTTGTTACTCAAGGTAATTCCCTCCCAGATCAATTTTAAGGAGCTTTCGTCCTCTGGCTAGTTGTGTTTGGATCGTGCTTTCTTTGTGTCCTCCCATTTCAGATATTTCTTTTACCGAGTACCCCTCGAAATAGTAAAGATACAAAACGGTTTTGTATTTTTCAGGAAGGGAAAGCAGTCTTGCCAGCACCTTCCCCGATGACTCATTACCGTTCCAAGAAGAAACTTCCGGTAAAGCGTCTAAAGCAACACGACGAGTTTTCCACCAGCTTTTCAGAACGTCTTTACAGTAATTTCTGGTGGTTACCGTCAACCACGCTTTTTCATGCTCGTGGTCATTGAAAACCATTTGAGATTTGATCAGTTTTATAAATACAGATTGAACAGCGTCTTCTGCATCAACGGGATTTTTCAAATAGATATAGCACAACCTGTAAACCAGATCTGCATACCGTTGATATAGATCGGCCAATTCTTTATCCGTACGCAATAAAGAATTGCTTTCCATTTTTTCGCCTCCTGTATACAACACGATCGGCAACTCGAAAATATCCCATTCCCGGCTAAATTTTTGGTCGATAAGAATTTATAAAAATTCTTATCGACATAAGTGCAACTAAGGCTATTGGCATAGCCAAGTTTTCTAATAAACGGAACAAATAAAAAGAGCTGCAAATGGTAGAATCCCGTTTGCAACCCTTTTTGGATAGCTGTAGTTATCGATTTGCCTCTTTCATGCTTACACTCCGGACGTGTGACTGGAAATAGCGGCAATGATGGAATCCCAATCGCTTGCGTGTATTTCGTGACCTGATCCGGTAAGAGTCAGCAGTGAGGCATTGGGAATTTCATCGACTAGCGCCAGCGCATGCTCGTAGGGGAGTATCCTGTCTTCCGTACCGTGAATAACCAAAGCCGGCGCGGTGATTCCCGGCAGCTTGTCTTCAAAGGAATCATCGCCTCTCAGCAAGGCATGGTTGAACATGCTGAGCAGGTTGTGCGCCCGTTTTATTTCTGTGCCCACCTGACGACTCACACGCATCTCGTCGAAAGGATGCTTGGAACCGCAAAGCAACCGCGATCCTGCGATCAAGTAATCGGCAACCGCCGCTTCATCCGTCCAATTCAATGTGGCCGCATTGCGATGGTAGGCCAATATTTGTTCATCCATCGGCGGCAAATCGCGCCTGTTGTCGTCAGATCCGAAAATACTGGACGCGATCAGTGTCAGAGACAGCGTTCTGTGCGGGTACTTGACCGCAATAACCTGTGCGATCATACCGCCCAGTGACATCCCGACGATGTGCGCCCGGTCAATCCCGTACGCATCGAGTACACCGACAGCGTCGTCAGCCAAGTCTGTCACCGTATAGTGGGATTGCCCGGGTTCATAAGTGACGGAGCGCCCTACATCGCGGTTGTCAAAGCGAATGACAAACCGTCCCGTATCGGCTAACCGCTGGCAAAATTCATCATCCCAGTAAACCATCGAGCACATCGCACCCATAATCAGCAGGACAGCCGGATTCTTTCTATCGCCAAAGCTTTCTATGCAGATATCAACACCGTTTGCGTTTACAATCTGTTCACTCATGATTATCGCCCTCGTTCCATTCGAAGTTTTTTGGTCATGGAAAAGGCACACTCAAATAAACCCAGGCATTTTTGGCAAAATGAATGAGCTTAGCTGAAATGTACCTCCCATTAACGCAAACGAATGAACTTGATAATCATGGAACGCCACACTCCTGGATAAAGTGAGTAGGGGGAGTCGACCCTGCTTTAAGTTTAGCATGTTTTCGGCAGGAGGTGTAAGGCAATTATTGCGACCAAGCCTGCTGGTATGTCATGTGGTACGACTGACGCCATGCAGCCCCGCAGCGTGTGCCGGGAGAGGCGCACATCCGAACAATGTCAGGATGCGTCCATTCTACCAGGCGATCTGTTTGCGTTCGCGAAAATAGCCGCCATTCGGACCGGCTTCATCCAGTGTAGCGAGCCAGACAGCCGTATCTGCACCTTCGGCAACGGTTTGCGGTGCGTCTGCCCCGCCCATATCGGTCTGTACCCTGCCGGGACAAACAGCGTTTACTTTGATTCCCATCTCGGCTGCATCCTGGGCGACGAGGCAGGTCAAGGCGTTGAGCATCGTCTTGGAGATGCGATAGGCCGATGTCGATCCTTTAAGCCCCAGGAGCCCTTGGAGGATCTCAAAGGCCCCCAACCCGGAAGAAATGTTGACGATCCGTCCGTAGTGATGCTCGTTCATCAGCGGAACAGCCGCTTGAATCATCCGCAAAGCGCCGAAGAAATTCGTGTCGAACGTCTCGCGCATGAGCGACTCCTCGACATCCAGCACGGAGCGCCCGCGGTCGAGAATAATTCCTGCATTATTGACGAGTACATCCAGGCGGCCATGCGCCTGTTTGATTCGTTCAAGCATCCGGTCAATGCTCTGTGTATCCGATACATCGGCCACTTGCAGCTCGATTGCCAGTCCGTCTTCACGCATCTCGTCAATCGTTTGCCGGCCTTTCGCTGCATCCCGGCACACAATGATGACATGGAGTCCTGCTGCAGCCAGTTGCCGTGCGATTTCCCTGCCGATCCCACGGTTTCCCCCCGTGACGAGGGCAACTCGTGTTCCTTGATCAGTGACAATATTCACTTTTATCCGTCTCCTTTACGCAAGATTTCTCTCCAGCCTGCCAGACTGTCTTCCAAATGCGCTTCAGCCTTTTGCAGCGTCTCGATTTGTCTTCGAATGTCTGCCAGCTTTTTTTCAGCGACGGCAATCGCATTGGGCAGACATTGCGCTTTGATTTCCTCGTGTGATGTGGTGCAATGAAAAAAATCAGTGATTTCCTTAACGGTAAGCCCAAGGCTAATATAGAGTTGAATCATTCTGATGCGTTCGATATCGGCATCGGTGTATTCACGGTAGCCGTTTTTCAAGCGGGTCGGGGTCAACAGCTCTTTTTCTTCGTAATAGCGCAGGGACCGCAGGCTCACTCCGGTTTTGCCTGACAATTCACTAATGTGCATAGAATCACTCCTCGCTGACCGCTTATCAGTCATTGTAAAGCCTGACATCATGTGAAGGTCAAGTACAATCGCGTAGAGTCGGTGAATGTAACATTGAAATGGGGGATAGGTCATGAAAATGGAGTACCAGGAGCAGAAGACGAATGAATTGATGATCAGAACGGATTGTGTGGAGAAAGCAGTAACGATCCTGTATGTGACGGACAGCCATCTGTTGGAAGTCGACGACCGCGAAGATGGGCCGGCTTTGCTGGAACAGGTGCGGAGGAAATGGCAAGAAGCAGACAACGTGGAGGCAGCGTCTTCACGGCAGCATTTTCTCGACATGATTGCGCTCGGTCAAGAGGAGAATGTCGATTGTCTCGAGCTCACAGACGTTTTATGAGCTTGTCACCGGCCAGGAGCACGAGCATATCATCGGAATCCTGTGCGGGCATGTGCATTTTCCGAGTATGGACGCGTTTCGCCCGCAACGGTATCAATATGTGACGACGCCTTGTTTTATGGGCGGATACCGGATCATTCGAATTGTTCCGCTGCCGGGCGAGTGATTTGTTGAACAGGCGGAGCCTGATCGAGTATTCCGCTTGGCCAGTCCTGGAAGAAGATGAGTCGATTATTCAGAAAAAATGAAACGCTCTTACCGCGTGAAGGGCTTATTCATTGGCGCTTATGGGGATGGTCTCCAATCCTCCAAACCAGACAGACGCCAGAATCGAAGCACCGGAGGCGGCAATAATGCTCTTGCTTTTGAAAAATCCTCCCTGATCGCTTGCAGGAGCAATTTCCGGTGCCAGCAACAGGTCAACTCCGCCAAAGCCGCAACGGACGTTGACGCATTCCTTTCCGTTCAACGCGCTCCAGCCCAAAGTCGAGCTGCCCAAGGATATCCGGATATCGGCTTCTCCAGACAACTCATTGAGGGAGACATCTCCGCACCGAAGCGAAATCGACACCTTCCGGGATTCAGTGATTCCGCAGACCTCTCCGAAGACACCTTTGACCGTCAAATCGCCGCATCCGCCGTCCAACGCGACCACTCCGCCGACAAATGTCAAGCTTACATGGCAAGTCTTTGGCAGATGGAGTTCGAGCAATATTTTCTTTCGCTGCCCTTTAAAGATATAGGATTTGAGATTTTTGCCGGCGATGTGAAGTGTGTTCCCTGTACGCTCGATCCTGTCAGGCATAAGGTGGCTCTCGCCAGCCGCTTTGATGGTGACATTCTCTACCGCATCAAAACAGATGAGCAGATTGCCCATAATCTGAATGTCGATATACACATGTTCCAAGCCTGTAGCCGGTATGGTCTGATCAATGAGAGGATTGGCTATAGCCCCCTTGGGGAAATCCGTTAACGTTCTCGATGGCTGCAGCAGCATCAGCTTCGCGCTCCTTCTTTTTCTTTTTATTATAAAGCGGATTGGTGAAAGAGCATCCGGCGGAAGCAGAATGGTAAGATCCGTCTTGGGAAGGAGTCGCGACCCGGATGCCGGATAGAAGCTGTGCCCCATCAGTATGCCTATACATACTCCACTTATTTGCTGGGTATTAACTTTTTGGGTATTTCATTCAATGGCTTGCCTTCTTTATTTCGCTAATACGCCCGTTGCCGGACTAAAAGAAAAAAGACTGCGGCGGCAGTCTTCCCTTGGTCCCTATTTCAACGACAGTAACGTCACCAATTTCACATGTGATGAGTACCGACTGTTCGATACTTCCCAAAAATTAAAACAGCCATACGGTCAGTGGTTCATTTACATTAACTTACATAAACAAGCAGCTCGTTAAGAATCTTGGACAAAGCGATCCGACAATGAAACCGTTCCGTCTCGGCCGGAAGGTGTAGTCGGGATAGCCGTTCGCGAGATGAAGCTCCGTCACCCGCATAATATTGCTTTCGCTTAACGCCACGCGATATCAGAGAACGGTATATATTCTGCCCCGGTTAGTTCTGTACCGGCGGGTTCTCTGCAGGTTCCTTCGGTTCCGGGAGGTTCGTGGATGCCTTGACCGTTACGATGCATGAGGCGAAGAATCCCCCCTCTTCCGTAACAACGGTAATTTTCGCATCGCCCGGGGCCAATGCTGTAACGATTCCCATATTGTCCACTGCCGCTACTTTATCGTTGCTGCTGCTCCACATGACACGTTTGTTCGTTGCTCCCTCGGGGACAACCGTTGCGATTAATGCTTCGCTTTCCCCTGTCTGCAGGTTCATTTTGCTTTTGTTCAAAGTGACGCTGCTTGCGGCCACCGTTCCGAGCGCGAACAATTTATTCCCCGCTGCCGCGTAAACAGTGCCGTCGCTGCCAAATGCGAGCGGATAGCTGACAGGCGCATCGCTGCTGAACCTTCCGATTACCAGGCCATCGGCATTTCTTACCACCAAAGCATGCTTTAGATCTTTCCGGTACGTATGAATTTTATCCTTATCCTCAAATTCTGTTTCATATATCTTACCATCGTTCCCGATTGTTACATTCGGTATCGTCCATTTCGTCCACTTAACTGGATCTGCATTTATATATTGGAAATTCGTCGTCCATTTGATAGTCCCATCCGGCTTGAGGACAAACGTCTTCTGACTGTTATTGACATAAATGGTTCCGTCCGTTCCGACGGCAAGCATTACAATGGGAGAAAGGGGCTCGGCTGTTTTTACCATTTTTGACGAACCGTCACCGTCTGTCTTGAAGGCACGTAACCCATTCCATTGCGTACCGGCATAAACCGTACCATTGTTCCCGATCGAAAAGCTTAGAATATCTAATACCTCTGTTGATTTCCATTTCAGTGTTCCGTTTGGATTGAATGCATAAAGATGCCCCTCTGCACCTCTTGAGCCGGCATAGATCGTTCCATCTGTACCAATCGCGAGGGTACTGACAAGGCCTCTCGTGTTGAAATCCCACTTTTTGATCCCGTTCGGAGTAACGGCATACAGTTTTTTATCCAATTCCGATCCTCCTGTATAAATCGTGCCGTCAGCTCCAACAACCGGTGAAGAATGGGGAGATACATTTTTTGCGGCAAGCTTAGATTCGCCCTTTACGAATTCCCATTTCTTTTTTCCCCCAGGGGTAATTGCAACTAGCTTGTGATCTTCCCACGTGTTTACATAGATTGAACCGTCGGGGCCGATTGCAGGGGCGGAATAGGAGTTACCTCCCAGCGAAATCGTCCACTTTATCGATCCGTCGGTCTTAATTGCATACAGCTTTTTATTATCAGTGCCGACATAGATCGTTCCGTCCTCTCCGACTACCGGAGCGGTACAAATGTTTGCACCAATCAAAGATTCCCAGCGGACTGTCATGATCGGGTTGATGAATTGGAAATAGTCGAATGGTTTACTAATCTTATTTATATCCAGGTGGACGTCTAAATCTTGTATAAATTTGTTTGGAGTGGGGTTTGGAGTGTCAGTACTAGTTAAATCAAGCTTTACGGAGGGGGCGAGGTCTAGCTTGACATCTGGCGCCGCCTCTGCGGCAGAATCGGCAAGCTGCCCTGAAACGAATAATGCCGCCCACAAGAGCATGATCCTTGTTTTCCAATTTCTTAATGACACCTGGCTGAACTCCTTTCTCATTTCCATTTTTGTTTCACGCCAACCAAATTATAAAAAATGAGGCGCTTCAAAAACGCTGCAAGATGCCTTCCTTAAACAAGAAAGTCCCTATCCACTCCGAAATGGGAATGATAAGGACTTTTGATATATAGGCAAATGCAGATACTGACTATTTTCTAACGAGTGATACACCGCACTCCACATGTATGGAGTCGACAGTGACAACAAACATGACTGTGTCCCAAGGAATAGTGTTTGCTCAAAAACAAATGCCCCCAATCGTGGGGGCAAATTTATTTTGAAGATACATCACCTAAAGAATCAATGAAATTATTCATCCACAATTTAATTGAAACGTCGAAAGCGTCTAAAACTAATAAGTTTTCCTTGTTAAAATCGTTATCAATTTCAAACAAACTATGTTCCTCTACTTGGGTTCTAACTAAAACCATTAACATACAGCCTTTTGTTTTACTAGACTTTAGTAACTTTTGCCTAGCTTCGAGTAATGTTTCATTTTGTTTTTGAATCCGAACTGAAATGGGCTTACCTAGATAATTCACCTTTAGGAAACCGTCTATTCCGCTATTCCGTTGCACAGGAATCGCATCTATACTTTTTAATATGCTGATTTCTTCGTCTGTTCTGCCAATATACTTTTCTTCACCTTTTTGCAGTAGAAGAGACTCTGTCTTAATCGGTTGTTCAAGCCGTTCATTAGTTAATGTAATAGCATCGGATGAAGCATCAATACCAATGAATTTTCTATTGAGAATTTTCGCAGCAACTAGTGTTGTACCGCTCCCACAAAAAGGGTCAAGTACTACGTCACCCTCATCCGTGGTGATTTTAATAATCTGCTCAAGTAGTAGAATAGGCTTTTGTGTCGGATATCCTGTTCTTTCCTTTGCCTTTGGATTTAAGTAAGGTATATTCCAAACATCAGTTAGGGGTACACCTTTCTTTTCTTTCCCTAAAATGACTTCTCCATCATCGTTACGCTTGTAGACAGATTTGCCATTCTCATCCCGTACTCTTTCTTGAAGAATTTGATCAATATTCGTTGTAGGGGAGTAGTCGGTATAGATTGTATTAAACTTGAAATCATCCGTTTTACTGTAAAAGTAAATAGTCTGATGAGAACTCAAGAGTCCTTTCTTTGAATTTGACCACCGCTTATAAGACCAAATAATTTCACTTCGGAAATTAGACATGTCAAAAACTTCATCTAAAAGAACACGGAGATAATGTGAAGCGGTTTTATCACAATGCAGAAATATACTTCCAGTTGGTTTTAGAACTCTATAACACTCTTCAAGCCGAACTTTGATAAATTTAAGATAATCCTGTAAGGAATCCCAAGTGTCTTCAAAACTAAACTCTTTCGTATTATCTCTAGTTTTAAGTGTATGAGTCTTTTGCGTGAAAAATGGTGGGTCAAGATAAATCAAATCAACTGATTCTGAAGACAACCCCTTCATTTTCTCATAACAATCTCCCGTGATGACTGACATGTTAGTTACCTCTTTTTCGTCGTTTTGCTTCGGCAATATTAGTTAATATTTGCTTCAAGTCTACCTCAGTTGTGTCCTTAATGTACTGCCAAGCAGAATCTCCATAAATATACTCGCCATCAACACCATGATAAAGTGTTTCTAACGTCTTTTGTATTTTAATAGCTTGGTCTCGATTTGGATAGTAGAACATAATTCTAATTGGTTTGTAGCCATAACCCTGGATTACTTTAACCCTTGTATGTTCTTTTGTAATATGGTCACCATCTGTAGTTGCGTCTCTCCACTTGATTTCATAAGCGTTATTATCCACCAAGCAATCTATCTCAAACCTTTTGGGGCGACTTCCAAGTGTATTATCAACCCTCTCTTTTCTTGCTTGAGGGAACTTATATTGAAAACAAAGTATTGCCGCTTCTTCTAAAAATGAACCTGCATACTTATAAAGAAACCGTCCCTTGTTTTGATACAAATCTATTAAATTACCTTCTTCATCAGTAATTCCGAGAACAGAATAAATTAAATAATGTGAAGTATCATCCTCTTTCATCTCTTCCATTCGCTCAGCAACTTTTGCATCCAATTCGGCGGCGTATTTATTAGCTAGTGCTTCAATTGTTTGAATTAGTGTTTGCATCCACTCGTGACCCCGTTCATCTTAAATTTGATAACTCAAATTATTATAGCATAATTTCCAAAATGATTATTTGTACGCACACGAAATCACAGAAAATTTTATACAGAGCATAAGAGGGTAAATTCTGCCGCGACATTAAAATGTAATTCATTCGGCACTGGGTGGGTCTATTTAGAAGCCCGTACAAGCCCTGTAGAGCATAACAAAAGAGCCGCCCTCTTAAGGGTGGCTCTGCTCATATCAGTTCTTATACAGCCCCTAAACGGCTCTCAGACTGTCTCTGTCACTTGTGTTACTTCCTGCTTCCGTCGATTAAGTTCGCGGTAAAGCGATCCCTTGCTTACACCTGTCATTTCTCTTAAGCCCCAAAATTGGATTTGAGTTGTAACCCCTTATCTTGATAAGCTGGTATTAGAAGAACAGAGGGGGATTTTTTATGCAACGGAAACGCTATTCACTGGAGTTCAAACAACAATTGGTACAAGAAGCCAAAGAAGCAGGAAATGCAAGTCAAGTTGCCCGTCGTCATGGGATCGATGTGAAAATGCTCTATCGATGATACGAGATTCCAAACATGCTGATTGGAAAAATGCTTCTCCAGACGCCAAAGCCGTGACCAGTTATACACCTTCACCAGGAGAATTTCGTGAGTTGGAAACGGAAAATGACAAATTGAAAAAGCTGCTTGGAGAAAAAGATCTTGAAATTGCAATCCTTCGTGATCTGGTAAAAAAGGTAAACCCAGCGTATCGGACAAAATGGAAATAGCCGACAAGTGGATACAGCTGGGCTATCAAATTAAGACGGTCTTGAAAATTGTCGGCTTGTTGGAAGCAACTTACTATGCCCGCCGCAAGAATCGAGGAAAGCCCAAAGTATACAACGGTGGCCGTCCCATCCCTGGTTACTCCATGAAAACAGATGGACAACCTGTGGCCGACGAGCAAATCAAAGAGTGGATTCACGAGTACCTGGCAGATGAAGAAGCAGCCTACGGATATCGGAAAATTACCGTTTGTCTGCGAAGAGACGTTGAACTACAAATCAACAAAAAGAAAGTGTATCGCCTGATGAAGGAGGAAAATCTGTTACACCCACAGCGGGAAAAACAGCGCAAATATCCTCGCAAGCTTGCAAATAATCGGGAGATCCCTGCGTCGAATCAACTATGGGAAATGGATGTGAAGTACGGCTACATTGCCGGAGAACAGCGATTTTTCTTCTTGCTATCACTCATTGATGTGTATGATCGAGCCATAATTGATTACCATATCGGGCTTAGTTGTGAAGGAAAACACGCTGCTCAAATCCTGCAACGAGCCTTGTGGAGACGAAACCAATTTGAGAAACAAGAACGTCCTGTGATCCGAACGGACAACGGGCCACAGTTTATTAGCCATACCTTTGAATCATCCTGCGAGACATTCCGGGTGAAGCATGAGCGAATCCCACCAAAAACACCGAACAAGAATGCTCACATCGAAGCCTTTCATAGCATTTTGGAGAAGGAATGTCTGGAAAGACACGAATTTGAAAGCTACCAACAGGCTTATGAAACGTGACAAACTATCTGCTTTTCTACAACTTTCGCAGAATTCACGGGAGTTTGTATGACCTGTCTCCTGTAGAATTTAGACAGGCGGTGGAACAGCAACAAGTGAAGCCATTCGTCGTAAAAGGATAGCGAGGCTAACGATTAGCACAGTTTACTTTTCTTCGACCTAGGTGGTACACAGGTAGATAAAGTTCTGGGGTCAAGCGAAATCCTTGACGCAAGAACTTTATCTACCTACTCTACCAAATGGTTGAAGAAAATGAAAAACAAAGAAACAGCGAGAATAAGGGAGCCTGACTCAATAATTGAGGGGTTAAACCGCTCTTGCTCCTCTCACATCATTGAGGAGAAGGTGCTACTACAAACTGTTAAAGATGACCTGAAATCCTTGATTAAGGATACTGTGAAGATTGAGAAGCTTTACGGAATTGCGGAAGAAAAAGCCATGGCTGTTCAATCCCATGTACAAAAGGAACTCAAACGTGTGGAGAAGCAGTTAGGGGAATTTGATATTCGATTTGATAAGTTGCTGAACCTCCATATTGAGGGGGGTATGACAACTGAGATGTTCAAGCATCATAATGAGCGTAACGCCCACCAACAGCAAGAACTAATGAATAAAAAGGCTAACCTCATTCTAGCCATAGAAGAAGGAAAGAACCTCGCAGAACGCAAAGAAGCCTTTAGGAAGGAAGTTGAACGCTTCACAGACCTCGACATTAGCGATGAGCAGGTATTGAAGCAATTCCTTCAAAGGCTTATCCAAACAATCGAAGTATTCGAGGATGGAAAGATTAAGATTAACTACAATCTTTCCAACCCTCTCCCCTCAAATTAGGTACAGTTTACTTGACTGTATCTTTTCTTTCAAGTCTCACTATCACCTCCACATGTCTTGAGAGGACAGAATTGATGTCATTTGAGTATGTCTGTTCTCGGAAACATATCCATCAGGACTTACCCACTTAATGGAGATGAATACCAATTTTGTTGCATAGAAAACC
>CAMIVR010000060.1 GCA_946402065.1 uncultured Brevibacillus sp. | reverse complement strand
GCCTTTAGCTGCTCATACGCTGCCAAACTGTCGACCTCACACGTTTCCACAAACAGATTCGGCTGTTCAATCCCCTCATAATGACGGTAATCACGGCCGCCCAGCCGTTCTATTTCCAGCGGAATGGACTGCATCGCGTGCAAGTACTCTTCCCGTTTTTCCGGGTCTATTTTGTATTCGATGAATACGGTAATCATCTCCGCTCGCCTCCTCATCCGATAACTCTTTTATCTTAGCGGAACGCCTTGCAGGCAAACAAGCCCGTTTCCATAATTGGCAGCGAGTTTTTTCGGATTCAATGGAAAATCACGCTGCAAAAGCGTTATAATAAACGATAATGCCTGAATGGCAGGAGCTTAGGCTGTGCCGCATGAGGCAACATGGCGGGTATCAAGGATCCGCTGCTATACCTGAAAGGAGAGACTTTCACATGGATACCGCCACTCATCTCGTCATGGGATTTGGGCTGGCTGGCCTCGCACACTTAGATCCAGTCGTTGCCGCTTCGCCAGGTTTGTCAGAGGTAATCTTGCTCGGTACAGTCATCGGCTCTCAAGCACCTGATTTAGACGGTTTGACACGATTGTTCGGCAGTGCTGCCTACATTCGCAATCACCGCGGGAACTCACACTCCATACCGGCCATCCTGATTTGGTCGCTTTTAACCTTTGGCCTCATCGATCTGATTTATCCTCAAGTACACTGGGGACATCTGCTGTTCTGGACATTCCTTGCCGTCTTTCTGCATGTTTTCGTCGATTTGTTTAACGGGTACGGCACCAAAGGTCTGGCTCCGTTTAATAAAAAATGGATCGCGTTGAATACGATGTTTATTTTTGACTGGGTTATTTTTGGCATGCACTTGCTGGGGTTCGCCTTCTGGCTGGCGGGCGCTGACCCTGGAGCGACTTTCCTGATCATCTATGCGATCATTGCCTGCTATTACTACTGGCGCCATCGCGTCCATCAACGAACGACCGAGGCTGCCCGCGGCTCGCTCGGCATACAGGGAGCGTATACGGTCATCCCTACGCATTCGTGGAACCAGTGGACGCTCATCGTCAGGAGCAGCACCCATTGGCGCGTCGGTGAAATCAACCACTACGAACCGATCATACTCGATACATTTGCCATCAAACCTGAGACGGAACGCATCGCCATCGCCAAGACAGACCGCAAAGTCCAGTCGTTTCTGTCGTTTACCAGCTACGCCCATGTTGAAGAGAAGCAGCACGACTTCGGTTACGAGGTCAAATGGATCGATTTGCGTTACCGGGCGCGTTACCAAGGCAAAAGCCACTACATGTTCGTCGCCGTCGTCTATCTGGACAAAGAGCTGCAAATCCGCGACTCCTTCGTCGGCTGGATTCACCGCGGCGAAGAGCAATTGAGTAAAAAACTGGACCCGGAAAAGGAGATTCAGCTCGGTTAGCCTGTCGAGAGTTTCCTTCTTCTATACGAAAAAACGGCGATCCTTGCGCACACAAGGATCGCCGTTTTTTCTATCAGCTTAATTACTTTGCCGCTTCAAAACGCTTGCCAACTTCATCCCAGTTCACTACGTTCCAGAATGCTGCGATGTAGTCAGGGCGTTTGTTTTGGTATTTCAGGTAGTAAGCATGCTCCCATACGTCCAGTCCGAGGATAGGCGTTTTGCCTTCCATGATCGGGCTGTCTTGGTTAGGAGTAGAAGTGATTGCTACAGTACCGTTAGAAGCAGTCAACCATGCCCAGCCGGAGCCGAAACGACCCGTAGCCGCTTTTGCAAACTCAGCCTTGAAGTTGTCAAAGCTGCCGAATGCATTGTTGATTGCATCAGCCAGTGCGCCGCTCGGAGCGCCACCGCCGTTTGGTCCGATTACTTCCCAGAACAAGCTGTGGTTGGCATGTCCGCCGCCGTTGTTGCGTACAGCCGTACGGATCGCTTCCGGTACAGCGTCGAGGTTGGAGATCAGTTCTTCAATGCTTTTTGCTTGCAGGTCGGCATGGCCTTCCAGTGCTGCATTGAGGTTGTTTACATATGTTGCATGGTGGCGATCATGGTGAATCTCCATCGTCAAAGCGTCGATATGAGGTTCCAATGCGTTGTTAGCGTATGGTAAAGCCGGTAGTTGATGTGCCATTATAACTCCTCCTCTTTGGTATGTAGATAATTTCCTTCCCGTTCATTATAACCCAATCGACTGACTAACGCAACAAATCAGTTGGTTAAGTATAATAATAGGCTAGACATCTTGCAATCGACTCATGGCGTGCTAGACTAAAGGATATCGACTCTAAGGAAATCTGGTGAACGCTGTGGAATTGGACTTGTCAACGATTGCTTTCCTGGCATTATTTGGCTTTATTGCTGCGTTTATTGACAGTTGTGTAGGTGGCGGCGGCCTCATCTCGCTGCCGGCGCTGCTTGGGATCGGAATACCGATGCACTTGGCTTTGGGCACCAACAAGCTTGCGGGTACGATCTCGGCCGCGACGAGCTCGGCCACCTTCATTAGTATGGGCAAATTCGATAAAAAAATGATGCTGTTCCTCTTTCCGGCCTCATTCATCGGAGCGTTTATCGGTGCCAAAACCGTCCTGTACATTCCCGAAGGCATCCTGAAAACAATCGTGATCGTCATGGTGGCCCTTATCTTTATTTATACGCTGTTAAACAAAAAATTCGGTCACGAAGCAAAATTTAAAGGATTCACGCGCTTCACACTCGGTTGGGGCATTCCGATTACCTTTCTCATCGGGTTTTACGACGGCTTTTTTGGACCGGGTACGGGTTCGTTCTTTGTCTTCTTAATGGTCATTTTGTTTGGGTACGACTTTGTGATCGCTGCGGGAAACGGCCGGATTCTCAATCTGGCCAGCAATATCGCAGCACTGCTCGTCTTTGTTTTAGGTGGAAAGGTCATCTTTCTGACAGGGTTGACGATGGGGATCGCCATGCTCTTCGGCGCGACACTCGGCGCAAGAATGGCTGTAAAAACGGGGGTACGCTATGTTCGACCACTGTTTCTCATCGTCTCGGTCACTCTGATGGGAAAAATGATTTACGAGCTTGTGATGGGTTCGTGACAAATTGCCAAGAAAAAAGGAGGCGCAGATAGCGTCTCCTTTTTATATAAAATGCAACAAATTCTTATTGAATTTCAAAAAACAGCATGGTACTATAAGGGATAGCGCAAACACCATCATTAAAATGTGTCCATTATTACCCAATATAATATTAACACAATGATTTTTGTTTGTCAACCTTTTTGCTGCGAAAAAACCGGATGAAAAAAGGAGCGATCGCATGAGTACAGTGGAGCAAGATTGGCGAAAGGAACAACAGCGAGTTGATCTGGTAATCAACGAGATTGACAAGCAGGCCGCCAGCCTGACCCAGCATGTCAGCGCGATAAAGACAGATATCGTGGAGATTCGCAAAAATTTCTGGGATGACGTCACTGTCAACTTTGACGATCCTATGGAAGCAGTGGACACGATGGCAAGCGTAAAGCAGCAGGCGGAAGTGCTTTCCGAGCGGGAACGCAGCCACCGGCATGCCAACAGCCAGCTAAAGACGCTGGCCCGGCTCAGGCAATCGCCCTACTTCGGACGAATCGACTTTCGCGAAGCAGGCGAGAAGCGCACGGAGCAGATCTATCTCGGCGTCGCCTCTTTACTCGATGAAACGAACGAGCAGTTTCTCGTTTACGATTGGCGTGCACCCGTATCCAGCCTCTACTACGACTCGCTGCCGGGTCCGTCCCGATACGAAACGCCGGGCGGCACCATTTCCGGGGACGTGGAGCTAAAACGGCAGTTCATCATCCGCAACGGAACGATCGACAGCATGTTTGACACCGGTTTTACAATTGGTGACGAGCTGTTGCAGGAAGCCTTGGGCAAGCGGGCAGACAACCAGATGAAGAGCATCGTGGCCACGATTCAAAAAGAGCAGAACCAGATTATTCGCAACGAGATGAGCCAGTTGATCGTTGTACTAGGAGCCGCAGGCAGCGGAAAAACCTCGGCAGCCCTGCAGCGGATCGCATATTTGCTTTACCGCTACCGCGAAGTGCTGCGCTCTGAGCACATTTTGCTGTTTTCGCCAAATCCGCTGTTTAACAGCTACGTCTCCACCGTCCTGCCCGAGCTGGGCGAAGAGAACATGCAGCAGACGACGTTTATGCAGTATATCGAGGGACGGGTCGGTGATGCATATGCGACAGAAGACGTGTTTACCCAAATGGAGTACGTCCTCTCCTCCCTGCACGAGCCTGAGTACAGCGCGCGAATCGCAGCCATTCGCTATAAAGCATCGCTTGATTACATGCAGGCGATTGAGCGGTATCACGCAGCTCTTGGCCAGAGCGGAATGATATTTCACGATGTGAGCTTCCGTGGGAGGACGCTGATTTCTGCCGAGAGCATCGCGAATCAGTTTTACTCGCTGGACACTGCTTTGTCCATCCCGAATCGGCTTCAACTGCTCATTCCCTTGCTGCTCAGGCAACTGAAAGAGCATGCGCGTCTTGAACGCTCGATGCCTTGGGTAGAGGATGAGATGGAATTGCTCGACAAGGACGAGTATTTGGAGGTTTACCAGGCGCTGCAGCGAAAAAACCGCTACAATGGCGAGACATTTGATGATATGGCCCAGGAGCAAAAGCTGCTGTCCACCATGATCGTCCAGAAACACTTCAAACCGCTGCGGGCTGCCGTGAAGACCCTGCGTTTCGTCAACATACCCGCGATTTATCGTGCGTTATTTGCAGACCCGCAGACGATCCACTCGTATGCAGCCACAAACACACTGCCGCCGCAATGGCCGGACATCTGCAGACTGACGTACCGCCAGCTCGATCAAGGCGTGTTGGCGTACGAAGACGCGACACCGTATGTGTATCTGAAAGAACTGATCGAGGGCTTCCAGGTCAAGACGTCCATTCGCCACGTCTTCATCGATGAGGCCCAGGACTACTCGCCCTTCCAGTTTGCGTTCATCAAGCGATTGTTTCCCTACAGCAAGATGACCGTGCTCGGCGATTTGAACCAGTTGATTTATACCCATGCCGCTGCAAACAGCGGATTCGAGCTGCTTGCCGAACTGTTCGGAGCGGAAAAGTCAGAGCGCTTTGTCTTGACCCGCAGCTACCGGTCTACACTGCCGATTGTGCAGTTTACCCGTCAACTGGTAGCTGACGGAGAAGCCATCGAGCCGTTTAACCGCGATGGGCGCAAACCGACGCTGACCATCACAACCGATGCCGCCGAACAGGTCCGCCAGATTGCCGAGCGCATCCGTCTGCTGGAAGCGGCGGGTCATCAAACCATTGCCGTGATTTGTAAAACGGCCACCGAAAGCCGTGAGTTGTTCGAAGCGCTGCGCAATGATTTTCCGCTTCACTTGATAGAGAAGGAAAGCGGTCAATTCAAGACAGGTATCCTCATCATTCCCGCCTACCTGGCAAAAGGTGTCGAGTTCGATGCCGTCATCATCAGCGATGCTTCCAAAGCAAAGTATGGGCGGGAAGAGGAACGCAAGCTGTTCTACACTGCCTGCACACGTGCGATGCACGAGCTGCACATCATCTGTGCCGGTCCGATGAGTCCGTTCATCGAAGCGGTGACAGCGGACAGCTATGAAGATGGGAGGAGCTGATGAAAGGAGCGAGAGGCTGTCTTAGATAGCCTCCAAAGGCTTGGCTTATGCATTTCAGAGCGGTTTCAGATTCATCAGCCTCTGCTGTAAGCCACCCCCCAGGCCTTATTCGACTCATGCAAACAAGCCGCCAAACTGATCTGTTTCCAGCTCTGGCGGCTTGTCAATCTATCCGAACTCACTCGTTTTGTCCTTTGCGCTCTTTCATCCGTATAATAATGCCGTCAATCAGCAAGCCGAGGCCGGCGCCATAGAGCGGAGCGGCGAAGCGAACCCCTTGACTGACCGGCAGACCTTCCATCCAAACGAGAACAACGCCAACAATAAAGCCGATCATGGTGTAACGCAAGCGGGTTGGAACCATACCAATCCCTCCGTTTACCTATTTAGGAAACTTCTTTGGCATCTTCATGTTCTTCATGTTGCGGCTCATTTGTTTCAGCTGCTTCTGATTGAGGTTCATTCCCATCGAACGGGCCATGGCCTGCATCTGTTTTTCATCCATTTGCATGTTGCTGATTTGTTTTTTCAAATAATAGGTTCCACCGTAAAACCCTCCTGCGAGGCCGATGAGTAACGTAACGATTGGAATAACCCAATGGTACCACATACTTTCATTACCTTCCTTTTTCTAATGTCATCGCTCAATTTTACCATAATCTTTGCATCGGGTCAGCGGGGTATCTGTTAAGCCCGAATAATTTTTGGCAGCACGGACGCTGACCAGCTCGTCTTCCGGAAAGCGATAGGCAGTCAGCATACCGCCGAAGACGCAGCCCTGGTCGATGTTGACCGTATTGTTTTTCCGCTCAGGTTCCGGTCTGGGATCGTGTCCCCAGAGGATGAGCGGGCCATTCGCCTTTCGCTCGAGCGTCCAGTCTTTGCGGATCGGCCGCCCGTCCGCCCCGACGCCGGCAACATCGCCATAACGGCAAAAGTTCTGAACGGAAGGGGATTCTTTTCCGATGTAATCATCCTTGATCCCGGCATGCACGGCGACAGCTTCCACGGCTCCATTGCGGATGAGCTGCATATGGGACGGAGCTGTCAACAGCAGCGTTCGGCTGGCCTCTCGCAGCTCGCGTGCTTTCGCCGTACCAAACGAACGCTCATAGGCCCGAAATTCTTCCTCTACTTTCTCATCTCCATGTGCCAGTGTCACCGCTCTGCCGTCCAGCCACCGTCCGATCTTCCAGCCGTGGTTGCTATCTACCATCTCCGCCAGCCCATCATTAATGTGGCGGATGAAAAACGTCAACAGCGGGATCGATTCAGGCCCCCGGCTGGTAATATCGCCCAGGGACAGGAGCGTTCGCCCGGCAGGATGCCGAAAGAGTCCATCCTTGTCCGCAGCATAGCCAAGCAAAGCCAATAGCTGTTTGTATTCCTGAAAGCAGCCGTGAATATCGCCAATTATGTCAATGCCCTTGTCTGCATTGAGCCGATTGGAGCGTTTTTCCGGTTCTGACCGCATACTATCCCCCATTTCTCCTTATTCGTATTATAATCTCCAGTTTTTCCTCATTTCACAATATGATAATGAAAATAGGGGATAGCGGAATCGCTTCTCATAGTCGCCGGAGAACGAAAGGCATTTTAATGCCTTGAAACACATCCTGGTGCATGGGAGTGAGTAATCGCTGGAAGAAGGCCGCGTACGCCTTTCCGAATGAATCGGCCACGTTAAAAATGATCGAGGGACTCTTTTCACCGAAAAGCATCCCTCGATCATTTCTCGTATAAACGTCCGCATCTCCAGGCGTCCGTTGCGGCGCTGCATGACGGTGGTCGAACCACATGTCGCAGCTATGTTTTATCGTTCAGCAGATTGTGCTTGTGCACGTAAATGGCCGCTTGCGTACGGTCTTCCACATCCAGCTTGGAGAGAATGTTGCTGACGTGTGTCTTGACGGTTTTGATCCCGATAATCAACTCATCGGCAATCTCCTGATTCGACTTGCCCTGACCGATCAGGCGCAGCACTTCCAATTCCCGCGGGGTCAGTTGTTCGTGCAGCATCGTCGTCTGGCCGTGGCGGAACCGGGCCATTATTTTGCCGGCGACACTCGCCTCCAGTACGGGTTCTCCCGCCATCGCCTGGCGAATGGCCTTGGCTATCTCCTGGGCACGGGACGTTTTCAACAAGTAGCTGAAGGCCCCTGCTTCAATCACGGGATACACCTTTTCATCATCGATAAAGCTCGTCAGCACAATGACTTTACTCTCTGGCGAGACATCCCGCACCCGGCGGGTGGCCTCCACTCCGCCAATGCCATCCATAACAAGGTCCATCAAGATGACATCCGGCTTGAGCTCCTTGGCCAGCTTGACTCCTTCCTCACCGCTTGACGCCTCCGCCACCACTTCAATGTCGTCCTCCGTGGACAAATAGGCAGCCAAGCCCATCCTGACCATCTCGTGATCGTCAACCAACATCACCCGGATCATTCGCTTACCCCCGATTCGTTTTCATCGCATTCTGCATCCTTCATCAGCGGGATGCGCACTTCAAGCTGTGTCCCTTTGCCGACAGCTGAGTAGACGTCAAGCGAGCCGCCTACTTCCGTAACCCGCTCGCGCATGGACGTCAGCCCGTAGGACGTCATTTTCTCCCCTTCCGGATCAAAGCCGACGCCGTCGTCCGCAATCCGCAGCCGTACTTGTCCATGCAAGGTAAACAGCTTCACTTCTATCTGATTCGCTTTGGCGTGGCGCAATATGTTGGACAAGGCTTCCTGCAAAATCCGAAACAGATGGTCCTCGATCCCGCTTGGCAGCGCTTCGATTTCCTCCATCTCCCATGTCAGCTTGAGCAGTTGCTTTTGCTTCAGCTCATCGAGCAGCTCCGCCATTGCCTCCCGCAGCGATTTGTTCTGTAATGTGGCCGGACGCAAATGCAACAGCAGCGCGCGCATCTCTGATTGTGCGGCGGCTGCCATTTCTTCAACCAATTCAATCTGTTGTGCAGCACGAGCCGGGTTTTTGTCAATCAACCGCTTTAGGGCAGCGGTCGTCATCGCGATCGCAAACAACTGCTGACTGACCGCATCGTGCAGCTCGCGGGCTAGTCGCTGCCGCTCTTCCACGACGGCTGACTTGCGCAGCTGCTCGCCGAGCGCGGCGTTGTGATTGGACAAGCGCTGCAGGGAAGCGACCTGCTCCTCCCAGCGGGCTGCCAGTCTGTTGAATTGCCAGCCGATGTCACCAAGCTCATCGGTGCCCAGCTCAGGCACGCGATAGGCAAGAAATCCGCGCTCCAAATTCATCGCGGCTTCCCAGAGTGCATTTAAACGTTTTTTCAGCAAATTCCCGACGACGTAACCGTTGACCATACCGTAGATCGCCGAGACGAGTATGGACAGAATGAGAATGATCACAATGAATTTCCAGTCGATGTCATCGGGAATGCGCAGACCGAGGTAATAAGAGAGCCATTGGGTTACCTCTCGATTGCTTTTCACCAGGTACGCCGTCAGCCAGAACAGCACAAACGAAATGATGACCGAGCCTGAAGCGAGGTAGAGATTTTGTTTGACAAATTGCCATTGGATGCTAGCCAGCTTACGATCGTGTCGCATACTCTTGAGTCCCCCCCTAGATGTACTTGACATCAACATCGCCGACAATCAGCGAGATGTTGAGCTTTACTTTTCGGGAGGCTTGATCGTAGTTCTCGGAACGCATGACAATCTGCCGGTTTAATCCACCTTGCCGATGATTTAACACTTCCAGGTCACCGATCGTCACTTCGGCGGAAACGGCGACCGGCAAATCGACCGGTACGTAAATCGTGATGTCGCCGATCCAGCCGTTAATGACCAGAAAGCTTTCCTGCTCTTGGATCACCGCGCGCGACAGGTCGACGACAATATCCCCGATCCCGTGCCAGATGTGCATGTTCTCTAATTCAAAGCGGCCCGACGTCAAGTGAAAATCGCCGATCAGCACACTGCGCGATTCCTTCGGACGAATAATTTGCCGCGGATTCGGCGCTTCAGTGAACGGGCGCCTCGGGGGCGGTGGCGGAACCTCCTGTTCCTCCATGATCGATGTTCCTATCTCGGGGGGCGGGTCGTCTTCCTGTGGCGCTTTATGCGACCGGATCATCCTGTATCCGAAATAGACCAACAGTATGGTGATAACCAATTGAAAGACATTGATGTGAAACCATTCGTTAAAGATAAAAATGATACCCAGCGCTGACAAGACTCCGCCCACTACTCTGCGGTTCTTTTCCCACTGCTTCATCCCGAAGTAGAGAAAAATCAGCGGCCATAAGCGAAACAAATTGAAATCGATAATATTTAAACTGCCGAGAAAGAGTCCAATGCCAGCAAAGATGATTACGATACCGGCAAGCATCTTATTTAGGCGGGATAATTTCACAGGAGTCTCCTCTCTCTACTTTGCACGGTTACTGTCTTTGTTGTTTTGACATGTATAGACGAAAGCAGGTGGTATATTAAACGGGGTAAAACCCAGATTGATTTCATCAAAACGGCTTTCCAGCTCTTTTTTCAACTGCAACGAGTACTGGTACGTGATAAATTTCCCGCCAGGTGCAAGCGATTCGACAACCTGGTCGAGTATACTTGCGCGTATTTCTTCCGGAAACACGGCAAACGGCAAACTGGAGATAATGACATCGACTTTCGGTAAATTCATTTCTCGCAAATAGTGCAGCAAATTTCTTGCTTCGTCACAGACGACAAGTCCGGGAAATCGCGATTGAAGCATCGTTTGAAACTGTTGATCCTTTTCTATGACGAAAAAGGAAGCGTCCAATCGTTTCCTTTTTAAAATATCTTTTGTAAACACGCCTGTTCCAGGTCCTAATTCAACGATGACACGTGAAGTTTCCCACGGAACCTGTTCCATCATGCGCTTCGTTAAAAAACGGGAGCTTGGAATTACACTGCCGATCAAATCAGGCTGCGTAAAAAAGCGCCGCAAAAAGACGATTATATCGGACACCAATGATACCTCCTAGGGGAAAAGCAGCTCGTTTTGAGGCGAGCTGCTATCTAAACTCTAGTTATTCAACGCTTCCGGGGCATTTCCCTGTTCTCCAGGCTGATCTTGTCCTGCCTTTTGCTTGTTCAGCTTCGCCTTAAGCTCTGCCAGCTCGGCAGCGATTTCGTCCCGCTCTACTCCGCGGAGCGATTCATCAATCCCCAACCGGGTCGATTTCCATTGTCCACTTATATCCGCCTCTGCTTCAAGACGCATTACTCTTTCCTCCATCCGGTAAAATCCCCGGCTGGCACTTTCTCCATTCATCCCGACAATTGCCTGGTTTACTTGCTTCTGTGTACGTGCCACTTGTGCACGGGAGACGAGCGTATATTTTTTTGCGCGTAATTTGTAAAATTCGTCTTTTAACTCAGCCAGTTTTTCTCGCATCTGTTGAGCCGCATCGCGAGCTGCCAGGTGCAATGCTTCGAGCTCCTGAGCGCGCGCTTCGTGCTGCTTTTTGTCAATCAGGGCGCGGCGGGCGATTTCATCCTCGCCTTCATTGAGAGCAAGCGTGATTTGGCGCTCTCTCTTTTTGACCTGGTTCATCGCTTCTTCCCACTGCTGATGAAATCTTTTCTCCATCGCAACCTGCCGGGCTACAGCCACTTCAACTTGTCCGATCTCTACTTCCATGTCGCGCATGTATTGCGTCAACATCACGACCGGATCCTCCATGGAATCGATCACGTCATTTACTGAAGCCACTGTCAAGTCACGCAGTCTTTTAAAGATACCCATTTTTAAATTCCTCCTTGTACTATACCATGATTAATTTGATTGTAAATCGTCATTACAATGAAGATTGTTTGCGCGCTTTGATCTCTTGCTCGAAGCGGTCAATCATATCTTCTTTCAGAATCGTCTTCGCCCATTGACGCTCTGCTGCGCTGACCGGCTCCGGTTCAATGGAGCGGCGGCGAAGCATACAGTAACCGGCGTAAATGATTCCGACTGCCAACAAACTGGAGAACAGTACATGCAGCTTCCCTACGAGCATCAACAGCCCGAGCAGGAAGACAAAAATGCCAAGCCCTTTGGATCCAGCTCCTCCAGGCGAGAGGATTTTCTTCGCACCGTAGACCATGATCAATCCGGGAATCAACAACTTGATGATGCTTCCGAGGTGGATGCCAAATTGATCTAAGAATAAGATGGTTCCTACGATGAGAAGGACCAATCCGAGAAGTATCTTCCCAGACCGCTCACCCATTTTTCATCCCTCCGTTTTGCCATTTGGTGTTGCCTACGACTTTTATTTTAATCAAGCGCATGTTTTCCCATAACGGGCGTGCGATTGGTTTTTGTCTCCGCCCTGAGTCGGATGCTCCCTCCTGCTTTCTGCCACCCCCGATTGCGCTTTTTCCCCCGCGTTCGCCCCCTTTTTAAGCTATGCCAAGCGCTTTTTGGCCATTGCAGTCGTTTCACGGCGGACTGTCGCAATAACGGGCAAAACGTTTCCGATAAATTGTGACAAAATTATGAACAAATATGTTATAAAAAGGAGAATCCTGCTTAAAAGCGAATTGGTAGTGTGGCGTGTAAAAAAAAATCGAAACAAGCCGAGTTCTGTAAAAAGAAACGGGGGAACCAATCTTTTGGGGTGAATAGCTGCGGTTTTCGCGGCTTAGGGCAGCCTTTCGACCGAACCCATCAGCTAACCTCGTAGGCTTATGAAGGGAGCAGTAAGTTTTGCGTAAGTTTCTTTGTAGTGTAGTTTTCGTTGGACTGCTTGCATTGGGAGCAGGTAACGTATTGGCCGCTGACAATGATCCGTTGATGGACACTGTCAAGGACCTGTACGGCACCCCTTACAAGGCATCAGGCACCAGCAAAAAAGGCTTTGACTGCTCCGGATTCACACGCTATGTATTTGACGCGTTGGGCGTAGAATTGCCACATTCCTCGGCTTCTCAGTATCAAGTCGGTACAAAAGTAGACAAAGCGGACTTGCAGCCAGGAGACCTGGTTTTCTTCAAAACGAATGGTCGCAGTATTTCGCACGTGGGAATCTACATAGGTGACAACACTTTCGTCCATGCTGATTCGAGTCAAGGGGTCATCAAGACCAAGCTGAATGATCCATACTACTGGAGCAAGCGTTATGCAGGCGCTACACGCGTTGCAATCCCGGCCCTTACCGCTCAGTCAGAAGCGAAAGACAAATCAAACAGTGTCCAGGCAGCATCTATCGAGACACCACCTGCTACCCAGGAATAACCAGACGTATGAACAATTGTGTAAGTCAGGGACAACCGTCTCTGGCTTTTTTTGGCGAAACTTAGTACCTAGTCTCATTATTTACTCGCAATCGACACCAACCAGCAAACAACCAGCCCCCCTTCACCTCCCGTGCACACACGCCAGCTATTTCTAATCCGTTTAGCCCGCAAGCATGTTATGATTGATATATTCCCGAGGAACATTCGAGTTGGAGGTCTTTTTATGAAGGATCATATTTTTATCGTGGATGACAACCAGGAGATTATTGAACTGCTTCAAGATATATTAAGCAATGAAGGTTTTGCCGTTTCCGCAACGGATGACGGCGAAAAAGCGCTTGCGATGCTGCAAGGCGGACATTCCCCCAACCTGATTTTGCTCGATATCATGATGCCGCACATTAGCGGCTACGAGCTCTGTGCGCAAATCCGCCGCGAGTGGGACCTGCCGATTCTGTTTTTGACGGCCAAAGGCAAAGCCGTTGACAAGGTCATCGGATTTGAAATCGGGGCTGACGACTACATTACCAAGCCATTCGACACAGAGGAGCTGCTGGCGCGAATTCGCGCTCATTTGCGCCGATACGAGCGGATTCGCAAGCAGAGCAACGAAGAGCAGCCGACGAAAGACAGCGGCGGCACAGCGATTACCGTATTGAAATTCAAAGGGCTGGAAATCCAAAAAGAGACCTACTCTGTCTACGTCAACGACAATAAAGTCGAGCTCTCCACCAAGGAATTTCAACTGCTGCTGTTCCTGGCGGAAAATCCCGGGATCGTCTTTACGCGCGAACAAATCTACGACCGCGTCTGGGGCTACGGCTATGGCTCACTTAACACGGTAACGGTCCACATCAAAAATCTTCGCGAAAAGCTGGAAACCGAGCGCACCTTCATTAAAACCCAGTGGGGAACGGGCTATGTCTTTATCGGAGAGCGAGTCTAGCGATGAGCATCAGAAAAAAGCTGTTCCTCTCTTTTCTCATCGTTGTCCTGTTTAACTTGGTTGCGTACAAGGTGGTCTTTGAGCATATCATCGTCGACCAGTTGAAGACCGACCGGCACGAACAGTTCAAACGAGAGCGGGATGCTGCTGAGCAGGTCCAGATCAATCAATTGCTGCGCAGCAATCATTTCAAGGACCCGACTGAGATCAGGGAACTGACGAAAGCGCTCCCCGAAGATTTGATGTACAAAATAACCGTCACCGATTCGAACGGCAATCAAATTTTTGACAAGGTCTCGCAGGCATTCAATCCGGAGGAAGCCGGGAGCAAATCGGTGTCCGAGTATCACTATGAAAATGAATCGCTTCACACGATCATTCGCTTCTACACGAACGACTCCGACATTCTCGCCAGCAAAGGCATGACGATGATCGTGATTTATATTTACGGCAGCATTCTGCTCGTCGGACTCGTCCTGATCTACATCCTCGCCCGCTGGATCCTGCGGCCGGTCAACGAGCTCACGCGGGTCACCCAGGAAATCAAATCAGGCAAGCGGCACATCTCGTTTTCGTACAATCGCAACGATGAATTCGCCCAGCTCCTCAGTTCGTTCACCGACATGGTCGAGCAGCTGCGTATATCGGAAGAACGCCAGCAGGAGGTCATTTCCGCGATCGCCCATGACATTCGCACGCCGCTGACGACGATCAAAGGATACGCCTCCTACATTTCCACCGGTCGCGTCACCGATCTCCAGATGATTCGCCGGCAGGTGAGCAAAATCGAGCAGAATGCAGCCGATCTCGACCGTCTGCTGTACGAGCTGCAGGATTACACACAGCAAAGCACAGACATCCCGCTGACCATCAGCCGGATTCATTTGCGCAGGTTCATGCAAAACATCGCGGAGGATTACAAGGTAAAAGCAAAAGAGGCGCGTCTCCATTTTCAATGGAAATTCCGCGTCTCCTCTGAGCTGTATATCGAAGCGGACGAACCGAAATTGCGCCGTGTGCTGGAGAATTTACTGAACAACGCGATCTACTACAACAAGCCAAAGGGCGCCATTTTGTTGACCTGCGATCAGCGTGAGCGGCATCTGCTGTTCTCTGTCATTGACAAAGGAGAGGGGATCGCGGAGGACGAGCTGGAAAAGATCTTCACCAAATTTTACCGTGCCGATGAATCGCGAAACCGCAACAACGGCGGTACAGGTCTCGGCCTGTCGATTTGCCAGAGCATCGTATCGCGCCATCACGGACAGATGTCTGTCTCCAGCAAGCTGGGCGAAGGAAGCTGCTTTTCGTTTACGATTCCGTTTTATCAACCAAAAAGTTAATAGAGGTTTATTTTTAGTTGATAATTATTTTATAAATCTCTGCTACACTGATTTCGTACAATCACTTTTGAATTCAATTGATTGTTAAATAACCTCCCTATTGCGTCTTACTAGCGCTGTCGACCGACGGGCTCAGTAAGCTTTTTTTTGTTTTCCGCAGGTCAGCGCTGACGCTTGCGTACTTGCATCTTCATCCCGTGCTTGGGCCGGAGCGTTACGAGCGGTTCAGGCTCGACGACTGGCTGCTCATCGGTGAGGCGGAATTGAAACGCTTGGCAAACCGTCGCCATAATCAAAGCCAGCTCCATCAGGGCAAAGTTGTTGCCAATGCAGATTCGCGGGCCGCCGCCGAAGGGAAAATAGGCAAACTGCGGGTTCTGTTTCAATAAATCGCCAGAGAACCGCTCCGGGTCAAAGCGGTCGGGCTGTTCATAGTATTTCGGGTTGCGATGCATGACGTATTGGCTCATCATCAGCGTGTCGCCCGGTTTGTACGTATGGCCGCCGATCTCAACCTCGTCCACGACTTCGCGGTTCATCATCCACGCTGCCGGATACAGCCGCATCGCCTCGGTAATGATCAGATTCGTAAACGGTAATTGCGGGATGTCTTCCACCGTCGGCTTTCTTCCGGCCAACACGCGATCAAGCTCCGCCCAGAGCTTCTGTTCGACTTCCGGGTGCTGCGCCAGCAGGTACCAGATCCACGAAATCGTATTGGCCGTCGTCTCGTGACCGGCGATAAAGATCGTCATCACTTCATCGCGAACCTGTTCATCCGTCATCCCCGTGCCGTCCTCTTCATCACGGGCAGCGAGCAGCATGGAGAGCAGGTCCTTCGACTCCTGGTCGGGTTTTTGTCTCCGCTGCTCGATAATCGAGTAAATGACATTGTCCAAGACTTCTCGTGATTGCATGAATTCCCGGTTTCGCTTTGTCGGCACCTCGAGCGGAAGATCGATGAACGACGTCGCTTTTCTGCTGACATAGTGCAGCCCGACATCGATGGCGTCGCCGATTTTGCTGACATCTGCAGTAACATCGGCGCCAAACATCGTTTCCGTAATAATCGCCAGGGTCAGCTCCATCATGTCCTTGCTGATGTTGCGAATCTCCCCGTCCTTCCAGGATTCCATCATGCTTGCCGTATGCTTCACCATCACGTCGCCATAACTGGCGACGCGCTCCCGGCGGAATGCCGGCTGCATCAGCCGCCGCTGACGCAAATGATGCTGTCCCTCGCTCGTCAAGATGCCTTCGCCGACTGTTGCCTTGGCAACCTGCAGCCCCTTGGCCTTTTTAAAATGCGCTTGCTTGGTGACGAGTATTTCTTTGATTTGCTCAGGGTCATTGATTAAATAGGCGTGACGCTGCGGCCCAAAGCGAATGTGCACGAGATCCCCGTACTCCTCGGTGATCCGGGTCAAGAACTGCAGCGGATCTTTGCGGAACTCCAGAACGTTGCCCGAGATCGGCAAACCTTTTGGACCGGAAACATGTGTTGGCATGGCGTGTCATTCCCCTTTTACGATAGATTCCTCCTTTATTATCCTTCGCAAACAAATTCTGATACATCGCAGGCCTTGTCCCGGGCTGTCGTGGTGGGAGAGAGAAAAGAGGATGGGCTCCGTTCGTTGCGGCTTTTGCAAGGAAGTAGACACTGTCCGGCTCCGCTCCAAAAACGGCACGCCGACCAAAATTCCGAAGAAGCATACTCAACCGTAGAGTTGGTCTATAAAACTGTGCCGTTTTTTCCGCTCCGCCTGGGCTAAGCCACAAAGGCCTTAAGCCCATTTCTCTTTTCTCTCTCTGAGCGACTGAGCAGAATCAACGTGCGAAAAGAATGGATGGGTTTCACTCGTAGATAAACGAAAGAACACGTCTGAATCATCATAGTCATTCAATGAAGCATAAACTCTTCAAGATATCTCCCATGATCGGATTGAGAAGATGATGATCGAAAATCCGCTGGAATTGCTACCGTTTGTTCATAAACAATGGTCACTATAATCCGCCGTTTTCCAACATCCTGAGTAACCCGCAAACACCGCAGCCAGGGAATCGCCAAGAAGAGATAAGCGGAGCTTTTTGACAGCGCTACCCAGACTGGGACCAAAAAACGGAACGTCTTTCGCGACCCACCTACATCCATGAAATACGTCCCTCGCGGCTTTTGGGGCGCGGTTCCGTTTTTTGGTCACAGTCGACCTTGAATCGCTTCCTCGCAAGCTGTCACTTGCGAAGCGTTCTCTTCTTGGCGATTCCCCTCGCCTCCACCGCGCCCACGGTTACCGACAGCATAAGAAAAAACGAACAGCAAGATAAGCTGTTCGTTAGCTGTACATACGATGTAGTTGTCAGATTATTCCTTGATTGCTGTCATCGCTCCGACAAACGTCAAAATTAATGCAAAGAGTAAAAAAATCATTCCTTCGAAAGCCATTGCCTGGTCTCCCCTTTTTGAACACTAATTAGGATGTGCCTGTGCCGGCTGTTTGACAAGTCTGGTTGTAGCGTTGAGCCGAACACTTCTTGATATGTATTGTAGCACTTTCCTCGAGAGAGACTTCATCCGCACTCCGAAATTCACTAATTATTAACATATTCAGGCCTCGTTTTTTACAGATCGGTGAACGCAACAGGGGAGTACACCGGTTTTGACCAGACGCCGATCCGATCGCCATTCACGGCCCACACCGTACCGCTTTCCTGCGGGTGCTTGAGCAAGTACACGACCAGCTTGGCCACATCGTCCGGCGTACCGATTTTCCAGTAGTCTGCCAACGCCTCGTTCCCCTGTTTGGCTGCTTCCGCCAGCGCCCTCTCCACGTGTGGCCGGGTCATGTCCGTCAATGCCGCCGGAGCTATCGCATGCACGCGTATTCCGGCTTGCTCCCACTCTTCCGCCAGGGTATAGGTCATGGCCAGAACGGCCCCCTTGGCTGCAGCGTAATTAAGCTGACCGACTGTCCCTTGCAAGCCAGCGAGGGAGGTCATGTTGATGATCACGCCGGGCTGCTGTGCCGCCTTGAGCGCGACCAGAAACGGCTGTGTACTTGCATATGTGCCTTTGGCGTGAACGGCGAGCACGTGGTCCCAGTCCGCTTCTGTCAGGCGGTGGCTCATCTTGTCGGCCACGACGCCGGCGTTGTTGATGAGAATGTCCACCCGACCGAAATGTTGAAGAGCTGTTTCGACCAGACGTCTGCCCGTCTCCATCTGCTCGACGCGCCCGACGACACCGATCACCCGGCCCACCGGCTGAAGCTCTGCCTGTTCCCGTGATCGGCTTGCAACTGATTTGCTTATTTCTTCGACAGCGTGCTCTACACCTTCAGCGGACGTGCCGTTGCAGACAACATGTACACCCGCCTGTACCAGGTGGTAGGCGATGGCGTAGCCGATCCCGCGAGTGGAACCCGTGACGATGGCCACTTTTCCTCGCAAGCTAGACATAGGGTGAACTCCTTTCCATACGGACTGCGCATTTTCTACGTTTTTTGCACCGCATCAAGCTCGATTAACTGTTGCTTTAATGCGATTTTATCTACTTTTCCCGCCGAATTGAGCGGAAGTGAGTCAAGCGGCCAATACGCGTCCGGCCAATGCGAACGGGCCAGGCGATCCCGAACCTGCTCCGGCCAGTCAAGCGGATCAGGAAGGCAATCGCGGATGATCTGTACGGCTGCGACGACTTTCTCACCATAGATAGGATCGGGAACTGAAAAGACGGCGGCTTGCCGGACGAAGGGCAGCTGTGCGAGCGCCTGCTCCAGCTCGATCGGATAGATGTTGATGCCGCCGCGAACCATCAGCTCCTGCTTTCTGCCGACCAGATAGAGAAAGCCGCTCTCATCCACGTACCCGATGTCACCGACTGGATAAGCTCCGTCAATGGGCACGGGGAACGAGTGGCTGCCTTTTTGTCCATATCCGCTGGCGACCATCGCACTCTTGACGTATATGTCGCCGACTGTCCCCGCTTCGACAGGGGCCCCTTGATCATTGCGAATACTCAGTTCGACTCCGCAAAACGGCTGGCCGACACTGCCTTTGCGGTCGGCCCATCGGTCAGGGGGCATCAACGTGACGAAGCTCACTTCCGCCGAACCGTAATACTCATACAGTCGGCCATGTGGAAATGCAAGCTGCCAGGCGGCTCTCGTCTCATCGGCGAGCTTGGCCCCGGCAGAGACAAACGTCATCGGCTTGCTGCTGCCGGCATCGTCCAGCTCCAGCAGCTTGGCGTACATCGTCGGCACCATGAAACACGCGGTTATATCATCATTGGCCAACGCTTCCGCCACAGCTTCGGCCCGGAATCGGCGATGCAGATGCACTTCTCCGCCTTCATGCAAAATTTGCAGAGCGGCGATGAGCGTGGCGGAATAGCAAAGCGGACCTGGCAGCAGCAGCCGGTCCGATTGTCCGATCGCAAAAGCGCGTTTCATCTGCATAAAGCTCTCCACCCAGGAACGATGGGTGCGTAAAATGCCTTTCGGTTTTCCGGTAGAACCGGATGATACAGCCATGTAAAAGAGCCCATCGGGATCCAGCGTGGCGAATTTGCCGCTGTGCTCCAACCGGTCCACCTGCTCCAGGTGGCTGTGCCCCTCTCCCGAATGGTCCAGGGCAGCTGCTGCATACCCATTTCGTGCATAAGACGGCAGTTGCGTCCATACTTGCGCCAACCCCAAATGGTCCGCCCAGTCTCCAAGCTGTTCATGCGGCACATCCAGCGGCAGCGGCACCGCAATTGCGCCAGCAAGGACTATCCCGTAAAAACAGGCAAGAAATTCAGGGCTGTTCGGCAGCGGCATGCCGATGCGCTGCCCAGCCAATTGCTGACTGATCACCTGCTCGGCAACACGTGCGGCGTATCCGTACAGCTCTGCGTAGCTGATCGCGTCATCTCCCATCCTGACTGCAACCTTCGCCGGCTGTGCATGTGCATGTCGGCAAAATCCGCTGACGACCGTCTCCCTCTCTGACTGCTGCATTCCTGTTGCCCCGCTTTCCGTGTTCTCTTACCCGTTGACTCCGTCGACTTTTTCAAACAGCGCTGCCAATCCCATCCCGCCGCCGATTCCGAGCGTAGCGAGTCCGTAACACCCGTCGACTCGCTTCATCCCATGCGCCAGCGACACGACGAGGATCGCTCCGGATGCCCCGTAAGGATGTCCCACAGCCAACGCACCGCCATCCATGTTTACTTTCTCTTCCGGCAGCTGCAGCGTCTGTATGCTGGCCAGCACCTGTGCCGCAAACGCTTCATTGAATTCAATCCGGGCCAGGTCGGCTACGCTCAGCCCTGTCCGCTGCAGCAGCTTTTGCACCGCGGGGACCGGGCCGATACCGAGCACGTGAGGGTCTACGCCTGCTGAAGCGCTGTCAACGAACCGCAGCAGCGGTTTGAGGCCGAGAGCTCTGGCCTTATCTTCGCTCATCACCACGACAAGCGCCGCTCCGTCGTTGATCGGACAAGCGTTTCCTGCCGTCACCGTCCCGCCGTGGCGAAACACCGGGCGCAAGCGAGCAAGCTTGTCCAGATCGGTGTCGCGGCGCGGGCACTCGTCAGTGACAATCGCTTCCCGTACCGCTGCTGATTCCGTCAGAACAAATGGTTCGGCAGCAAGCGGCAGTATCTGTTCGGCGAGCAGCCCCTGAGCCTGTGCCGCGATGAGCCGCCGGTGGCTGCGCAAAGCCCACTCGTCCTGGGACTTGCGTGAAATCCGGTACGCTTCTGCTACGTTTTCAGCAGCTTCGCCCATGTCCGGATCACCGATGCTCTCCGGCGAGAAGCGCGCCCGCCCGTAAAAGCGCGGCAGCTGCTGGTAGGGATTGCCCGGTTTTTCGATCTTCCACGGGGCCCTGCTTGAGCTTTCCACCCCGCCTGCGAAATAGATCTCCCCCGCACCTGCCTGGATGAGGCGGCAAGCCAACTGCACCGCCTCCAATCCCGCCCCGCATTGCCGGTCAACAGTAACGCCCGGCACCTGTACCGGGAATCCGGCCGTTAAAGCGGCCAAGCGGGCGATATTGCCGCCGGGTCCGATCACGTTGCCGAGGATGACTTCATCGATGTCGGCAGGATTGAGGCCGCATGCCGCTGCCGCATCGCGCAGCAGTGGCGCGACGAGCTGTTCCGGCTCCCACTGTTTTAAGATTCCGCCAACTTTTCCCACAGGCGTGCGTTTGGCGTAGACGAGGACAGGCGTATTCCTCACGATATCCGCTCCCTTTCGATTACTGTGGTACACTTTCGTCCAGTTTATTCTGATTGCTCCAGCGAATCAACGGGTAGACGTGGCGCAAACGAACCGCGATAATCGCGGCGACAAATGATT
Organism: uncultured Brevibacillus sp.; assembly: GCA_946402065.1. Lineage (GTDB taxonomy): Bacteria > Bacillota > Bacilli > Brevibacillales > Brevibacillaceae > Brevibacillus_D. The sequence continues at coordinate 8,601 of CAMIVR010000060.1, read as the reverse complement.
TAAGCAAGTCACCGGGCAAAAAAATCATCGACTTAACCGCTACCGCTGCAAACGGTACGCCTGTCAAAGCCGCCTGATACGCCATGCCGACCAAATAAATCAGGACAATCCCCCCTAAAATATTATAGGAGAAGACTTTCCACGTCTTGAGCGACATCCAGCTGCGCTCCACCAAATAACCGATCAAAAACGCTGCCAGCGGAAAACTGAGCACCCAGCCGCCCCGCGCAGATGCGAATACGGCAAGGCCACCTGCGCCACCAGATAAAAGCGGTGCGCCAACAGCGACCAACGCGATAAAGACGAGCATGCTCAACCCGCCCAATCTCGCTCCGAGCAGTGCCCCCGCCAGCATGACGCCAAAAGACTGCCCTGTGATCGGCACCTCGTTAAAAAAAGGCATTGGAATCTTGACCAGCCCCAGTGCCGCGGTCAAGGCAATCATCATTGCTGTTACTACCACATTGCGTGCATTCATCCTTCATCACCGATCCTTACCGTATAAGCTATAGAGACGATTACTCCTTTAGCGTAAGGGCGGCGACCCTATTTGTCAACCTCAATTTTAATTAAGTTAACATATATGTTGCTTCATGCCAGGTTCAGGGCCTGGATGCGGATGAGCGAGTGAATGCAGTGCTCCAGCAAATCGCGCATATCCTCAATGTTGCCTTCATCGATTTTGCGCTGAAAATCAAGCGTGACTTTCGTTTGGTAGCGCTCTGCCGGCCAGGCGATGTGATGCTCGGTAAATGAAGCCATGACAAGCTGTGAAATCTGCGGACGATTGCCCCAGATGTCATTCAGCTCGGCTGTAATCCGGACGGAATTCCCCAACACCTCGCCAATCGACAACAAAAAATGAACACAGATCGTGCAGCCGACCGGCTCTGTAATCGGCTGTTCCAGTTGCTCGCTGGCTATGTCGGCGAGCGTGCTGCGCAGCTGCATTTGCGCTGTGATTCGCTGCAGGTGGTTCAGCGCTTCCTGCTCTGCGAGACAAAAATCGATTTGAAATGTACGCTGGTATGTTGCCAGGTCGACGAGATCTGAGCGGCCAATCACTGTGATCGCCCCTTCAAAATCGCGGTCGTAGACGGCACCTTCCAGCACGATTTTAAGATTGTCAAAAATCGTCGGATGAAACACTTCCCGTCCTCCTCAAACGTACTCGTTACTATCATGCCCGCAATTGTTTTGCCATGCAAGCCGGACCAAATAAAAAAACCACTTCATTCCACTTATGACCTGTAACCCGTAAGAGGGTCACCGTTCACTAGTAGACTCAGCGGTTCTATCGTTCAAAAGCAAGCATCCCGTCTTGGTTAGTTGCTTCTGTTACAGGTTTGTTCCCATTTTTTATCTTGGCAGGTATCACACTCTGTTACATAAGATTCAGCCTGTTCTACAATAACCTCTCCACATGCAGCGCAGCACTTGGGCTGTAAAGTTTTAAAAAACGTTCCTACCGGTGTCATAGTCTCGCCCCTTTGGTTAGCTTCTTGTTGTTATTGTATTACAACAGTGATTTTTTATCAATCATTTGTTATACTACATATTCTCCATTTTTGTCATTCATCTACGACTATCCTGCGTTTTTCACGTAAATGCTCTGTTTATCTCTGTTTTTAAATTTTTTCTCCTGTTGTAATACAACTTGAACATTTCCTATACTGGGGCTGCAGGGTCAAAGGAAAGCGAAAAGGCCGGACTGTGTCTTTGGTGTTTGAGCCTAGAAAGATCCGAGACGGCCGGTCTGTACGGCGAAGCCGGTTTTTGCACAGAAAAAAAAGCCCCCTTTCAGGAGCTCTTGTTACACGGCCTCGTAAATCGCTTCATAGCGCTTGCCGATCTCTTCATCCGACAAGCCGAAATCGCGCAACCGCTTGAGCATGGCATTTACCCAGATGCCTGTGCGCTCGGATATTTTTTTGTATTTTTTCGCTTCTTTCGTTTTCCGCTTGGCCCGGTCTTCGCTGTTCGATTTGAGATTGTCCAGGATGAATACCATCTGCATGCTCTCGTCTTCGTTCAGTTTTTCCCATTCGCCGTTAAGGAAGTCGAGCACCTCTTTGTAGTATTTGTCAAATTCTTCAAAAGAAATTTCCGTATCCATACTGAGGTACTCTTTCATTTTATCAAACAGCTCTTGCATGCCTTTTAACACTCCCTCGTTTTTCTCTGACCCATTATATCAAAAAGCGGCCGAGCGGGGAAAGTGGTTGGTGCCCGTTTCCATTTTCGTCTATTAGTGCAGATTGATCGGCACTTCCCAGTTGACGTCGCGGTACCGTTTTGTCAGCCTGTCATAGCTTATTGTGATCTCTTGGGGCGGTTTTTTACCCCACTCTTGTTTGTCAGCCCACACTTCAAGTGTACCGTGGATGCTGGTGCTTCCGTCCGCATTCAATTTTTTTCCGGCCACATGAAGCTGGACGGGGGATTCCTTGTTGCCGTCACATACTGCCGAGAAATGATCTGGAATCACATCCTGGACAAGCGTCGCTTCAAAGCTTATAAAGGCTTTTTGGTAGGCACCCGCGCTTCCTTCTCCGGCTTTCTCTTCGTTCCAGGCAAAGCCTGTAAAGGCAAATGAATTTCCTGCCGTATCCTTGGCGAAAACAGGCTGATTTTTCACATCCTGCAGGTTTAGCTTGGCACTCAGCTTCGCTGGTTCGTTGACGTAGACAGCACGAAGTCGAAAAAGCAGCTTTTGCATGTGGGGCAAAGGAAAAAACTCGTTTGACTCGACGAGACCGCCAGTGGACGGATTTGTGTTGATTTTGCTCAGGAAGCCCCCCGCATAATTCGCTGTTTCGTCCCCTGCAAGACCCTGAGCCGCCACAACCGTCCCCTTTTCATCGACCAGCTCGTAGGCTATTTGGTACTGGGCAATCACGTCCGACGGCAGTGCAGGCTGCAGATTATTTCTCATCTGTCTCTCTTTTTCCAGCCAAATCTTTTTCTCTTTCATCACCTGTTGGGCAAGGTTGGTTTCCAGCGTTAAACGAGTCAGGCTAGGTGCCAGCTCCAGCGTTTTCAACTGGATGATCAAGCCTTGCGGTGAAGTGTACTGGTTGTCAATGGCAATGGTCTTCAAAGCTTCTTTCGCCTTTTTCATATCAATGGGCACGTGAAGCTGCCAGTTTCCTTTCCTCTTGCCAATTCGTCCATAGTCCAGCAAAACGACCAGCTGGTCCAACGAAGGATCGGCTACATTGAACTGGACGATTGCGTACTCTTCGTGATCCGCCACCGCCAGGCTGGACATGATGGAATTCCCCTCTTTGTCCCTGACATCCATTGTATTGTGTGTATTCACCAGATCCTCGAGCCGAACATACCCCTTTTTCCCATCCGCATCCCGGACGTCGAGAATGAGTGCAATTCTTGTCGGGTCGGCTAGAACCTCCTTTACTTCCACTGTAATTCCCTGGTTTGTCACCTTCTGCCCAATGGGGTGAGAAAATCCGTGTTCCGCTGCTTTTTGCAAGCCTGTATCCACTTTCTCATCAGTGCGAAACAGACTCTTTACATAGTTGGCAAATGTGGGAGAGACGAATGTCCCGAGCGAGATGGCAACGGCCAGTACTGCTACGCCAATCGCTATTTTTTTCAAAATACCCGCACTCCTTTTTTTCCAAATGGTCTGTTTAGGCAATACTGCCTGCCGTTGCTCTCTTTGAACCGGTGCAAGTGTCATAAGCTCAGGTATTTTGCTTGCAACCTCCAGTGTAAAGGTGTCCGGCAATGGTGGAATGTCCCCCAAAATGTGAAGCTCCTCTCCCGCTTCGCCAAACTGTGCCAATACACGCTGGCATGCAGTACACCTCTCAACATGCTCCTCCAGCAGCAAGCTCTCCGTCGGCAAAAGCTCGTCGTGCAAATACGCGTTCAGTTGGCTAGACCTCATACATCTCAAAAGGACCACCACCTTTCACGAGTGTCAGACACTTCCGCAGTTTTTTGTGTGCCCGGTGAAGGCGCATCTGCACCGTCGTCACCGGCAGGGACAGCACTTCGCCGATTTCCTTGTAGCTTAGGTGTTCGACGTGGCGAAGAAGCAGCACTACCCGGTATTCCTCCTCTAATGCCAGGAGATGTTCGTGCAAAACGGTATTTCGCTCTTTCACCAGCAAAAGCCGCTCCGGTGTGTTGCCATGAATCAGCCCGGCTTCACTGCCGGTTGCAGCTGGTGTCCGCTTTCTCTTGCGGATTGCATCGAGACAATGATTGGCGGCAATCCGATACAGCCAGGAGGAGAAGCTGTTATCGGGCCGATAATCCTCAATCTTGCAATACGCCTTGATAAATACCTCCTGCGCCAAATCCTGGGCATCCTGCGAATGACCGATCATGCGGTACAGAAAGGCGTAGATCTTTCCCTTGTAGCGGTTCACAATCTCTGTGAACGCCTGGTTGTTTCCTTCGCGAAGCTGTTTGATCAGCTCCCAATCTTCTTGCATGCCTTTTGTCCTCCCATCCAAAAAGGTGACTGCGCAGTATTTCCTTTTTGTCTGTTCATCAGCTATAACGTCATAATCGGAAAAACCTTTCCCGTTTTGCGAATATTTTTTGCCGGAAGTGCTCGGCGTACGTTTACGCTTCCTCAGTTCATCGATGAATCGATTGGCCGCGATCCGGTACAGCCAGGCCGAGAAGCTTCGCCCCGGTTTATACTCCTGCAAGTTGCTGTACATCTTGTAAAAATCTCCTGGGCGATATCCATCTGCTGAATGTCCCAGCATTTTTCGCAGAGAAAGCACCCTGACCTTATACCTGTCAATGTTCTCGCCAAAAGCCTGTTTATCTCCTTGCAGAACCTTTTCAATGATCTCTTGCTCGTCCTGCATGATTTACCTCCCATCCAAAAAGGGCGCTGCGCAGCTTCTGCCTTTTTGCTTGTTCACTTATGTATGACGAATCCAAAATGAAACCTTCCCCATTCAAGTGATAAATTTGCCTGCAACGTTCGCAGAGCCGGGGCAAACAGCGCCATGTATGCTTTTCCCCGCGTATCCCCTATAATAAAGGGACGACTATTGGGCCGAGGTGAACACACCGATTATGAAGCAGAAACAGCAACAGATCGCCGACGTGCAAATCCGCGCCGGCCAGCAAATGACCCTGACCATCCGCAGCCTGGGGATCAACGGCGAAGGGATCGGCTATTTCAAAAAGAAGATCGTCTTCGTCGACGGTGCGCTGCCTGGCGAAGTGGTTCATGCGGAAGTGACCGACGTGAAAGAAAAGTACGCAACGGCCCGCCTGGTCAAGGTCGTCGAGAAATCTCCCAACCGCGTCGAACCTCCCTGTCCCGTGTACGCGGAATGCGGTGGCTGCAGCTTGCAGCACATGGACTATCAGGCTCAGCTCGCGAGCAAACAGGAGCTCGTCCGCGAAGCCTTGGTCAAATACGCCAAACTATCAGATCCGCCAGTCGCACCGACGATCGGTATGGACAACCCGTGGGGCTACCGCAACAAAGCGCAGTTTCAGGTAGGCGTACAAAACGGCAGTATCGTCACCGGCCTGTACAAAGCAGGCAGCCACCAGCTCGTCGACCTGGAAGGCTGCCTCGTTCAGCATAAAGCAACCAACGAAATCGTCGAAAAAGCGAAGGATGTCATGCACAGGCTCGGCATCCCCATCTATAACGAACGGACGCGCAAAGGCGTCATCCGCACCATTGTCGCCAGAGTCGCTTTTGCCACCAATGAAACACAGTTGACCATTGTAACGGCCACACCGGAGCTGCCCAAGCAGAAAGAGCTGATCATGGAGCTGCGCTACCAATTGCCGTCACTGGTCAGCATCGTGCAAAACATCAATGCACAAAAAACATCATTGATTTTCGGGGAGACGACCAAAGAGCTGTGGGGCAGACCGTCGATCGCCGAACAGCTCGGCGACTTGTCGTTCGACTTGTCGGCGCGGGCGTTTTTTCAGCTGAATCCGGAACAGACGAAAAAGCTGTATGACGAAGTGAAAAAAGCCGCTTCGTTAAGCGGCGGCGAGCTGGTCTATGACCTGTACTGCGGCACCGGAACGATCGCGCTCTGGCTCGCTCCGTATGCCAAGGAAGTGCGGGGGATTGAGATTATTCCGGAAGCTGTTGCGGACGCGCGAGTGAATGCGGAGAAGAACGGCATGAAGAACGTCAGCTTTCATACGGGCCGTGCTGAGGTGTTGATGCCGAAGTGGGTGAAACAGGGGGTAAAGCCGGATGTGGTTGTTGTCGATCCGCCGCGTACCGGATTGGACGCTGCGTTGATAGACGCATTGCTTGAGGTGCAGCCGAAAAAGATCGTGTATGTTTCCTGCAATCCGTCGACGCTGGGGAAGGATGTTGGGCGGTTGGTGAAGGGATATTGGGTGGAGAGTGTGCAGCCGGTGGATATGTTTCCGCATACGGCGCATGTGGAGTGTACAGTGTTACTAAAATTGAGAGGAGCAAGTGATTAAGCCCCTCGTTTTTCCAACGCCCTGACCGAATGAGGGCGGGTAATGTTGTAATGAATTGCTTTGATCGTGCCATCTTCATTGACTTCAATCTTCTGAATGAGTCTTTGAAGAACCTGTTTCAAAACTTGTTCATCATCAATGTCTAGCTTTGCGAAGCGGGCTATCTGCTTTCTAAAGGCATGGAGTTGTTCATCCATGTCTTTTTTCGATTCAAGCAGAGATTCAATCTCAGCTTTCTTTTGGGTCAGCCTAGTTTGTTCCTCTTGGATGTGTTCGTTCTGCGCCTTGAATTGTACGATGTCGATAACTTTTTCAGAGTAGAGTTGCAGCAGGCTTTGAAACTCTTTGTTAAGCTGCTTCAACCTTTTGCTGATGTTGGTCAACTCTTTGGCATACTTGGCTTGTTGTTCATTGGCTCTGCCATTTACCGCCCCGTGTAGCTTTTCCAACTTGACGTTATCAGCAATTAACTCTTTTAGGTCATCTTTTACCGCTTGCAGTAACGTATCAGATTCTACGATGTGTGAGGAACAAAAAGATCGTGAATGCTTTACATAGCCCCCGCAAACGTAAGCCCCGCTTTTCCGTCTGTCGGTACGGAAAACCATTCCCTTACCACAATCAGCGCAGACAGCGATATGGGCAAATAGACTCTCGCGTCCGTTGCTTTTGTTCTTGCCTTTTTGCTTCATCTTCTCTTGCGCTGCGTTGTATTCATCCATAGAGATGATGGAAGGGTGGGCATTTTCAAAAACAATCTGCTGACTTGGTTCTACCCGCTTGCGTTTCTTGGAAATGAAGTCCTTTGTTTCTTCACGATGATGAACAAGCGTGCCCGTATAAACAATGTTACTCAAAATGAGTTTTACCGTGCTTTGATGCCATAATTCACCTGCGTTACTACCACCTGATACGGTTCTTGGAGATGGAATCCCCCGTTCAATGAGGTGATTGCTGATTTTGTACATGCCCCAATCATGGTACAGGTAAAGGTCAAAAATTTCCCTGACAATGGGAGCATAATCCTCATCCAATTCCAACCGCTTATTGAATGGATCACGCTTGTAACCAAACGCGGGGAGGGAAGCCTTGTAAATCCCTTGCCTTGCACTTGCCCGTAATCCAATCTTTATCCGCTCAGATAGTTTTGCGCTTTCTTCCTCAGCCAGTACAGCCTTCAAATTAAACATGAGTCTGCTAGGGCTTGTTTCCGTATCGTAGTTATCTTCCGGCAAGATTAGTCGAATCCCTATAGATTCTATCTCATGAGCAGTTTGCAGGTTTTCTACGGCGTTCCTGCCTAGCCTTGATACTGATTTTGCGATTACGGCATCAAACTTTTTCTTCTTTGCATCGTAAAGCAGTCTTTGAATGCCTTCTCGCTTGTTTCTGGTCGCCCCACTGATTCCGTCATCAATGTACTGACCAACAACTGTCCAGCCATTTTGTGCAGCCAGATTCGTGGCATACGATACTTGATTTTCAAGGCTGTTCTTCTGTGCATCTCGCTTGGTACTTACACGGGCATAAATGACCACGTTCAACATTAGTTATTTCCCCCTTCTTTATCCTCGCAAGAAAGGGGAGTATTCGCTTTATCGCTATCGTAAGCGGCTGATAAAATTTTGTCAATTTGACCATTCAGAATAGAAATCAATGATTCTTCCAAAGAGTTGCACCCATTAAACAATCGCTCTATTTTGTTCATCGGTTATCCCCTCCACCGTCCCTATCGTGGTGAGTGTGGAAACAGTTGCGATAAATTTTCATAGGGCGGGAGCGGGGTAACATAGCGATTTTAGATGCCACCCAGTACCTGATGGATTATTGATACTTAGAAAAGGATCGGTAACGCTTGAAATATCTGTGCCAAAAAATCTTTGAACCTTTGTACGCACCGAAAAGCTGTGCTCAAATATAACCTAATTTGACGTACATGTTTTCGTTGTTAAAGTCAGATTTATTAAGATAGCCTCCAAGAAAAAACGAATTGCTTTTTTTACACAGTTACCTCCATTTTCCTGCTGGAAAATGTTGCGATCCCTTTGCCTGCATTTTGGACAAAAGAAAGTCTGACATTCCCGAGTTAATGATTTTATTCGATTACTTATAATAGCTATACAAATTCATAATGAG
>CAMIVR010000059.1 GCA_946402065.1 uncultured Brevibacillus sp. | reverse complement strand
CGGAGGGATACCGAAGTGGTCATAACGGGGCGGTCTTGAAAACCGTTAGACGGCAACGTCACGCGGGTTCGAATCCTGCTCCCTCCGCCATATCAGAAAGTCAACGCTGACGAGTACATCTTGTCAGCGTTTTATGTTCCTGCAACAGCAGCGCGAAAAAACCGACTAGCTCTAGTCGGTTTTTCCTAATCGTTCCACGCCGTATTATTTAATCGCGGACACAGATGTGCTGTTTTTGTGCAGAGGGGCAAACGAATAGCCCTGTGACTGCAAAAACTTGATGATCTCCGGCAGTGCTTTGACTGTCTCGATTTTGGCTGGAGAGTCGTGCATCAGGATGACGACTTCCTTCTGGCCTTTGACTTGACGTTTGACATTGTCAAGGGCAGTCTTCGCCGTATAGGGAGTCGAGGAAGCATCGCCTGTGGAGACGTTCCAATCTATGAAGTAGTAGTCGCGTTTTTTCGTTTCGGCAATGATCGCTTTCATCACCGTGTTGGTTTGATTGTACACTTTCGGGTCTTGATATGTTTTACTGACCGTATTGGTGCTTCCGCCGGGGAAGCGGAAAACAGTCGGCTCAATGCCTGTCGCCTGAGTAATGAGCCTGTTGCCTGTCTCCAGGTCATTGAAAAACGCATTGATATCCTTGTAGAGCAGCTTGTAGTTATGGGTGTTGGTATGTCCGCCAACCGTGTGCCCTTCCGCTACAGCGCGTTTCAGTGCAGCTTCCTTGCCTTTAATATTTTGACCGATGACAAAAAACGATGCTTTGATCTGATTCGCTTTGAGAATGTCCAAAATTTGTCCGGTGACGGTGGAAGGACCATCGTCAAAGGTGAGATAAGCGATTTTGCCTCCCTGGCCTGTGGCCGGATTTGCATTCGGCGGTTGGGCCGGCTGTTGCGGTTTCGATTGCGGTACCTGCTGTGCTGGCTGCTGCGCCGGTTTTTGTGCAGGGTCTTGCACAGTGGGTTGGCCGGGAGTCTGTGCTGGTTTGCCGCCGGGCTGCTGCTCTGGTTCAGCCGTAGTCGGCGGAGTTGTGCCGGCAGGCTGCTTGTTGACCAGCCGGTCGAGCGGGACGTTGGACAAGTTGTTGACGACCGGCGTTTCGGCCGGATGCGGCACATCGCTGTAAATCAAGTATTGGCTGCGCTGCTGCTTGAACGCTTCAAGATCCTTGGCGTATGCCGCTTCAATCTGTGCCGGCGACCACATGTTTTCCAGATATTCGCCGATTTTGTTCGTCCCCAGCGTCTTGTCGAACTCAGTAGCGGTTGAGTCGCTTTTGGGCACGGTGTAGAAGCCCAGGGCATGAGCGTAGGACAGCAGGTACATCCCAGTTTTCGCCGGGTGGAACGCATGTGCGTCGGTAATTTTCAGCCTGATGCCGCCTGCTCCATCCTTCGCTTCGGGAACGAATGTGACGCCGGGTAAATTCGCCTGATTCATCAGGTTGGCAAGCCGTTCGGAGTCCACTCCCTGTCCGCCGACCCATCTGTATTGATCTGCCGGGAATAACCCTACGCCTTTTCCCAGGCTGGTGGGCAAATAACCGAAGATCGAGGGCAGATCGGGAACATCAGGCGAGCCGGGAATCCACTGCAACCCTGTGTCGTGAAAAATCAGGTTTCGCGTGTAGCCTTCCATGGGAATAACAGTAAGGTTGGCGCCGATCTTGCGGTTGAAGTAGAGCGCCAATTCACCGATTGTCATTCCGTGTGCCAAAGGCAGGCCGTCCATGCCGGCAGCGGAGAGGTAAGGCTGTTCGGAGACGGGACCCTCGACAAGTCGTCCGCCCAGCGGATTGGGACGGTCCAGGACGATCAGCGGTTTGCCGTGTTTTTGCGCAGCGAGCATGCAGTTGTACACAGCAGACAGGGATGGATCTGATCGCGCTCCGATATCCTGCAGGTCGACGAGCATGAGATCGAGTCCGCTGATCATATCATCCGGGGGCGTCGGTGTCTTATCAGACAAGCTGAATACAGGAATATCCACCCCCGGTTGCAGGGACGTGCCCGCAGTAGGAACCGCGGCGGTTTTGCCGAGTGTCGTGTCAGGTACGAACAGTGCCTGCAAGCTGGTCGATTCATCGTTGTGCAGCAGCTCAAACGTGCTGACGCCTTCGCTGTTGCCCCCCGTCTGGTTGGTCACGAGCCCGATGCGCTTCCCTTTGATCAGGTAATGGAATTTGCTCATCAACAGGTCCGTTCCCAGTTTGACTGCCGGACTTTCAGCCTCCGTGCCGTAGCTAGGGGTAGAAAAGACAATGGAGATGATTAAGAATAATGCAAGCAAAATTTTCATGAGCAATCCTCTTTCGTAGTCAGTTGTCGGTGGTGGTTATATGTATTGTACTTCATTTTTGAAGAAAAAGTTTTGCAAAGTAGGAACTTTTTACAAAAAGATGACGATTCTGTGGTCTGCTTGGGCAGAGTCCGAAAATAAAAACGTTTATGTCAATCAAAAACAACTTATGAAGTTAAAAACTATTGAAAAAGTGTTAATAAGCGTCTATACTAGTGAGGGCGGAAGCTTTGCATTCTGTACGCAGAGATGAAAAGCTCACTACAGCACGGAGGGATACCGAAGTGGTCATAACGGGGCGGTCTTGAAAACCGTTAGGCGGCAACGTCACGGGGGTTCGAATCCCTCTCCCTCCGCCATCATGTGAAAAGAAGAATACCAATTGTAAAGTCGGTGGGGGATTTCACCGACTTCTTTGTTGTATAAAGAAAGTGGGTGTCCCAAAAACCATGAACATGGCTCTGGTACACCCACTTAACTCCTCAAAATCACCTCGTTCGCGTCGTAAATGAAGCCGTGAGTAGACTCGACGACGCCATCTTTGATGGGGCTTGCCCTGTTTGGCTCGCGAGCAGACAGCGTCCGGATTTCCTCACGATCAACCGGTTTCGTTCCGAGCGAATGAAAACCGTCCTGGAGACCGTGTTCTCTACGGTTCTTCAATTTCCCGGTTTTCAGGTGATAGGGACGAATCGCTATGCATTGATTGGTGCCAATCAGCCGATACTTTCTCGTTTCCCCACAGAAAGGTAAGGGAAATCGTCAGCTAAATTCAGTGTTTCTCCCGATAAACATGCATGTGGCTAAGCGTTAAAATGAAAACAAGCAAACGACGATGCAATTTATCCGAGCTTTGCGGGGGTTTCTCTGCTGTCCGTGAATGTTTTACGACCAGGGCAACGGAACGACTAATAGGAAAGGAACTCTGCATGAATAGGGGAGTGGTGTCATGATGGAAAAAGAGGTCCACGCGTTCTGGAGTCTGCCGGCCGACGAATTGCTAAAACAGCTTGAAATCACTCCGCAAGGGTTGACGAATGCGGAAGCAAAACGGCGGGGGGAGGAGTGCCAATCTGATCATTTAAAGTCGCGCAAAAAATGGGAATCGCTCTCGCTCGCCCTCTCGCAAATCAAAAGCCCGATCACGATGATCCTTCTGTTTGCAGCGAGTTTATCGTTCTTTCTGCACGATGCTGCCGATGGGATCATCATTCTGAGCATCATTCTGATCAGCGGCTTCCTCGGGTTTTGGCAAGAGCGGGGAGCAGCAAAAGCTGTGAAAAAACTGCTGGAAATCGTCCAAATCAAAGCGACGGTTATCCGGGACGGCAATCCTGGCGAAGTGCCTGTCGTAAATCTTGTCCCCGGGGATGTGATCCTGCTGCGTGCCGGGGACATTATTCCAGGGGATTGCCGCCTGCTGGAATCGAAGGAATTGTACCTTGACGAAGCGGCATTGACAGGAGAAACGTTTCCTGCGGAAAAAACACCTTGCCTGCTCGCAGCCGATACGCCATTGTCCCAAAGAACGAACACCCTTTTTATGGGGACCAGTGTCATTAGCGGGAGCGCTAAGGCTGTTGTCGTGAGGATCGGAAAAAAAACGGAATTCGGCCAGGTTTCGGAACGGTTGAAGCTGAGGCCTGCCGAAACCGAGTTCGAGCATGGTGTACGCCGTTTCGGATATTTGTTGATGGAAGTAACCATGATGCTTGTTCTTTCCATATTCACCATCAACATCTTCCTGAACCGACCGGTCCTCGATTCCTTTTTATTTTCTTTGGCCCTTGCTGTTGGGCTTACGCCGCAATTGCTGCCCGCCATCATCAGTATCAATCTGGCGCACGGCGCCAAACGAATGGCACAAAACAAAGTCATCGTGAAACGTCTTTCTTCGATCGAAAATTTCGGCAGCATGAACGTTCTTTGTTCGGACAAAACCGGAACATTGACAGAGGGAACCGTAAAGTTCCATTCCGCGGTTGACATCAATGGCACGCGTAGCGAAAAAGTCCAGATGTACGCTTACATGAACGCATTCTTCGAAACAGGCTATGCCAATCCGATTGACGCGGCCATACTGGCCGACAGGACATTCGATCTGGGGGCATACCGGAAGACCGATGAAATTCCGTATGACTTTAACCGGAAGCGGTTAAGCATACGGATAGATGCCGGGGATCGGCAGCTCATCGTAACGAAAGGCGCGCTTCAAAACGTACTCGACATTTGCTCGCATGCGGAATCGGCCGACGGGCAAGTAATAGAACTGACTTCGCTCAAGGAGCAGATTCAGCAACAGTTCGAACAGTACAGCAGCCAGGGACTGCGCACGCTTGGCGTTGCGGTCAGAGAGGCGAATTCGTTGCCGGAGTTGACCAAGGAGCAAGAGGAAAAGATGACGTTCCTCGGATTTCTGCTTTTTCACGATCCCCCAAAGCTGGGTGTCATCGAGACGATCGGCAGATTGAAGCAGCTTGGCATCGCCTTGAAAATCATCACGGGGGACAACCATCTTGTTGCTGAAACGATCGGCAGGCAAATCGGACTGAAGGATCCGCAAATCATGCTCGGCTCACAGCTGCATGCCATGAGCGACGAAGCGCTGCTGCAGCAAGTGAACCGAATCGACGTCTTCTCGGAAGTCGAGCCGAATCAAAAAGAGCGGATACTGTTGGCGGCTAAAAAAGCCGGCAATGTCGTTGGCTACATCGGAGACGGCATTAACGACGCTTCCGCGCTTCATGCCGCAGACGTTGGAATTTCAGTGGATACTGCGGTCGACGTTGCCAAAGAAGCGGCGGATATCGTGCTGCTCAGCAAGGATCTGGATGTGCTGATCAAGGGTGTCGAAGAGGGGCGAAGAACGTTCGTCAATACGCTGAAATACGTATTCATGGCAACCAGCGCGAACTTTGGAAATATGTTCAGCATGGCCGGGGCATCACTGTTCCTTCCTTTCCTGCCGCTGCTGCCCAAGCAAATTTTACTAACCAACGTATTGACAGATTTTCCGGAGATGACGATCGCCTCCGATAATGTGGATCAAGAGATGACCGATAAGCCGCGACGCTGGGATATCAAGTTTATCCGCAATTTCATGATTACCTTTGGCATCGTGAGCTCCCTGTTTGACTTTATGACATTCGGCGTTCTTCGGTATATGCTGGATGCTACGCCGGAGCAATTCCGGACCGGCTGGTTTCTCGAATCGGTTATATCTGCTTCCCTCATCGTTCTCGTGATCCGGACGAAGAAGTCTTTTTTCCGAAGCAAGCCAGGAAACCCCCTGGTACTTGCGACACTTCTGATCTTCGGGGTTACACTGGCGCTGCCTTTCACTCCGCTGGGGGCGATCTTCGGGTTTACACCGCTTCCCCCCGCCATCCTGATTGTTCTCGGCGTCATTATCCTTCTTTACATGACAGCTGCCGAAATCGTCAAAAAGATTTTTTACCGAAACGTTCCTTTCTGATCCGTCTTTCCGTTGCCACGTGATTTTCCAATCGAAAAGATGAAAAGACCAAAATAGCGAGGTGTGGATGTCATGCTATACTCCAAAATTGTTGTTGCTTATGACGGTTCCGAGATTTCAGACAGAGCGCTAGATTCCGCCATCAAGATGGCAAAGCTCAATCATTTTGCCAAACTCGAGATTATTCACGTCATCAATCTTCCTTCATACGTTGTAGGCGATACGTTCTATACACCTCCTGCCAAAGAGGACGGCGAAGTCGAATTCTACAATTATACCGAGCGGATCATTGACAAAATAAAAGAAAAGCTCAACCCTTCAGCGGCTGTGCACATTGAAGTCAGACGGGGAAGTCCGGCAAGAACGATTCTCCAGTATGCGGAGGAGACAGGAGCGGCCCTTATCGTCATCGGGAGCAGAGGGATGAACAGCTTAGGGGAGTTTGTTCTCGGCAGCGTAAGCCACAATGTTGTGCAGCATGCAAAAGTTCCTGTACTGGTTGTCAAATAAGAATGGGAGATTCCCTTAGAAAAAATCAGGGAATCCCCCTACTTCAGATCTGAACGACATCTTGTATAATGATTACTCATGGACCATCGCAATAAAATCCGGGTTCCCGGGCTATAGAAGCAGAGGGTACTCGTTCCAAACCCTGCATGATCGATCAAATCGTCACTGAGGAGGTGCTAGAATGGAACGAACCAATGTCAATCCGGAATCGATTTTTACTCTCGTGTCTGATGCGATTCTGGTTATTGACGAACAAGGATTCGTCGTGGCTGCCAATCCTGCATCAGTGAAGATGATTGGCTGCAGTACTGAGGAACTGATCGGGAAGGTCCATTTTTGTTCGATCTGCACAGGAATGGCAACCTCCAGGGAAGAGGCGTCTTGTACAGACTGTTTTGCGAATAAATGGAATGTTCCTTCGTTCGAGATGAAAATCCGTACCAAAGGCGGCAGCGAGTATCCGGTTGCAGCCAGTTCCACATGTTTGTTGACTCCCTCCGGAAAGCAAGTTATTGTAATCATGAGAGACATGTCCCAGCAGCAAAAGGCTGAGGGGGAACGATTCCAACGCCAGATGATCAACTATGTCATTCAAGCACAGGAAGAGGAAAGAAAAAGGGTGTCGAGAGATCTTCACGATGGTGTAGGTCAGGCTTTATACAGCATCCTGGTTGGATTAAAAGTGTTGGATCAGTTCCATTTGGAACATGACGTAAAGGAACAGCTGGAAAATGTATGGAAACTTACTACCCATGCATTAAACGAGGTAAAAAACATGGCAGTGGAATTGCGCCCCTCAACACTGGAAGACTTTGGATTTCTTCCGACTCTTCGCTCGTATCGAAAACGGTACGAGCAACAATACGGCATAGAGATGCGGTTGGCAACAAAAGGCCACAAACGCAGATACGCATCAATCGTTGAAACAGCATTGTATCGAATCTGCCAGGAAGCAACGATCAATGCAGCAAAATATTCCGGTACAAGCTTGATTGACATTGAGATGGAAGACTCCGATGGAACGGTCATGCTGACGATTCGGGACTATGGACAAGGATTTGATCCGGAGCAATTTCTGTCACAGGGTTCTGGTCTGGGGTTGTATGGAATGAAAGAACGTGCGGGCTTGCTGGGAGGAACAGTGGCCATTCACTCCGTTCCGGGGAAGGGCACCACGGTTCAAGTAATCATCCCGCTAACGGAAAAGGGGGAACCGCGCAATGTCGATCCGGATACTCATAGCGGATGACCATGCGATCGTAAGGACGGGCCTGTCGATGCTGATCGGTACACAGACTGATATGATCGTGGTAGGAACCGCCGCCGACGGTAAAGAGGCATTTGAAAAGGCACTGGAATGTAAGCCGGATATCGTTCTGATGGATCTCAGCATGCCGCCGGGGGAAAACGGGTTGTCTGCATGCCAGCGATTGAAGGAAGCGGCACCGGACATTGATATCCTCATCCTGACGATGCATGATGACGAAGAATATCTTTTCCGGGTACTGCAAGCCGGGGCATCCGGGTATGTTCTGAAAAGCGCACCTGACATGGAGCTGCTATCAGCACTCCGAACCGTTTCACAGGGAGCTGCGTACCTGTATCCTTCTGCGACAAAATCCCTAATCTCGGAGTTTCTGCAACGTGTGAAAAAGGGAGAAGACGCCGACAGCTATCAGATCCTGACCGAGCGGGAGAGAGGAATACTGTCGTTGATCGCCAAGGGATACTCTAACAAGGAAATTGCAGAACAGGTGGTGTTGTCTGTAAAAACAGTTGAGACCCACAAAGCGCACATCATGGAGAAACTGCAACTGAAAACCCGTCCGGAACTGGTGCGATATGCCCTTAAAAAGGGACTGCTAGACTTTGATTGAGAATTCCAGTGATGCTTGACTGCTGTTTTGAACGGCAGTCTTTTTCTTGTTTGGATCAAATTTCCTGTATAACGGTTATCCGTATATTTGTGCTATCATAATTCCATATGTCAAGTTGAGCTAAATGGGAGGGACAATCTGAATGCTGGAGATAACCGGATTAGCTGAGCAAGAGTTGAAAGCAGTCCTTAAGGAACTCACCGACCTCAAGTTTGCTTTAGATCAATCCTCCATTGTAGCGATTACAGATCATAAAGGAACGATCACACAAGCAAACGATAAATTCTGCTCCATCTCCAAATATGCGAGAGAGGAATTGATCGGGCAAAACCACAGGATCATCAATTCCGGCTATCATGATCCCGAATTCTTTCGAACCCTTTGGAAAACGATCTCCAAAGGCGAGGTTTGGCGAGGAGAAATAAAGAACCGGTCAAAAGACGGATCCTTTTATTGGGTGGATACCACCATCATACCGTTCGTCAATAAGCAAGGGACTCCTTACCAATATGTCTCCATCCGGACGGATATCACAGAGCGAAAAACAGCTGAGGAACAATTAAAACGGACGCTGAAGGAATTGAAAGACATCAAATTCTCCCTGGACGAATCGTCAATTGTCGCCATTACGGACAGAAGAGGGATCATTCAATACGTAAACGATACGTTTTGCAAACAAACCAAGTACAGCCATGAAGAGTTGATCGGACGGGACCACCGGATTCTTAATTCCGGTCTTCATCCGAAGGAATTCTTCCGTGAGATGTGGAAAACAATCGGCAACGGAAAGGTGTGGAGAGGTGAAATCCGCAATCGTGCCAAAGACGGGACCTATTACTGGGTGGATTCTACGATTATCCCTCTGCTTGATGACCAGGGGAAGCCATTCCAATATGTATCGATTCGCTATGATATAACGGAACGAAAACGGGTCGAAGAAGCCCTCCTGGCCAGTGAGGCTCAATATCGATTGATTGCGGAAAACATGAACGATCTCATCCAGGTCATTCATGTGGACGGGGTTATTCAGTACGCTTCCCCTTCCCATCAGCTCGTGCTTGGCTGTGCACCGGACCATTTTGAAGGAAAATCCGTACTGGAATTTATACATCCTGAAGATCATCACGAGTTTCGCAGCAAAATGGCAAAGATGATGGCAAACCGCCTTCCCTGGCAGGTAGAAGTACGCCAGCAGCATAGGGATGGCCACTGGCTGATTCTCGAGCTGAATTGCACGCCGGTCCTTAGCGAGCAGGGTGAAGTTGACCAAATGATTTATTCGGCAAGGGATATCACCAGTCGCAAAAAGACGGAGGAGCTCGTCAGGGAATCGGACCGGTATGCGGTAGTCAGCCAATTGGCAGCCGGTATTGCGCATGAGATCCGGAATCCTTTGGTTGCCGTTCGAAGGTTCATCAAGCTGTTGGGCGCCACGATTGAGGGGCAGGAGGATCATTTCAATCTGGTTGTATCGGAGCTGGACCGCATCGATTCCATCATTGGAGAGTATCTTTCTTTTGCAAGAACGAAATCGAAAGCATTGAAGTCGACGGCTCCGGGAGTCTTGCTGGAGCAAATCATGAAATTGCTGTCGGCAGAAGCTGCCATCCACAACATACGGTTTGAGATTCTCATTGAAACGGATCTCCCGTTCATTCAGTGTGACGAAAATCAGGTGAAGCAGGTTTTGATCAATTTGCTGAAAAACGCGATTGAGGCTATGCCAAAGGGCGGGAGCATAACGATCAAGGCCCGGAGCATTGCTTCTGATCGAGTGCAGGTTCGCATTGAGGACCAGGGATGCGGGATTCCGGAGGATCAGCTCTCGAAGCTTGGAGACCCATTTTATACAACCAAGGATAAAGGAACGGGACTCGGAATCATGGTCTGCAGACAAATTATCAAGGAGCATGGAGGTTCTTTTCATATTAGCAGCAAGCTGGGGGAAGGAACCGTTGTAGAAATTGAACTGCCGGTTGCATGAGAGAGAAGAACGCGTATCGGTCAGTTCATGGAAAACGTTATAAAAGTGCTGAAAAACACCGGATGGAGCTGGTGTTTTTTTTATTATACGGGATTACCCGTCACGATTTACCCTTTTTCCCCCCTTATTATCAGAAGGATAAGCAAGGCAAATAAGGGATTCTCCCGATATCTAAACAGTTTGCCGAGGTGTACGCTGAAGGTAACCCGATAAGGAGATGATTTCAATGAACGTGCAGATTCATGGCGAGCATTTGGCCGTAACCGAAGCGATGAGAGAGTTTATTTCCAATCAATTAAGCCGCTTATACAAATTCAGCTACATTTCAGTTGCAGCGTCCAGCTGCCGTGTCAACCTGAACGTTATGCGCAAACGACATACTGCCGAAATGACAGTGTATTCAAGTGGAAAGGCGTTTCATGCCGAGGCAACGGACTTCGATATGTACAAGGCGATACAGTTGGCCGTGGACATGCTGGAACGCCAGCTTGGCGACTACAAGAACAAGGTCGGAAAAACGTTCAGACATCGTAACGCAAACATTCATGAGCAAGCCATTGAAAACGATAGAGGGGATCAAGAGGATACGATTCTGACGCAAGGGGAGGAACGAGCATGAATAGCCCGTTACACATTACATCCGAAATCGGTGAACTGAAAAGTGTGCTGCTCCACAGGCCAAACAGAGAAGTGGAAAATTTGACGCCGGACACACTGAAAAGGCTGTTGTTTGACGATATCCCTCATTTATTCGCTATCCAGAAGGAGCACGATTATTTTGCCAACACCTTGCAAAAGAGGGGAATTGAGGTGCTCTATCTGGAAACATTGGCAGCGGAAGCCCTGCACACTGCCGAGCTGCGGGAGGAATTCGTGGACGATTTCTTATCTGAGAGCAAAGCGAATGTGAATGGTACCTTCCATCACCTGAAAGATTATCTCCTCTCGCTTTCCAGCGTGGAAATCATCCAGAAAGTCATGGCAGGGATCAGAAAAAGTGAAATAAAGACGGAAGTGAAGGTTCATTTGAATGAAATGATGGACGATCAGTATCCGTTTTACTTAGACCCGATGCCCAACCTGTATTTTACGCGTGATCCGGCGGCGGTGATCGGAAACGGGATCTCAATCAACAAGATGAGGTGGGCGGCGCGTAAGCGAGAAACGCTGTTTATGGAATACATCATGAAACACCATCCCCGGTTTTCTCGTCATCAGATCCCGGTCTGGTTCAACAGAGACAGTCGATTCTCGATGGAAGGCGGGGACCAGCTCGTTTTGAGCAAAAATGTATTAGCCATCGGTGTAAGCGAGCGGACAACACCGCAAGCGATTGAGAAGATAGCTCTCAGGTTGTTTGCGGAGCAAACGGACATCAGGAAAGTATTGGCCGTCGAAATCCCCAAAACACGCGCATTTATGCATCTCGACACTGTGTTCACGATGATCGATGTTGACAAGTTTACCATCCATCCGATGATCCTCGGTCCGCATGGCGATATGCGCATTTTCGTTCTGGAACCTGGAGAAGAGCCGGGCAAGCTGAAAATCTCCGAGCGGAACAATTTGATCAACACGCTGAAAGAAGTGCTGGGGCTATTGGAGGTTGCATTGATCCCCTGCGGTGGCCGCGACAGAATCGCATCAGCTCGTGAACAATGGAATGATGGCTCCAACACACTTGCAATCGCTCCGGGTGTCGTCGTTACGTACGATCGCAATTACGTTTCCAATGAAATTCTGCGCGCCAATGGAGTCGAAGTGATCGAGGTGCAAAGCTCCGAATTGTCCAGAGGACGTGGGGGCCCCCGTTGCATGAGTATGCCGATCTATCGGGAAGAGATCTAGCACAATTCCAAAAAGGAAAGAGGAGAATGCACATGCCGTACAACCTGAAAGGGAGACATTTTCTTAAACTGCAGGATTTTACGCCAAAAGATATCGCATATTTGCTGGAACTGTCGAAAGAATTGAAAGATCTGAAAAATGCCGGCATCAAGAAAAAAATGCTGGAGGGAAAAAATATTGCGCTGATTTTTGAAAAACCTTCAACGCGTACCCGTTGTGCTTTCACGGTTGCCTGTGTGGATGAAGGGGCCCATCCCGAGTATTTGGGCAAGGGAGACCTGCAGTTTGGCAAAAAGGAATCGATTGCTGATACGGCAAAAGTTCTGGGGCGATTGTTTGATGGAATCCAGTTTCGTGGCTTTCGGCATGACACCGTAGAACAACTCGCGGCAAACGCAGGGGTTCCGGTGTGGAACGGATTGACTGATGAATATCATCCGACACAGGTGCTGGCTGATCTTCTCACGATTCAGGAAAACCTGGGAACGCCAAAGCTTCATGGTGTGAAATTGGCGTATGTAGGCGACGGCCGAAACAATATGGGAAACACTCTGCTGATCGGAGCTGCGATGATGGGGATGGATTTTCGCATCGCAGCACCCCGAAGCCTGTTTCCCCAGACAGAACTCGTTGAATACGCTCAACAGGTAGCAGAGACCACGGGAGGTAAAATCCTTCTTACGGAACATGTGGCGGAAGCGGTTTTGGGCGCAGATGCCATTTATACCGATGTATGGGTCAGCATGGGCGAAGAGGAGCATTTTGAAGAACGGATTCATTTGCTGCGCCCGTACCAGGTAAGTATGGAGACGATCAGAATGACGGGCAACCCGGAAGTCATTTTCCTGCATTGTTTGCCGGCTTTCCATGACTTGGAGACAGCTGTTGGTCGAGAGGTTTTTGAAAAGTACGGGCTTAGAGAAATGGAAGTAACAGACGAGGTCTTCCAAAGCAAACACTCGGTGGTCTTTGATCAGGCAGAAAACAGGCTGCACACAATCAAAGCGGTGATGGTTGCCACTCTATAGCCCAAACAAAAATCTTCCAACGTTCCTTCCACGGGGAAGGGGCGTTGGATGGGGGTGACATTTTATGGAAAGTAAAAATAAACTTGGACTGTTTTCCCTGACTGCGCTGGTTGTGGGCGCGATGATAGGCGGTGGGGCATTCAGCCTCCCGAGTGACATGGCTGCTTCGGCGGGCATCGGGTCGGTTCTGGTTGGTTGGATCATTACAGCAATCGGGATCGTTGCCCTTGCCTTATCCTATCAGAACCTCTCCCTGCGGAAGCCGGAGCTCGACGGCGGAATTTACAGTTATGCGCGGGCCGGATTTGGTGAATTTATCGGCTTTAACAGTGCTTGGGGATATTGGATATCCGCCTGGCTTGGCAATGTGGCGTATGCGACCTTGCTGTTCGGGGCTTTAAGCTACTTCTTTCCCGTGTTCGGCAAGGGAAATAACCTTCCGTCGGTAATCGGCGCATCGATCATACTATGGACGATCCACTTTCTGGTTCTAAAAGGGATCAAGGAAGCTTCCCTGGTTAATCTGGTGACGACGATCGCAAAATTGGTGCCGATCTTCGTATTTATTGCCGTCATGATTGTCGCTTTTCATAGTGAAGTCTTTTTCCGTGATTTTTGGGGGACATCAGGCCAATTTTCCTGGTCCCAGGTGAAAGATCAGGTCGCCGGCACGATGTTGGTCACGTTATGGGTTTTTATCGGGGTTGAAGGGGCAGTCGTGCTTTCTGGCAGAGCCCGGAACCGTCGCGATGTCGGACGTGCAACCGTAATCGGTTTGGTTGGAACTGCTGTGATCTACATTTTGATTACCATCCTGTCTTTTGGCGTCATGAGTCAGGCGGAATTGGCAAAGCTTGACACGCCATCACTGGCCTACGTAATGGAAAGGGTGGTAGGAAGCTGGGGAGCGGCTGTCATCAATCTCGGGCTTGTGGTTTCTTTGCTAGGGGCACTCTTGGGATGGACGCTTCTCGCAGCGGAAATTCCATATGTGGCAGCGGGGGATCATATTTTCCCCAAATGGTTGGCCAAAGAAAACAAAAACGGCGCTCCTTCTGCTTCTCTCTGGCTTACCAACGGGCTCATTCAGTTGTTTATCGTGATCGTTCTCTTTGCCGAATCGACGTACCAAGCTCTTTACTATATGGCGAGTACAGCCATTTTGATTCCTTACTTGTTTTCCGCTCTGTACCAGCTAAAAATTGCCTTGAAGGGCGACGGGTATCAGGCAGATGAGCGCAGACGCAAGGATATCGTTTACGGAATCGTTGCCACGCTGTATTCAGTATGGTTGGTCTATGCTGCCGGGATGTCGAATTTGTTAATGACGGCGGTTTTATACACGCCGGGGATTCTTTTCTACATCAGAGCTCGCCGGGAAGCCAAATGCAGACCTTTCAAAACGTATGAAACTGTGATTGCCGTAATGCTTGCCGCCGCGGCTGCGGTAGCCGTTTATCTGATGAGCAAGGGTGTTATAGCACCGTAACGAAGGAGGGATTACCGGTGAATACGCGCTTAATGGTCGTCGCACTTGGAGGAAACGCAATTCTGAAAAATGGTCAGGCAGCCTCGGCAGAATCACAGCAAAGAGCGTGCGAAGAAACAGCCAGGCAACTTGTAAAGATCGTGAAGGACGGCTGGGACGTCGTGATCACTCATGGAAATGGTCCGCAAGTGGGGAATATCGTTTTGCAGCAGCAGGCGACAGCCTCCGAAAAGCTGCCTCCGATGCCTTTGGATACTTGTGATGCCATGAGTCAAGGCATGATTGGTTACTGGTTGCAGCGAGCCATTGATGTAGAGACGGCGAGAGAAGGATGGAAAAAAGAATCGATTACGGTCCTGACACAGGTCGTCGTTGACCCGAAAGATCCGGCGTTTCTTTCTCCGACGAAACCGATCGGTCCGTTTTATACCGCCCAAGAGGCGGCTGCATTGGCAGAAACAAATGGATATAAGGTCGTGGAGGATTCGGGACGAGGCTGGAGAAGGGTAGTCCCATCACCCCAGCCTGTGGAAATTATGGAGATAGGAGCGATTCGCAACCTTCTCGACCGCGGTGTTGTTGTGATTGCTGCCGGGGGAGGCGGGATTCCGGTCGTCAAAAATGAAGACGGGAGTATTGAAGGCGTCGAGGCAGTGATCGATAAAGATTTTGCTGCAGCGAAACTGGCCGAATCAATCAATGCACAGGTCCTGTTGATTCTTACTGGAGTGGAGAATGTGTGTATCCATTATCGAACGGAACAGCAGAAAGAGCTGGGAGCGGTGAGCATTGAAGAGATGGAGCATTACATTTCCGAAGGTCATTTTCCCCCGGGCAGCATGCTTCCCAAGGTAGAAGCAGCCATCCAATTTGTAAAATCTGGTTCAGGACGTCAAGCAATCATTACGTCACTGGAAAAAGCGGCAGAAGCAATCACCGGAAACGCCGGAACCCGAATCACATAATTCATCGTTGTCGATTGGAGCATCGCTCGAATTACCAATCCATCGTAATGAGAAAAAACAAGAGACAGTAGGAGGTTTCTATGAGCAAGATAGTAGTTCCGATCGATACTGACGACATTTGCCTGCAAACGATTACCCTTGCACGCACACTTCTGGAGGAAGGGGAAGAGCTTCATTTGCTGCACGTGATCCGTCCGATTCAATCCCAGGCGGTAATCCACTACGTCGGCCGGCAGCGTTTGGAACAATTCCAAAGAGAAAGTGCAGAAGAGGGCTTGAAACAGACGTTAGAACAGGTAGACAAAGCCAATATCCCTTATTCGCTTCAGATTGAATTCGGAGATCCTGCTCATGTGATAACTGAGCATGCAAAGAAACATGATGTCGTAGTTATGGGGACACACAGGCATGGGCCGATTTCAGGATTTTTTCTGGGAAGCGTCAGCAATTCGGCACTTAAAAGCTTATCCTGCCCCGTAATCCTCGTACCGAATACAAAAAGCGAAGGTGATGGCAAAAAAATACTTGTTGCACTGGACGGTTCGAAAGCAGCACACAGAGCGGCAGAACAGTCTGCTCTTTTAGCCAAAAAAACCGGGGCCTTGTGCATACTGCTCCACGTTGTAACACCTCCCATGATTTATTCACCGCTCGCAAATGGGCTCGAATGGGTAGAGCGGTCGGAATTGCTGAATATCGGTGAAACCGTAATCGATCAACATGAACAACTGTTTCTTGACTATCAAATTCCGTACGTGAAAAAGGTAGTCATTGGAAATCCGGCGCAAATGATCAAGGAGGTTGCGGATCAGGAAAAGGTGGGGCTCATAGCGATGGGACACTACGGACTCAACATGATCGCTGAAACGATCATGGGAAGCGTACCGTATAAGGTCATCCATCAAACGAACATACCTCTGCTGATAGTAAAGTAACGGGAACGATCTGAAGCGAGGGCGATGGGAATTCCGGGGGAGCATTCTGATCGGTTACTCAGATGAGGCGTATGGGAGCAGGCATGCGCACCAGCAACGCTTCCTGATGGAAATAACAGGCGAGACGGTCTTCGGCTAAAAAGTCGCGTTTCTTCTCATGCTATGGATGAGGAGGGTGACTGTCGATGAACAAAGTAATTCTTTTGGTGCTACTCGGGCTGACGATTACTTCAGCAGCAATATTTTATCCTAACAAACGGACGGGATTGGAGAATCAGCAAGCGAAATTCGAGTCATACGGCTATAATTACAACGGCAGAGGCCTGGCGAGCGATAGAGGAATCGCCAATATTTACATGCAAAATGCCAGCCGAAACCGGGAGCCGGCTCTGATCCAGACGCTGGAGCAGCGGGCTGAGAAGCTTCCCGGTGTAGTCGACTTGAAAATTTTATCATATACAGACAGTCTGATCGTCGGCGTGCTGACGGATGGGCGCAATCGTGTCGACATCCGCAATACGACCGTAGACGTTCCGCATACGCCGACAAAACCCGGGGCGACGATGCTGGAAAACACCGACGGCTACCACAAGCGGATCATCCGGACACTTCGCGCATCGCTGCAGGCGCAATCGTCGTACAACAACATTTTCATAACGACGAACCCGGCCATGTACGAACGAATTGCCGAGCTGCATAAGCGGATTCACGAGGGCAAGAAAATCAGCAACGAGGAATTGCAAGTGCTGGTAAATGATATCGGCTATACGACGCGGGGATACAATTTGATCGACTGACAGGACAAGGCCTCTCTCCATCAGTACAGATGCGGAGAAAGGCCTAAAAGCCTATACGCGCAACCAAGGCTACGTCTAAAGGCGTAGCCTGGTTTTCTGATGCCGGCAACCGGATATTTCCAGCTAGCAAACGCCGTTTCTGCGGTATGATCAGCTTTAGAGGTTACCTAGCAGGATTTTGGAGGTTGTACATGGAATATGGAGGGATGTTTCCTGTTGGATAGGTACATCTTGTGGGAGGAGGAGACTGTATGAATCAGGAGCGTATCATGCTGTCAAAATTGGCTCCACCGCGTCCAAAGGCAAGCATTCTGCGCCGCCCGGCATTGGCCCGGAAAGTTCGCCGAATGCTGTTGAACTCATTTTCGCTGATCGTTGCGGGGGCTGGCTACGGGAAGAGTACGTCGGTGGCAACGTTTCTCGCAGATGAGCGGATTGCAGCCTGTTGGTACCGGATTACAGAAACAGAGAGAGAGCTGCCGGTATTTCTGCAGCATATCATTGCATCTATTCGCCTGACACATCAACACGTCGGGCAAGCATTTCTGGAGACAGTAGATGCCGCGGAACAGCAAGGGCTCCGGGCCGCACATATAGAAGAGCTGGCTTTTCAATTCATACAGGAAATCACACGGATTCGCGACGATATCCTGCTCGTTCTCGACAACTACGATCAGGTCGAAACATCCCCGCTGATTGACCAATGGGTGCAGCAGGTAATTCCGAACCTGCCGCCCAACATGCGTCTCGTGCTGATTTCCCGGAATCAGCCGAGCTGGCCATGGCTGTCCGTCATGCGGATACGCGGCGAGTACGTCGAGGTCGGGGAAGCAGATTTGCGGTTTTCCGCTGAAGAAATCAGAGAGCTGTTTGGCTATGACTACAGCTATGCGCTGTCGGACGAAGAGCTGGAATTGCTGCAGCAATACACGCGCGGCTGGATTGTTGCCGTTCGCTTGCTCGCGGAAAAGGTCATGGGCGGCGACAGTGTTGCCGAACTCATCAAGGAAGGCGGAGAAGTCTCACAGTCGTTGCTGCACTTTCTCAACGACGACGTGTTTGCCAGACAAGAGCCGGATGTGCAGCATTTCCTTATCGTCAGCGCGATCTTTGCCGAGCTGACCATGGAAAACTGCCAGTACCTCAGCGGCGGATCGCTCAATCTGCTGAACGAGGTTCGCCGCCGCCATTTGTTCGTGCATACAGATCAGGCGGGCGTGTCGCGCTATCACCCGATGATGCGGCAGCTCTTGCTGCAAAAGCTGGCCGAAGACAGGGAAGTGTTCCACAATGTACAATTCATGGCGGCCCACTACTTTGTCGGCCGGCTCGAACCGCTCAAGGCAATTGAGCACCTGGAGCAAATCGATGAATGGGACCAGATCGGGGAGCTGCTCGTCCAATACGGAGAAAGCATGATCCGCCTGGGGCAGTTGGAAGCGCTTTACCATTGGCTCAGTATCACCCCCCTGGAAATCAAGGCAAAGTATCCGATGATTTGGTTTTATCAGGCAGAAGTCGAGCGTTTTCGCTGTCATTACCAGCAGGCGCTCGCTTCCTACACGCGCTTTTCCCGGCTGTGCGAAGAAGCCAATGACGTCGTGGGCCAGTGCATGGCGCTGGAAGGACAGGCGCGCATTCACCTCGACACCGTCCAGGGATTGCAGGCGGAAGAGCTGCTCAAACGGGCGATCGGGATGTTGGATTCGAGCTATCACGAGCTCGCTGCCGGGCTGTATCGGCTGTTGGCTGAAACGTATACGAACAGGGGCAACACGACGGAAGCTGCGTCGTGGTATCAGCGCAGCAAGGAGCTGGAGCGACAGACGGAGGTGGAAGTGGAGGCACGACTGCTGTTTCGCACAGGCCGGCTGCAAACCGCCCGCAATTTGTTGGAGAAGAAATGGTTCGTGGAGCGCAAGGACGGGATTTTTCACCTGACCCGGGCGTATCGCGAGACGTCGCTGATGCTGGCATTTGTCTACGCCTTGATTGGCGAGCGGGAAAAGGGCGTCGTCTTTGCCGACAAGGCGATCGCACTCGGCAAAACAGCGAATTCACCGTATGTGGAAGCGTACGGCTATATTCGCAAAGGCCATTCCGCCTTGCTCGACAAGGATTTTCCGCTCGATGAAGTGCGTCGCCTGTACCTGAGCGCTCTGCACATTCTCGAAGAGCTGCAGTCCAACCGCGGAAAGGCCGAGTCACTGCTCGGACTGGCGCTGCTGTACGGCCGGGAAAAATCGCTCGAAACTGCGCTTGCCTACGCCGAGCGCGGGTTGCGCGAGACGGAAACGGTTAAGGATGAATGGGTGAATGGCCTGATACGGTTAAGCATCGGCATCGCGTATGCCCAAAGCGAGCTGTACCAGCAGGCCGAGCCGGTCTTCCGCGAATGCGTCGATCAGTTCAGCCAGTGCGGCGACAATTACAACGTGGCGATCTCATATCTCTGGCTGAGTTATTTGGCGTACAAGCAGGAAAATTGGGAAAGCTTTGTGCCCACCGTCTCGTTTGCTCTGACTGCAATCAAAGCAGGCGAGTACGACCACTTGCTGTTTAGGCCGACGATGTTTACACCGAGTGACGTGCAAAAGCTGATGCCGATTTTGATCGAAGCGCAGAAACGGCAGATACATCCGGATTATGTCTCCCAGCTGCTCGTCGACTTCGGCCTGCAAAATGTCTCGTTCCATCCCGGCTATTCGCTGCGCATCCAGACACTGGGCCAGTTCCGCGTCTGGCTTGACGATCGCGAGCTGAGCGAAAAAGCGTGGCAGCGGGGCAAAGCCAAGCAGTTGTTTCAACTGCTGCTGACCAAACGGCAGCACCTGCTGGCGCGTGAGGAGATCGTCACGCAGCTTTGGGAAGAGAGTGACGAAGAGACGGCTCAGCGCGATTTCAAAGTGGCGCTCAATGCCTTGAACAAAGCGCTTGAACCGAATCGGGAAGCGCGGGCCAGCGCATTCTTCATCCAGCGGCACGGTTCATCCTACGGCTTTAATCTCGCCTCGGGCTATCACATCGATGCCGAGGAGTTCGAACGCTTGGTGTCTGCCGGATTGGCTGAGACTGACCTCGATCAGGCGATGATTTTGCTGGAAAAAGGGTTGGCCTACTACTTTGGTGAATACTTGCCGGAATGCCGTTATGAAGACTGGTGCATTGCCGAGCGTGAACGGTTGCACGTACTGTATTTGCGCGGCGCGGAAAAACTGGCGCAGTCGTATGTCACGATGGAGCAGTACGACGCCTCGATCCGCTGGTGTGAAAAGATTCTGCAGGCGGACGACTGCTGGGAAGAAGCCTATCGGCTGCTGATGTACTGTTACTACCGGAAAAACAATCGCGCCCTGTCGATGAAATGGTATGAGAAATGCGTCGCCAAATTGCAAAGCCAGTTCGGCGTGCAGCCGCTGCCTTCAACGCGAGACACCTTCCATTTGATCATGGACAGCGGACAGAAGTAAGCACACGGGCCGCCTATCAGAATAGCAAGCTCATTTGGAACCCAACCGGCAGTGTTGGCGAAAAAATGGGCTTGCTTGTTTTTGGGACACCAAATTCGTGAGAGCTTCGGTTAGTTGGCAATTTGCTCAATCAGTTCACGCTGATCATCTTTTTCTTGTTCACTTAAGACACTGCCATTTCGGGTAGTCAGTGTCAGGGTTAAATCTTCGCGTTCTTTCAAACAAACGACATACTCCTTGCCGATTTCAATGTATGCAGGGAGCAATATTTTCGTTTCGGTCAATCCTCCTTTCAATTGTTCTACGATTTCAACCTCAACTAACGTTACATACTCGTTTTGATCAATAACCCTTTTCGGGACGAGCCGAGTGATGAATGTTGAATGCTGTGCCAAATACGCAATGCTTTCAGGCTCATCAACTACTTGGTAGGGCAATTCGTTATGTGCCAATGACTTTTCCGGCCGATTCGGCGAGTTACTCACGATATATTCCCGCAGCTCATTCATTTCTCTGCCGTTCCCGTATTTTTCGAGTCCAATTGCCTTTCCGTCCCTGATCACATGTGTAGATTTACCGCCAATAGTCGTATAGACAGGGCGGGGGTAATACTCGCTTGCAAAATACGACAAAAACAGCAAAAGCTCGTCGCCGATGTGATACTCATCGCTACTATCATACAGGTCGATGACCGAGTCAGAAGAACCCGCCAGATTTTCTTTCACCTCAACTTCGTATTTTGGGCTTCCTTTGAATTCGCCTATTCCGCTAACTTGTCCAATCAGGATGTTATCTGCCCGAAGAATCAAATCGTCAAGATTTTCGTAATGGACTTTGGACAACCTGTCAATGGAGGTGCTTTTTTGTTTGGAAGCGGGTGGCGTTGAATTGTTCAGGGGATTGTTATGGATCCCGTTTGATTCGCTTGAAGATGTTAGTAATAAAATCGGCAATACGATCGAAAAGGCAAGCTTATATTTCATTATGCTCCCTTCCTGTACTTAGTTTAGTGGAATCCAAATTTTCCGTATAAACGTTGCGGGAATCTGCAATTACATTTGCGGCTATTGCAATAGCAGGCAATGAAAGTAGGCATACCCATTTCGCGGAGATGAATATGCCCTTCTTCATGATAAAACCACCATAATTTTTTTACAATATTTTTCCTAATTTCACAAAAATGTAAAAAGTGAATATGGGAAATTAATTATTGACACATTTTCCCGGTTGGAGTATAGTAATTTTTGAACTGACCAGTCAGTTCAAAAACCAATTGAAGGAGGAGCTCGCATTGAGCAAAAAAGACCTCATCTCTCAAGGTGCCCTGCGTGCCTTTGCCCAATACGGTTACAGCGAGACGACGATGGATACGATTGCCGACGTCGCACAGGTAGCTAAAGGTACGCTTTACTATCACTTTAAAACGAAAGAAGAACTGTTTTACTACGTAAATCAAAAAGGCGTCGAGCTCTTGATCGACTCGATCACGACGGCAATGCGCGATGAACAGCGCAGCGTGACTGAGCGCATGCTGCTCGTGCTGGATGAGCATCTGCTGTTTTTTTCCGAAAACAGAGACTTGTGCTTGCTCCTGCTTCGCGCCACATCAGGCGATCAGGAGCGCGATGTCATCGTCGGCACCATCCTGGCGGACTATTTTGCCACGATGGAGAAATACCTGGCCAATCTGCAGGAACAAAAAATTATCAATCAAGGGTTGAATGTGTCGACACTCGCTTCAGCGCTGTTCGGCATGGTAGGCTTCACGGTCTTGCGGAAGATGTTTCGCGATGAGCCGGTTTACACAGAAGAGACGAGAAACACGCTGATCGCGCTTTGCAAAGGGGCACTGGGTGTTTCCGTACAATCAGGCATTGCGATGAAATAGCTTCCGCACTAATTTCATCGCGAGCCATAAATCAGAGAGAGTTGCAAGGAGTGGAAAAACGATGGGAAAGAAAAAGTCACTGGTTACAATTAGCGGGTTTCTCGTATGTATCGTCGTCTTGGCTGGATATTTGCTCGCGTCCGGCAATAACAGCATTGCCCTGGGCAATAACGCCGGGATCACCGGTGTCGTGGAAGGCAACGAGGTGGATCTGGCTTTCAAAATGGCCGGAGCTATCGATGAAATTCACGTAAAGGAAGGGGACGTGGTGAAAGCAGGCGATCTGTTGGCTGCCCTTACGGATGATGAGCTGCTGGCCAAACGCGCTCAGGCCAAAGCCGCCTACAGCCTGGCCCAGGTAAAAATGGAGTATGCGCAAAAAGGCGTCGCGGTAACGAGCCACACCAGCAATGCGCAGGTCGATCAGGCACAGGCCAGCGTAGAAGCGGCACAGGCGCAGTACGAGGCGAATAAAAACGGCGCCCGTCCCGAAGAAATCACGCAGCTGAAAGCAAAGCAGCAAGCGGCCCAATCGGCCTATGACATCGCTTTGAAGCAAAAAGATCGCATGCAGCATTTGTACCAGGAGGGCGCGGTGCCGAAAGTCAGCGCCGAAGAAGCCGACACGCAATTCGAAAAGGCGAAGGCTGAACTCGCGGCGGCGAATGAACAGCTGAAAATGGGGCAAAGCGGTGCCCGCCAGGAACAAAAAGACGCAGCCAAAGCACAGGTGCACCAAGCTGCGGCCGCCTACCAGCAGGCAGTGGCTGCACGCGAGCAGGTCGGACTGAAAGAGCTGGATGTCAAATCAGCACAGGCTGGTGTCGAGCAGGCCAAAGGGGCACTGGATGAAGTGGAATCGTACTTGCGGCAAACCAAGCTGACAGCACCGGTGAACGGAATCGTCAAGTCAATTTCCGTACAGAAAGGCGAGCTGGTCGCCCAAGGCTTTACCGTCATTACCCTGCAGGCGCAGGATGAGCAGTTCGTGAAGTTTTACGTAAATGAAAATGCACTGGCGAATGTTCAGGTAGGTTCAGCCTGCCAACTGTATGTTCCCGCATTGAATAAAGAAGTGACAGGGAAAGTTACGGTCGTCGCTCCTGCCGCTGACTTTGCCGTGAAAAAAGCGACGCAGGAATCAGGCGATCGCGACATCCGGGCGTTTCAGGTGAAAATTGACGTATCTGGCCAAGACTTGCGCCCGGGATTGACTGTGGAATGGAAAAAGTAAGGAGCGGGTGGATGTGAACAGCACTGCACAATTGTTTAAAAAAGAATGGCAAGAAATCCTGTCCAATCGGTCCATTTTATCCGTCATGCTGATCGTTCCGATTTTGTATTTCACCCTGTTTGGCGGGTTGTACAGTGAGAAAAAAGTGACCGACATACCCACTGTCGTCGTCGATGCCGACCAGACAGAGCTGAGTCGGGAGCTGATCCGCGCCTTTAGCATCGAAACGGCCTTCCGCGTGACCGCAGTAGTGCCGTCGGAGCAAGAGGCGATGCGCTTGATCGATCAGGAGCAGGCACAAGTCGCCGTAGTGATTCCGTCCGGACTTACGGTACAGGCCAAAAGCGGCAAACCGGCTGAAGTGTTGACGATCATTGACGGCAGCAACATGATGATCTCCAATACGGCTGTGAAAGCTGCCAATACCGTCGTCAAGTCGGTCTCCGCAGGTGTGACGCTGAAAAAACTGGAGGCCAAGGGCGAGTGGGGCGAAGCGGGCAAAAATTTCTTTACGGGGATCGATTACCGCTACCGGGTGCTGTACAACCCGGCGTTCAGCTACCAGTCCTTTATGGTCTTCGGGCTCGGCGGAACCGTCTTGCAGCAAGTGCTCTTCCTCGGCGTCGTACTTGGCGTAGCGAGGGAAAAAGAGCAGGGGACGTGGCAGGAGACGATCAGGCAGCACCACTTTATCCAGCTTCTGCTCGGCAAAATGACGCCGTACTTTATTCTCGCGACGTTTAATCTGCTGGTCAGCTTTACGATATTGCTCAAAGGCTTTCAGATACCCGTCTACGGCAGCTCGCTGTCGCTGTTGATCGCCGGGACTGTCTTCAATGTGGCCGTGCTGGCGATTGGCTTTGCGATTTCCTTCATCACGCCCAACCAGCTGCAAGCGACGCAGATGGCGATGCTCATCGCCGTACCGTCCTTCATGCTGTCGGGCTATACGTGGCCGTTGATGGCAATGCCTCCCATCGTAGCTGCAATCGGCAAATCGCTGCCGTTGACGTACTTCCTGCACGCGATTCGCGAAACCATGACCAAAGGGCATACGCTCTCAACGGTGACTTACGATCTGGTCGTGCTGCTGCTGATGGTTGCCGTCAGTCTGTTTGTGGCCTACCTTGCGTACGTGTGGCAACAGCGCAAAGCCATGCACGCTCCGTTGGCAGAAACTCCGTCATCCTTGTGACCGTTTCAAAAAGAAAACTCTTGTGTCTATATCCGTGTTTTTTTACAATAACACATATAGGACTCATACTTTTTTCTGGCCCAAGGAGGTACTCATGTCTGGCACTCACTTGAAGCAACTTTGCGAAGATACCCATAACCGATTGAAGAAAGTAGGCATGGAGCTCGAACGGTTTTTGAATCAGGTTACACTAGCAAGTCTTGTCCAGAAATCGGGTGATCCTGAAGAGTACGAGACTTACTACCGCAATTACCTTTCTGACCTGCGGCACTTGCTCGTCTATTCCGAGAATGCCTATGAGAAGATCGGGGTCTGTTTGCGACGGGCGCGCTTCAATGAAGAATTCGCTGAGGAAGCCCTGTATCAAGTGTATCACACCTGTGTCAACAACTTTTACTACCCCAAGGGTGAAGTGTACGATGAAGATGGGCGCTATTCGTATACTGGGCAAGACGCCATTATTTTCCGCAAAGAAGTAACTCCTGAATTGCGTGCTTTGACTGTGTCACTTTCCAAGGTTTTTGAACAAATGCGGGACGACTTGCAGTACTATGAGACAGATTACATTACGAAACGCCGGATGCAGTCGACTTCGCATTAATCCAATGCTTTTTTTGCAACAAAGGCTACGCCATAAGAATGGGCGTAGCCTTTGTTGCGCTTTATGAACGTGGCTGTGCGAGAGGAGGGAGCCAGGCGAAGCCCCTCCTATGCGATTGTCGCAAGTCTATGTGTAAACGGGTGAACAGATGTCGGCAATGCTTGCTTCCGCATCTTTGAGCATCTGCTCCCGCTCCTGGTCTGATACGTACGGGACCTCAGCGTAGTGCCGAAACTGTACCGGTCGATAACCGGCAAAGCGCAGCACGCCATCGACGATCTGCTTTTCGACTACCTGATCCATCCCGCTTTTGCGCATCTCGCTCGCAGACTCGCGCGTCGTCACGAAGACGATCGCCTGTTTGTCGCGAAAGAGCCCTACCGGACCGTTCGCTTTATAGTGAAAGGCAAAATTGTTGGTGAACACACGGTCGATCCAGCCTTTCAGGATCGCCGGCTGAGACCACCACCAGACGGGGTAGATCATCACCAGCAGGTCGGCTTCGACGACCAACTGCTGCTCCTCCTCGATTTCAGTGACTGGCTGGTTGTTTTCGTTTGAATGCTGCTCTTCTCCTGAAAGGACAGGATTGAAGTTCATCTGATACAGGTCGCGCACGGTAACTTCCACATTTGCTTTGGTCAGTGCCGTTTTTACGCGGCTGAGAATTTCATGGCAAAAGCTGTCTGTTCCGGGTTGGGCAAAAACAATGCATGCTTTCATTGTGTCTTCAGTCCCTTCCTCTAAAATCCAAAGCGGAGACGCATCAAAAACTTGTCAATCAGGCCGCCAATGGTCGTAACCGGAGCGGCAGCTTCCGGCTTGGCCGTGGCTTGGACCTGGCTCAATGCGTTGTTAACATCGATCAAGCCGTATCCGTACATGGGATCCTTCCCGGGCTTCCCGAGATCGGCAGCCGTTTGCTTAATCAGCATGATTACATCGTCGACAGCCAAGTCAGGCTTGACTGAACGGATCAAGGAGGCAAGCGCAGTGACGTGCGGACAAGCCATGGACGTTCCGGATAAAGCCGCGTAGTCGCTGTCTATATAGGTGCTGGGAATATCGACGCCGGGGGCTGCGACAGCGACATAGTCGCCGTAGTTGGAGAATTCGGCGCGATTTTTCAAATGATCCACGGCAGCCACGGCGATCACTTCCGGATAGGCAGCCGGATAGCTCGGTTGATCAGAGTTGTCATTGCCGGAGGCTGCGACGAGGACGACATTGTGGTCATATGCATAGCGGCAGGCTTCCTTGAGCGCAGCAGACGGCGTGTAGTTGCCCACGCTCAGATTAATGACACTGGCGCCATGATCGGTCGCCCAGTAAATCCCTTGGGCGATGTCGAAGGCTGTGCCCGAACCGTCCGAGCCAATCGCTTTGACCGGCATGATCTTGCTGTTCCAGGACATGCCGGCAACACCTGCATTATTGTTCGTTCGCGCTGCGATGATTCCCGATACATGTGTCCCGTGGCCGTTGTCATCCTGTGGGCGGTTGCTGTTGTTAATAAAATTGTGGCCGGCCACCAGCTTGTCTTTGAACTCCGGATGCTTCATATCGACACCCGTGTCTACGACGGCAACGACGATATCGCTGCTGCCTTTGGAGATGTCCCAGCTCTGTTCCATGCCGATCATCGGCAGATTCCATTGGTATTTCTTGTAATAGGAGTCGTTTGGCATCACGGCATTTGGCAAGAGCAGGTAGTTAGGTTCGGCGTAAATCGAATCGGGATGTTCGGCAAAGTGTCTCATCAACTGCTCGGTAGTCATGCTGTTCGATTTGATAATCATACCTTTGCCGTAGTCCCGCTTCACTTTGGCATCGACCTTTTTCAGCATTGAATCGATCGTCGCCTTGTCTGGTCGAGGGTGAAAACGGACCACGACTTCGTGCTCAACATAATGACTTTTGTCGCGTGGATTATGGTGAAGGGTCTTGACATGTGGACGTCGCTCCAGATTCCGCCGGATATCCCTGACTTGCTCGACGTAGTTGATTTTGGGCAGGTGCGAATCCGCCGAAACGACGGCAGGGTGTTCAGGCTGCTTCGGTTGGGCCTGTTGACGTTGCTTGGCCGGGGTGCAGGCAGCTCCGGCCACACTGACCGTAATTGCCATAACCAATACCCAGGAGAATGTTTTCAACCAAACTCACTCCCTATAAATTCAATTACCTATAGCCTGTAGCAGCAAGCATGTGTTTATGAAGGAAATTATTGTTCACGTCTCCGCCAATATTTTTGTGATCACGGTCACACACTAAGCAGTACCATGCAGGTATGCTAGAGATAAAAGGTTAGCCCAGTATTTCAAGAGGGCTGAAATCCTCGCGAGGGAGGCATGACAAACGATGCAAACAACAGATACTCTTTATACCCAGTTAGGCGGACAAGAGGGGATTGGTAAAGTGGTTACCACCTTTTACGACAAAGTGCTGGCCGATCCGCTGATCAATCACTTTTTCAAGAACACGAATATGAACAGGCAAATTCGCCATCAAACACTGTTCATCAGTTGGGTGACGGGAGGGCCGAATCAATACTCCGGAAAAGGCATGGCAAAAGCACATGAAGGCATGAATCTGCAGGAGGAGCACTTCGGGGCGGTAGCCAACCATCTCGTCAGCAGTCTGGAGGAATTTGGCGTCCAGCCGCAGCAGATCGATCAGGTGGTAGCCAAACTGCTGACGATGAAAGACGAGATTTTGCATAAGTGACATACAGGTAAAAAACCACCCGTCCATGAACTGGCCAGTTCACAAGTGATGTGGTGGTTTTTTCATAAATGGAAGGGCTGCGTGATCTGCACCGTTCGCTGGTTTTGAACAAACAATGCATGCTTGCACCTTCATTTACAGTTTTTTTGTCCTTACGCAGACGGTATACTTAAGGAGTTACGTTGAATACGGAAATGAAGGTGAATACGCTTTGTTGCAAACAGCAGTACAAATCTTGCAAAAACACTTCGGATATCCTGCCTTCCGCCCAGGTCAGGAACGCATTGTACATAGCTTGCTGTCAGGTCGTGACACGATCGGCATCATGCCAACGGGAGGCGGAAAGTCGATCTGTTATCAGGTACCGGCTTTACTGTTTGAAGGGGTCACGATCGTCATCTCGCCGCTGATCTCCTTGATGAAGGACCAGGTCGACGTGCTCGTCAGCATGGGGATTTCCGCCGCGCAAATCAATAGCGCCCTTGACTATGCGGAAGTGCGCAACCGATTGCAAAAAGCGCGGAGGGGAGAGTACAAGCTGCTGTACGTCGCTCCGGAGCGGCTCGAGTCGGAAAGCTTCCTCGCGCTCGTCCAGCAACTCCCGATCGACATGGTCGCCGTGGACGAAGCGCATTGCGTTTCGCAGTGGGGCCATGATTTTCGCCCGAGCTACCTGGCTGTAGCCCGGTTTATTCAATCTCTTCCCAAGCGTCCCATCGTAGCGGCACTGACGGCTACGGCGACCCCGGAGGTGACACAGGACATCGGCAGGCTGCTCTCGCTTCGCGACGAGAACGTCTTCATCAGCGGATTT
This sequence comes from uncultured Brevibacillus sp., assembly GCA_946402065.1. Lineage (GTDB taxonomy): Bacteria > Bacillota > Bacilli > Brevibacillales > Brevibacillaceae > Brevibacillus_D. Next base: position 1,549 of record CAMIVR010000059.1, on the reverse strand, counting down.
GCCCGCGACAATTTGAGCTTGTCCGTGCGCAGGGGCGAAGACAGGAGAAAATTCATCCAGGAATATATCAAGGCGAATCGCCAGCAGGCGGGCATCATCTATGCAGCCACACGCAAGGACGTCGATGCCCTGCATGAGCATTTGCAGGCGCGAGGCTTCTCCGTCACCAGGTATCACGCCGGACTCAGCGAAGAGGAGCGAGCGAAAAACCAGGACGCCTTTCTCTACGACGACGTCCGCACGATGATCGCCACGAATGCTTTTGGCATGGGGATCGACAAGTCGAACGTCCGCTACGTCATCCATTACAGCATGTCGAAAAACCTGGAGGCGTACTATCAGGAAGCGGGCAGAGCAGGGCGTGACGGCGAACCCAGCGAGTGTATTCTGCTGTTTCACGCACACGATATACAGACGCAAAAGTTCTTTATCGAGCAAGGGGAGTTGACCGAAGAGCGAAAAGAGCATGAGTACAAAAGGCTGTATGCCATGATCGATTACTGCCGAACGCCGAGGTGCTTGCAGCAGTATATCGTGCATTACTTCGGCGAAGTGTCGGCGGAAGAGTGCGGCCGGTGCGGCAACTGCACCAATGACGCAGAGCTTACGGACATTACCGTAGAAGCGCAAAAGATCTTTTCTTGCGTGAAGCGGATGAAAGAGCGGTATGGAGCGGTATTGGTCGCTCAAGTGCTGAAAGGCTCGAAAAACAAAAAAGTCAGCCAATTCGGATTCGACCAACTTCCGACCTACGGCATTATGAAAGATTACGTCGAAAAAGAGATTGTCGACTTGATCCAGCTCTTGATTTCGGAAGATTACCTGCAAGTCACGGAAAGCCAATATCCGGTCGTAATGCTCGGCGAGCGGGCATTGCCTGTGCTGAGGGGCGAAGAGAAGGTATGGCAGAAAGTGTTTGTCCGCCCAACCAAGCAAGTGGAAGACGACGACTTGTTCGACCAATTGCGCCAGCTTCGCAAGGAGATCTCGCAAGCGGAGGGGCTGCCGCCCTATGTCATTTTTCACGACAGCACGTTAAAAGAGATGAGCCGCCTCTGCCCGACGGACAAGCAAGCGATGCTCGCGATCAAGGGCGTCGGCGAGTCAAAGTTTGACAAGTACGGTCGAGCTTTTCTGGAATGCCTGCAGGCGTATGCAGGGCAAAAAACAGGCGTGTAGAGGAGTACAGGCGTGCCAAGCTTTTCTCTCTCTGAGCGTCTTGGCGGAATCGACGTTGGGAAAGAATAGAAGTTTAGTGTCCACGGTTAACGATGACTACAGCCCCATTGAATATTTTTCATCCGCAGAGGACATGAAAAAGGGGAACTCCATCGGTTCCCCCAAAAACTTATAATCGCATAGCAAATGGTATTTCTAGCGAGGTACCCCGGTGAGCGCATCAATCGCTACATTTTGCACATAATACGCCAGCACAGGAGTAGAGGCAGGCTTCCCGTCCTGCTCGGGATAGACGTAGCGAAGCTTTGGCGGATACTGTTTCAGCAGATTTGCCGCCGCGGCTTCCGCCGGGATCGCTGTCGCCTTGTCG
>CAMIVR010000058.1 GCA_946402065.1 uncultured Brevibacillus sp. | reverse complement strand
GTTTATCATTTACTTTGAGGATAGGAAAAGACAGACTGGGGTGCAAAAAAACTTGTGACGACTCCCTGATTCGTGAAACGGGATGCTTGGAATCAGCAATCCGGGCCGCCCTTCGAAATTCCCCGTTTGGCATATGAATACACGCGATTCCCTCCTTTTCTTCCCATGCCTTGCACACCCTTTTCTCTTTCTCGTCAAGCCTTTTGCATTGAGGGAACAGGCATAATTGATATTTCTTGTCGAAATTCCTCCGGACGTTATGCTTTTCCCAATTTCTCTCTTATTTTTTGTACCAAAAAACCGCTCTTCTCCTCTGGCAGGATTTTTGCAAAATCCTCATGTGAGAAAAGCGGTTTATCGGGCTAAGCTGATAGCGGCTGAAGACGGCATGAACCTACCCGTCGATGTGAAATTTATATCCAAACCCGCGCACTGTCTGAATATACTCCGGTTTTGCCGGATCAGCCTCAATTTTTTTGCGCAAATTGCTAATCTGCACCATAACTGTCCGTTCATCGCGATCATGGTCATATCCCCACACCTGCTCAAGCAGCTGCTGAAATCCAAATACCTGATTGGGGTGTTTCACAAGAAAAAGCAACAGTTGCAGTTCTTTGGCAAAGCGCGATCAATAATGCGACAGCTACTCTCATTCCTACAGTCCCCTTCCCCACCTACTCCACCCGATCGCGCAACAGCCCAAGCTCTCGCGCCCGCAAAATCGCCTGTGTGCGGTTTTTTGCCTCCAGCTTGCTAAACAACTGATTGTTATAGCCTTTGATCGTTCCGACAGATATGTGAAAGTGCGCGGCGATTTCCTGGTTGGTCCAGCCTTTTTCAATCAACATCAACACGTCGAGCTCCCGCTTGGTTAGCTGCTCGGCAATGGCGCTGTCGATTTTTTGGTGCAAAACCACATCCACCTGCTCAGCCCTGCCCTTCATGGCATACCGCCGCAGATTCGCTTTTACCCGGGTGACGAGGATGCTTGGGTCAAACGGCTTGGTGACGTAATCGTCCCCGCCCAGCTCCAGTCCGGCAATGATGTCTTCCGAGTCGATTTTGCAGCTTAAAAAAATGATCGGAATATCCGAGCGGCTGCGCACTTCGCGACAAATGTCCATCCCATTCAAATCCGGCAGCAGAATGTCGAGGATGAGCAGATCAGGCTTCTCCGTCTCCAGCAGCTGGAGAGCTGTTTGGCCGTTGTCTGCTTCACATACGCGGTAGTGATCGTTGAGCAGATACAGCTTGACCAATTCTCTGATGTCTGTTTCATCCTCGACGAGTAAAATTTTTTCTTCAGCCACTTAGATCACCTCCTCGTATTCTTCTGCAGGTACAAACCGGACAGGCAGGGTAAAGCGAAACGTACTGCCTGCGCCTTTGCTGCTTTCGACTTCCATCGTTCCTTGGTGAATCGCGATAATCTCCTTGGAAATGGCAAGGCCCAACCCCACGCCTGCCGCGTGCTTCCGGGATTGCTCACTGCCTTTATAAAAGCGGTCGAAGATGTAGGGAAGATCCTTTTCATCAATCCCTTTGCCCGTATCTTCTACACTGATCACGGCATGTCCTCCCCATTTTTCATCCGCTAGCAAGCCGACGCGCAATCGAATCGTCCCGCCTGCTGGCGTGTACTTTGCAGCATTGACCAGCAAGTTGGAAAAGACTTGTTCAATCCGCACCACATCAATCGAAACGAGCGGCACACGCCCGGCGATCGGGCTGTTAACCGACTCTAGGACAAACTGCAGATCGTCCTTCTTCAGATCGTGGGCAAATTTCTCATAGATTTTCCGGACGTACGGTACGAGCCCCTGTGTGCTGTAATCGAACGGAACCTGTTTTGCTTCCATTTTGGTCAGCTCGAACAGATCGCGAATGATCCGGTGCAGGAAGACGGTTTTGTCATAGATCAGGCGAAGGAATTTGGGGTCGTCTGCTTTGACGATGCCGTCGATCATCGCTTTGATGTAGCCTTGAATCGAGGTCAGCGGCGTCCCCAGCTCGTGGGAAATGTTGGTGAGCAGCTTCCGGCGCGATTGCTCCATCGTGGAAAGCTCTTCATTGGCCCGCTGCAAGCCGGCGTTTGCCTCCTGCAATGCGACCGTCCGCTCTGCAATCTTCTCTTCCAGCGACTCATTGATTTGCTGCAATTCTGCCGAGAGATTCTCTACGCGCGTGAGCGATTGGGCGAACGTAATCGATAGGTTCAGCATTTGCGTAAAGAGGAACACCAATAAGCCGAGCGGCACCAAACTGCCGAGACTGCTGGCAATCCGATAGTAGAGGATCTCGTTAATGATCGTCAGCAAAAAGGCGAGATGGCCAATCCCATTTAATAGCGAGCCAGGGCGCTTGCGGATGGCAGCAAGCAGGTGGACGGCGATAATATACAAATAGCTTACGAGCAAATACACTTCTATCGCCGTCAGCCCATAGGTAAAGATGCGCGGCGGGGTCACCAGCACAAAAAGCGAGAAAGCCAGGCCGACCAGCACAAAAAAGTTGCGGAATCGCTTGTTCATTTCCGCTCCGTACTGCGTGTGGGCGAATAAAACAATGAACACCATCGATAACACAATGGTGATGTATTCGACTTTCACTGCAAGCGTCCAATCGATTTGCGGAAAAAACCGGACAAGCAGCGTTTCATCAAGCAGCAGCGAGCGGAGGACGATCGATAGGCACAGGGCACCAAAGAACAGTGGAGACTTGTTCTTGCGGCGAATCAGATAGATAGCGAAATGGTAGAGTGCCATGATGAACAGACAGCCGATGACAAAAATTCCGTAGGCGACATTCAAGTCTCGTTTATAGAGAATGGTTTCTTCGGAAGCAAAGCCGATTGATTTCCACAATCCACCCTTGCGCTGGGAAAAGTTGGCCACCTGTATGACGATTTCCACTTCACTGTGCTTTGGCGTAAACAAGACAATTTTTGCGTAATTTTTTGGCTGCATCTCGGCGGGATCTGTGCCGATTTTGCCATTTTCCGCCAGCAGCTCTCCATCTACCCACAGCTTGTAGGCTGAAGCCACGCTTGAGATGTACAGTCCCTTCGGCTTCAGCAGTTCGCTGTTGGAAAGCTTGACCTTGAGACGATACGTGCCGTAGCCTTGCCCCGACACTTGCCCACTCTCAGGCGGGCTGTTGTTCCAATCCCCCGGTACACGCAGAAAGGCAGCGGGCGATTTTTCTTTTGTGGAAAAATCCTGTGGAACGAGCAATTTATTCCAGTAAAACTCCCAGCTGCCGTCAAGATAGGCGATCTCGCCATCCGTGAAGTCCCACTGCGTTAAATCGATCACTCCTTGTTCGGCAAGCGGTACATCATCTGCTGCATACCCCGGTATCAAGGTGGATAGCGCACAGCACATCGCAACAAGCACGATCAGGACAAATCTCATCTCACTGTCTCCCATTTCGCATTCATACGAATTTTTCGGAAAAAACCCATAAATAGGCAGGAATATACTGGCATACGGACTGAATGTTCTGTATAATTCATTCAACCAAAATAGTCCTACACTATTATAGCATCGGTAGTAGCGGACGAAAAAGAAAGGGGAAATGGAACGTGATCCAGGTAAAACGAAAGCAAATCAAGCGCTGGCTCGGCGCGCTGACCTTGACCGTCGCCTTGGGCACTGCCCTCAGCGGATGTGGCAGCAGCAATGAAACCGGCAGCCAACAGCCCCAGCCATCCGGACAATCCACCGAGACGGCTTCACCACAGCAGCCTGCACAACCAGAGCAGCCCAAATCCGAGCAGGTCCTCCGCCTGAACAACTTCACCGAACCAAACAACATGAATCCCGGCGCTGCCACCGATATTTATTCCCACAACGTCCTGCTGCAAATTTTTGAAGGGTTGACGCGGATCAACAAGGACGGCGAACCGGAAAAGGCGATGGCCCAAGACATTATCGTTTCTGCTGACCTGCTCACCTACACGTTCAAGCTGCGCGACAATGCCAAGTGGACGAATGGCGATCCCGTTACAGCCGAGGATTTTGCGTACGCATGGAAATGGGCGCTCGATCCGAAAAACGGTTCCGAATACGCTTATCAGCTCTACTATATAAAAAATGCGGAAAAAGCGTATAAAAATGAGCTGCCTGCAGACCAAATCGGGATCAAGGTGGTCGACGACAAAACATTGGAGGTAAAGCTGGAGAATCCGACTCCGTTCTTCCTCGAGCTGACAGCCTTTAATACATACTACCCGGTCGACAGCAAGATCGTGAAAGACAAGCCGAACTGGTCCAAGGAGGCCGGACCCGACTACATCTCCAACGGCCCGTTTAAAATGGTGGAGTGGAAGCACAAGAACAAAATCGTGCTCGCCAAAAACGAAAACTACTGGGATGCGCAATCGGTCAAGCTGGATAAAATCGAGATCAATATGATCGAGGATGCCAATACGGAGTTGAGCATGTTCGAAGGCGGCGAGCTCGATATGGCGGGAGCGCCGACCGGCAATATTCCGTTTGACGCGATGGCTCAGCTGAAGGCGAGCGGCACGCTAAACGTCGCGCCGAAAGCCGGAACCTACTGGTATGAATTCAACACGGCCAAGAAGCCGTTTAACAACAAGAAAATCCGCCAGGCCTTCGCCTATGCAATCGACCGCAAAGCGCTCGTAGACAACGTCACACAGGGCGGCGAAATCCCGGCGATGGCAGTCGTCCCGCCGACGATGTTCAAGGAAAATGAACAAGGCTTGTTCAAGGACGGCGACGTTGAAACAGCGAAGAAGCTGCTGGCCGAAGGGATGCAGGAGGAAGGCTACGCCAGCGTAGACAAGCTGCCGCCGATCACGCTCTCCTACAACGTCGACGACGCCCAGACGAAAATCGCCCAGGCCGTTCAGGATATGTGGCTGAAAAACCTTGGCGTCAAAGTGAAGCTGGACACGCAGGAGTGGAACGCGTACTACGAGAGCGTCAAGCTCGGAAAATACCAGGTCGCGCGGATGGGCTGGACCGGAGACTTCAACGATCCGATCAATTTTTTGGAAATCTTCAAAACCGCCGGTGGCAACAACCACACAGGCTGGCAGGATAAAGAGTATGCTGACATGCTGACCAAATCAGCAACGGAAAGCGATCCTGCCAAGCGAAAAGCGATCTTGAAGCATGCCGAAAAAATTCTCGTCGATGCGATGCCTGTCATTCCGTTTTACTTTAAGTCCTCGATCTACGTGAAAAATCCCAAGCTGAAAGATGTCGTGCTCTCTGCTATGGGCAACGCGCAGTACAAATGGGCTTATTTTGAATAATGAACAAACCCGTAAGCGGCGCCTGATGAAAAAGCGGCCGCTTACGGGTTTGTAACGCCAAGCGTGAGATGTCAAAGCAGGAGCATCTGCCTACTTCCACACATCCTTGTACACTCTCATGAAATTTTTGCTCATGATCCGTTCAATCGCTTCCTCTTTATACCCTCTTTTGGCGAGAGCGCGGACAAGCTCGGGTACCTTCGCGTATCCTTTGACAACATCCAAATCTTGCCGCGGCATTTTCGCCGCATCCTGCGGAGAGTCGTATTTCTTGAATGGCTCAATCATATCAAGCCCCAGCCCGATATGCTCGACACCGACCAATTTGGCGATGTGGTCGACATGGTCGATCAAGTGCTCGATATCTGACTCCTCATCCCGATCTGCCACGAAAATATTCACGCCGTTCATTCCGATGACGCCATTCGTCGCAGCGATCGCCTTGATCTGTTCGTCTGTCAGGTTGCGCATGGAGTGCGTGAGCGCCCGACAGTTGGAATGCGAGGCGATGACAGGCTTTTTGGCGATCTCCATGACATCCCAGAAGCCCTCGTCGTTCAGATGGCTCACATCGATGATCATCCCGAGCGCTTCCGCCGCTTCAATCACGTTCACGCCGAACTCTGTAATCCCTCCCTTTTTCCCTTCGCGCACCGGAGAAAAATGGCTCCCGTCGCCAACGTAGTTCCGTCTGCTCCAGACCAGCCCGAGCAGCCGCACGCCGAGCTCGTAGAACACACGCAGCAGGCTGAGATCGTTGGACAGCGGTTCTGCCCCTTCCAGCGACAGGACAAAGCCGACTTTCCCCGTAGCGTTCGCGTGGTTGATATCATCCACGCTCTTGCAGACCATGAGTTTGTCCGGCGATTCGTCTGCTTCGGCATGCAGGGCGCTGATCTGCTGCAGAGCCTTTCTTAACCCCATCTCCGGCAAAAATTTGCTGTCGATGAAAATCGCGGAGACGATCGTCTGAACCCCGCCTGCTGTAATATCAGGCAAATAATCCGCTTCGATGACTCTGCGTTTTCCCAGCTCGCGTTGAACGGCGACATCCAGCAAAAGGTCAAAATGACCGTCGATTATATGTGTCATACGTTTACGTACCTCTCCTTTTGTATGTATGGATTTGTGCAAAATCCTCATGTTTTATCGTTTGCATTTATTGCTCGTAGAGATGACAAGCGACGAGTCTGCCTTCGACTTCCCTCAGGCGGGGAACCGCTGTCTTGCATACGTCCATGCAGGCATGGCAGCGGGGATGAAACGTGCAGCCGGACGGCGGATTGGACGGCGAAGGCAGGTCTCCTTTTAAGATGATCCGCTCCTTCTTTTCGTCTGGGTCCGTCACCGGGACGGCGGAGAGCAGCGCTTGCGCGTACGGGTGCATGGGGCGTTGAAACAGCTCCTGTTTGGTAGCCAGCTCAACGACTTTTCCCAAATACATCACCGCTACCCTGTCGGCAATGTGTTCGACCACGCTCAAATCGTGCGAAATAAAGATGTACGTGAGGGCAAACTGCTCCTGCAAATCCTGAAGCAGGTTGAGAATCTGCGATTGGATCGACACATCCAGAGCGGATACCGGCTCGTCGGCAATAATCAGCTTCGGTCTGAGCATCAAGGCGCGGGCAATGCCGATTCGCTGTCTTTGCCCCCCGGAAAATTCATGGGCATACCGTGACAGATGCCGCTTGCTCAACCCGACGATTTCAATCGTCTCTTCGATGAGCTGCTGTCTTTGGGTCATGGGAATGTGATGGGCAATCAGCGACTCTGCCAGTATTTTCTGGATCGTCAGCTTGGGATTCAACGTATCAAACGGGTTCTGAAACACCATTTGCATGTTGCGTCTCGCCCTGTGCAGCTCCGCTTTGGCAAACGAACGGATGTCTTTGCCTTGAAACACGATTTCTCCCTCCGTCGGCTCCAGCAGACGCAACATGCAGCGCCCCAGCGTCGATTTGCCGCAACCGGATTCCCCGACAATCCCCAGTGTCTCTCCTTCGTATACCGTCAAATCGACACCATTGACAGCATGCACGCTGCCTGTCCGCTGAAACCATCCGTTGCCCAGGGGAAATCGCTTCGCAAGCGCTTTTACTTCCAATAACGGCGCCGTCATGCATTCACCTCCAGCCGTTCCGGCTTCTCCACATACAGCCAACAGCGGCAAAGCGATTGACTATCCACTGCCGTCAACGGAGGCGGTTGCTCCGTACATACCGGCAGGACCTTGTCGCATCGCGGAGCAAAGCGGCATCCGGCAGGGTACTCGTCGGGTGTCGGGACACTCCCTGCGATGCTGTACAAGCGCCGCTGCCCTTTGGCCTGGTGCGGGGTCGACTGGATCAATCCCTTGGTGTACGGGTGTTGCGGATTGCGCAAGAGCGTTCTGACGTCAGCCGATTCGATGACCTGTCCGGCGTACATCACGAGCACTCGATCGCAGGTCTCGGCGATAATGCCCAAATCATGCGTGATCATGATGAACGACATGCCCAATTCCGCCCGGACTTTTTGAATCAGCTCCAGGATTTGCGCCTGAATTGTCACGTCCAATGCCGTGGTCGGTTCATCGGCGATCAGCAATGCCGGATTGCAGGCAATCGCCATCGCGATCATGACGCGCTGCCGCATCCCGCCCGACAAGCGATGGGGGTACTCGCGATAGATTTCAGCTGCCCGCGAGATGCCGACTTGCGTGAGCAATTCGATCACCCTTTGCCTGGCCTGGGCTTTGCTCAAGCGTTGATGCTTTTCCAGCCCCTCGCTCATTTGCTTGCCGATCGTCAGCACGGGATTGAGCGATGACATCGGCTCCTGAAAAATCATCGCCAGCTCATTCCCGCGGATGTTCTGCATTGCTTTTTCCCCGTATTGCAATATATTCCTGCCGTTCAGCATAATGCTGCCCTCGACTGTGGCGTTTTTCCCCAATAACCGCATGATGGAAAGGGACGTAACACTTTTGCCGCAGCCGGACTCGCCTACAATCCCCAAAGCCTCCCCTTTCCCGACGTGGAACGAGAGGTCGTCAACCACTTTGAATTCAATCCCGTTTTTTGCAAAGCGGGTCGTTAGCCCGGTTACTTCCAGTACATGCTCCATTCTGTGATCTCCTTTCCAAAGAGCCGAAACAAACGGGAACCCATCTCTACGCTTTCGGATCAAAAATATCGCGCAGGGCATCGCCCAGCAAATACACCGTAAACACGACAACCGTAATTGCAATGCCCGGAAACGTCGCCAGCCACCATGCTTCGCGCAAGTAGTCTTTTCCTTCATTGAGCATCGTTCCCCACTCCGGTGTCGGCGGTTGAGCGCCCAGTCCGATAAACCCGAGCGCAGACGTACCCAAAATGGCGCTGCAGATAAACATCGTCGTATATACAATCAGCACATTGGAAATGTTGGGAATCATCTGATTCAGGATGATCCACCAGTTGGAGCTGCCGATCGACCGGCTTGCTTCCAGATACCCTGACGACTTGATCGATAACGCCGCCCCGCGAACGAGGATGGAAAATCCGGGGACTGACGATATCCCGATGGCAATCATCGCATTTTCCTGACTGGGGCCAAGCGCCGCCACGATCGCCAGGGCCAGGACGATCCCCGGCAAGGCGAGCAGGATATCCATGATTCGCATGAGAATATTGTCGAGGACTCCGCCGATGTATGCGCTTGTCACACCGATCAGGGTCCCAGCGACAAACGTCATCGCGGATGCCATGACGGCGACCGTCAACGTCACCCGCGTTCCGTACAGCAGGCGCGACAAAATATCGCGTCCAATCGCGTCGGTACCTAGCCAAAATTGTTTCGACGGTCCTTGCATGAACGCTTCGTAGTAGGTTGCGGTCGGATCGTGGGGAGCAACCCACGGCCCGATAATTCCCAGCAAAATGATGCCCAGCAGAACGAAAAAGCTGATCTTCGCTTTCTTTTTCTGCATGATCTTGGCGAACAGCTCAAAGCGGGGAAGCGCCCGTTCCTTTTTTCCTACACCCATCCCTATGCTCCCTCCCGTTTTGTCGTGTAGTCAATTCTCGGATCAAGAAGGGCGTACAATACGTCGACCAAAATAATCACGAGGACGTAGATCGTCCCGATAAACAGGATCGTTCCCTGAATCATCGGAAAATCGCGGGAACTGATCGCCTGTATCGCCAATGTCCCCAATCCCGGCCAGCTGAATACCTGCTCCACAATTACGGCGCCGCCGAGCAATCCGGCAAGCTGCAGCCCAATCACCGCCACGATCGGGATCAGTACATTGCGAAAAGCGTGCCGGAATAAGACGAGGTGTTCACCCATGCCCTTGGCGCGGGCTGTTCGGATATAGTCGTTGGACAAGACCTCAATCATGCTGGCCCGAGTCAATCTGCTGAGCTCCGTCGCCATCAGCGTACCAAGCGTGACCGCAGGCAGGACAATATCCATAAATCCGGTACCGCCCGCGATCGGAAACCAGCCCAATTGGACGGAAAACACCATCATCAGCAGCAGTCCCAACCAAAAACCCGGCAGAGACATCCCTAAGGTCGCAAGCGTCATAATGCTTACATCAATGACAGTATCTTTGTATTTCGCCGCCAGAACGCCCAGCAGCGTCCCGCCAACAACGGCAATGATTGTGCTCGCCACCGCCATTTTCAGCGTCGCCGGAAAGCGCTCGGCGATCTCCGTACTGACAGGTCTGCCGGTTTTCAGCGAAGTGCCCAGGTCTCCTCTGACAACGCCGGACGCATAGTCCAGGTACTGGACCACGAGCGGTTTGTTCAAGCCCAACTGCTCGCGCAGCGTCTCGATTTGTTCAACCGTCGCCCGCTGACCGAGCATGATCCGCACGGGATCGCCCGGAATGAAATGAATCAGCAGAAACGTAAAAACGGAAAGTCCGAAGAGAACGATGATGCCAGACAACAGTCGGTTAAGAATGTATTGCTTCAAATTGTGTTCACCCATTTCCTCTGACAAGTAACTGTCCAAGCAAGCCCAGCCAATCGTTGTCTCTATATGGACGCCAAATGAATAAAAGTATCAGCAGCAGCCAGGCGCCCTTGCTGTATTGTTTCGCTGCATCACAGGCCCTCTCTGATCCGCTCCGCTTTGACAGTCAATTCGTCCAGGACCGCTTCATCCAGCAAAAGCCCCAATCCCGGCTTTTCGTTTAGGACAATCTGGCTTCCCTGATACGATAAGCTCGCTACATCCTTTGCAACCGCCAGCGGGCCGGCCAGCTCGTTGGCGATAATGTTTCGCTTGGCGATCGCCAGATGGGCTCCTGCCGCACTGGCAACCGATGATTCCCGCATGGAGCCGATCTGGCACTCCATTCCAGCCATCCCGGCTTGATGAACCAGTTTGACGGCAGGATAGATTCCCCCGCATTTCATCAATTTAATGTTAACCTTATCGGCAGCCTTCCTGGCGATGACTTCCCGCATATCGCTCTCGCCACACAGCCCCTCGTCCACCATAACCGGAATCGATACGCGGCGGCGAATGTCCGACAAGGCGTCCAGGTCAGCCGCTGCGACAGGCTGCTCGATCCAATCGATCCGGCAGTCTTCAACCTGCTTGAGCACCGCCAGCGTATTGGCGGAATTGATCCACCCCTGGTTCGCATCTACCAGCAGCTTGACATCCGGACCTACCGCTGCCCGCACCGCCCGGATGCGCTGGACGTCTGTGCGCAAGTCGGCCCCGACTTTTATTTTCAGGCAGGCAAACCCGTCTGCTATCGCTTGTTTTGCCTCTGCCGCCATCACCTCGGGCGGCAAAATGCTGATCACGTACGGAAAGGAAAGCGTCGTGTGAAATTTTCCGCCCAGCAAACGGTACACAGGTTGACCGGCAGTCTTGCCCATCAAATCGTAGCACGCTATATCAATCGCCGCTTTGGCCGCCGGAGCTCCGTGGACGGTTTGATTCATTACCTGATGAATCCGTTCGATATCAAACGGATTTTCTCCGAGAACGACCGGGGCCAATTGATGGATCAGCATCGCATAGGTGCTTTCCCACGATTCCCCGGTGACATGCTGATCTGGGACGGATTCGCCCAGGCCGACCAGCCCGTCGTCTGTCTCCACTTTTACAATGATCGAGGGCATATCACGGTACGCCGTATAGGCGACAATAAACGGGCGCAATAGCGGCAGCCTGATCGCATGGACCTGAATCGAAGTAATTTTCATGACCTGCTACGCCTCCCCGCTTTTGACCTTGGGGATTTGCCGATAGCTAAAGGCGATGGCTTTCACCGTACCGTCTTCGCCCCTTGTAAAGCCGAGCGTGTACTCGCTTCCGTTGAGGCTGGTCAAAAAGTAATCCTCGCCGATCGCCTGCAGTCGATATGTTTCGCTTGTGCTGCCGGAGTAGCCGCTATTCTCCGTCAACGTCAACGCTCCGTCTGCAAGCGCAACGCTGACATCCATCCCTTCGCCGGAAACATAGCGTCCGACGTATTCAGGCAGACGTTCAGCCGGGACACTGCACTCCTCGTACGTCTCAAAGGCAGCGCCCAAGGGACGTCCTTCCACACCATTCAAAGCGGCCAAGGTCAGCTTCTCAACAGGTGTGCCGACCAGATTGGCCAACACGACAGCCGTGATGCCTCGCTCGGGTACGATCGCCAGGTGGGCGGCAACTCCCTTGATCGCTCCGCCGTGCTTGAGCAGCGTCCCGCCGAAGTAATCGGGGTGGACCATCAGCCCGTATCCGTAATACCTGCCGTAATTGCAGCGGATGTGCGGGCGCGTCATTTGCCTTACGCTTTCTTCCGACAAGATCCGCTCCTTGCCGACGAGCCCGCCCGTCCGGAAAATCTCTGCGTATTTGAGCATGTCATGCACGGTTGAGTTCAAATGCCCCGACGCCAGCACAGCCGGCCCTTCTTCCCAATTCGGGTCCGGGTACACCTCGGAACCGCCATCCTTGTCCCGGAAGTGGTAAATCGTCGTCACATCAGGCATACCGGACAAATCACCGAGCTGAAACGTACTGCTGGACATGCCCGCAGGTTCAAGAATGTGTTCTTTGACGTAGACGTCATAAGGCTTCCCGCTCACTCTGGCAATAATCGCGCCGAGCAGGGAGTACGCATCGTTCGAGTAACTGAAATACTGACCGGGAACGCCGAGCAGCTCGTAGTCCAATTTGCCGAGGACCGCGAGCAGCTCTTCGGAAGTGTGAATCGGCTTCTGGTCTTCCTTTTTCAAAAATTTGTGGATCGGGTGATTCTCTTCTGCAATATCATCGTACAACGAGTGTTTGATCGCGAGGATGTCAGCAGGCAGAGGCGGCAGACCGGCGGAATGCGTCATAAAGTGGTGAATCGTCATCTGCTCCGTTTTCCCACGGTCCGGGGTGCGAAATTCCGGCAAATAGGTGAGAACGGGATCGTGAACCGACAGCTTTCCCGCCTCCTGCAGCTGCATGATCGCCATGCAGGTGAACGACTTGGTGACGGATGCCAGCCCCATGACGGTGTCCGGCGTGATTTCCAGCTTGCGCTCTCTGTTGCGGTAGCCAAAGCCTTTTCTGTACAGGCTTTGGCCGTCTTTGTTGACTCCCATGACCAAACCGGGGGCGCGGCTTTCCGTAATTACTGCTTCTGCAAACTCGGCAAATGTACTTTCCCACTCTTGTTTTTTCATGGATACACCTCGTTTCATCGCTGAACGTATCCCCCACCTACCGCTCCAATGCGATTGAGGCGGGGGTCTTCTGGCAAGACATGAGAAACCGAAAGGACAGCTTCCCGAACGAACTTTTTCGTCGGACATTTCTCCGATCGATGTCGCTTTATACGTCTCTATATAGTCGTTAATTTCAAATCGGGAAGGCCGAGGAATTGTGCTTCATCGATTTTTTCGGATCGATTTTCCTATCTATCCGTTGATCTTGGGAATTTGCCGAAGCCCGAATACGAGATTCTTCACCGTACCCTCATCCCGTGTAAAACAGATGGAGAATTCCCGTCCCCGCCATTTCGTCAAAAAGGAATCCTCACCGACGGGCTGCAGGTTAAACGTCAGCTTTGCCGCGGGCGGAGACGTATTGTCCTGTATCGAGAGCGATCCATTTTCCACCACTGCGCTAAAATCCGCACCTTCACCGGATAGATACCGTCCGACGTACTCTTTGAGCCGCTCGGCCTCGATGGGATAGTCCCTGTACACGACCGAAGAGGCTTCCAGTTCACGCTCTTCCGCTACATTCAAGGCGCTGTGCGTCAATCTTTGCAGCGGGGTTCCTTTCAGATTCGCCAGAGCGACTGCAGTAATCCCTCTTTCCGGAAGTATCGCCAAATGAGCGGACACACCTTTCATCGAGCCGCCGTGCTCGATCAATTTCGCCCCAAAGTAATCGGGTTGAATCATCAGCCCATACCCGTAAAACTTGTTGTAATCACAACGGATATGCGGCTCTGTCATGAGTCGCACACTCTCCGCGGACAGAATCCGTTCCTTGCCGACCACACCGCCGGTACGGAAAATCTCCGCGTAATTCAGCATGTCGCGCAACGTGGAATTCATAAACCCGTTGGCGAGCACAGCAGGTCCGTCTTCCCGATGTGGATCCGGAAATATTTCCGGCTCGCCACTGCCTTCTCTGAAATCGTAGATCGTGGCAACGTCGGGGAAATGCTTCAGTTCTGCAGGGAAAAATGAACTGCTCAGCATGTTTGCAGGCGTAAGGATGTGTTCCCTGATGTAGACATCGTAAGGTTTCCCGCTCACTCTGGCGATAATGACACCGAGCAGAGAATACGAATCATTGGAGTAGCTAAAATATTGACCGGGGGAACCGAGCAGCTCGTAGTTCATTCTGGCCAGGGTGTCCAACAATTCCTCATGGGTAAGAATCGGCTTCTGATCTTCCTTCTTGAGAAATCTGTGGATCGGATGATCCGCAGATGTCAGATCATGAGGTGATTGGTGTTTCACCGCGAGAAAATCAATTGGCAGGGGAGGCAGTCCGGCTGAATGCGTCAGAAGGTGGTGAATCTTCATTTGCTCTGTCTTCTTTTGATCAGGCGTACGTAACTCCGGCAAATACGCAAGGACAGGATCGTCTACGGACAGCTTGCCGGCCTCCTGCAGCTGCAAAATGGCGATGCTGGTCAGCGATTTCGAAACGGACGCCACACCCAGCACAGTATCAGCTGTCATGTCCAGCTTGTGTTCGGCGTCCCTGTAGCCAAATGTCGTTCTGTAATAGCTTTGGCCATCCTTGTTTATTCCCATAATGACTCCCGGTGCGCGGCTCTCTGCAATCTCCGCCGCGGCCAGCCGTTCAAATGCGCTCCATGCCTCGTTTGCCATGTCGTTGTACCCCCTTTGTTGGCTTATTCGTTCACCCAGCTATCTTGCAGGATCAAGTCTAGCTGCGAATTTATCTTTACTCCCTGAACGCGATTATTCACGACATAAAAGCTTTTGGCCGTGTACAGCGGAATCCAGAATGCTTGTTCCACAGCAATCTTTTGAAATTCCTCGTAGATCTTTTGCCGTTCTTCCGGTTTTGTCGTCGTGCGTCCTTTCATCAAGAGAGCATCGATTTCCTGGCTATTGACTCGACCAAAGTTGAAACCTTGCCCGATCTGGCTGGAGTGAAACACGGAGTACAGCACTGCGTCCGGGTCACTGTCTGTATAGCTGAGCGCGATCAAGTCAAACGTGCCTTTCACTGCCGACTGCAGCATTGTCGCCCGGTCTCCCGTCTCAATTTTCACATCGATTCCGATTTGTTTCAGCATATTCTGAATCAGTGCGTTTCCTTGCGTACCTTCAACCGTTGTCAATCTTAAACGAAGCTGTTTTCCATCCTTTTCCCTGATTCCCTGGGCATTTTCCTTCCATCCGGATGCATCCAGAAGTTTTTTCGCTTCCTCCAGGTTGTATTTGTAAGCGTATTCCTCGATCGATTTGTCATAGCCAAACATGCTGCGGGGCAAGGGTCCGTAGGCAGGTACGCCTTCTCCCTGCAAATCCGCCTGAATGAGCGCTTCTTTGTTAATCGCCATATTCATCGCTTTGCGAACGTTTATGTCTTTCAGGAACTCGTTCGTCAGATTCATGCCAATGAAGGTGACCCCTGGACTGATTCCCTCCAAAACCGTGTACTTGTCGTTATTCCTGAATTTTTTTGCATCTTTTGCCTGTATACTGGCAATGTCTACTGTGCCGCTCTCAAATGCAGCCACCAGTACCTGATGGTCGTGAATGAATTTGAATACGAGTTTGTCAGGGTGTGGAGGCCCTTGATTTTCTACTGATTTATTGGCCCATTTGTAGTCTTCGTTGCGCACCAGAGTAATGGATTGGCCAGGCAGCCAGCTTTCGAACTTCCACGGTCCTTCGCCCACAGGATTTCTGCCGTAGTCTTTGCCAAGCTTTTCGACAGCGGCCATGGAAAGCGGTTGCATGAATCCTGGTGAAGCTAAACCGGGAAGCAGCGGCGCGGACGGCTCTTTTAGCTGCAGGACAAGTGTATTGTCATCAGGCGCTGTGATGGATGCTACCAAAGAAAGCGTCGGCCCCGTCGTGACAGAAGCGGTTTCAGGCGCCAATGCGCGTTCAAACGTTTCCTTGAAGCTTTTGGCCGTCATTGGTGTTCCATCGTGAAATTTTACCCCAGGACGTATTTTAAACGTCCATGTCTTCCCATCCTCGGAAATCGTGTACGACTCGGCAAGGTGCGGTTTGCTTTCACCTGTTTGCGGATCGCGATAGAACAACTCGTCTCCGATGAAGGAAGCCACCGTTGAGCTTGCACTCATTCCCGTCTTTTGCACGTCGAGCGTATCAGGCTCGGCATCTAGTGCGACAGTGATTGTACCGCCTTTCTTCGGTCCAGTACCTGCCGTTTTCTGTCCCGCATCTTTACCGGATGGAGTCCCGGCAGTACTGCAACCAATCACCGAAATAATCAAAAGACAAATAAACACGACATAAGCTACGCGACTTCCTCTACCCCTGCTTCCGAACATCAGGCAATGTCCCCCTTGATCTATTTTCATCTCTTTTCATAGCTGCGGTAATACCTTGTCTAATTGACACGATATCACTTTGTTTCTACATGAAAATATAATGCCTGATAAACGGCGGGAATAATGTCATTTTTGTATGGAATTTCCCCGGTTTTTTCATACAAATTAGCTATATTCGGCGGCAAGCAGGGAAGCATCTGTCGTCCAGCATTCTCGCGG
Source organism: uncultured Brevibacillus sp. (assembly GCA_946402065.1). Lineage (GTDB taxonomy): Bacteria > Bacillota > Bacilli > Brevibacillales > Brevibacillaceae > Brevibacillus_D. Next base: position 14,319 of record CAMIVR010000058.1, on the reverse strand, counting down.
GATGCGGATTACTCGGTTTTCTCAAGATCGTTGAGGTACCAACGCCCAGCTGCTACCTTTACGCCTTTCACATGGCTGTTCATCACGTGGAACATCTTTTCCGTATAAATCGGAATCCAATACGCCTGATCAACGATTATTTTCTGAACATCAGCGTATATCTTTTTCCTCGCTTCCAGATCCATGGTCGTGCGGCCTTTTTCCAGCAAAGCATCGAGCTCCCGATTTTGCACCTTGCCGTAATTGATTCCGCCGTTTACCTGACTGGAGTGGAAGAAGAGGTACAGGATATCAGGGTCCGCATACGTATACCCGTTAATCGCCAGATCATAGTCGCCCTTGGCAGACTTATCCAGTAATGTGGCATACTCCAGCTCTTCTATTTTGATTTCGACTCCGGCCTCTGCCAGCATTGCCTGCAGCAGCTGGGCAGATTGTTTGTCGGGGCTTTCTATGGATAACCGCAGAGAGAGCTTCTTCCCGTTCTTCTCCCTGACTCCTTGTCCATTTTCTCTCCATCCGGCGGCCTCCAGCTGTTTTTTTGCTTCGTCCAGATTGTACTTGTATCCGTATTCCTCGACTGCCTGATCATAATCGGGCATAGAAGCAGGCAGCGGCCCATGCGCTACGACTCCTTCTCCCTGCAAAACGGATTGGATCACTGCCTCTTTATTGATCGCAACACTTAACGCTTTCCGCACCTGAACGTCTTGTAAAATCTCATTTTCCGTGTTGATTTGCACATAGTTCCCAATTCCGCTCTTCAGTTCTTCACCGACCTGGAATTTGGGATTATTTTCAAATGGCTTGACATCCTTTGGCTTCACATAGGTGGCGACATCGATTGTTCCGCTTTCCAGTGCGGCCATCATCGTTTGCGCATCTTTAATAAACTTGAAAACCAGTTTATCCGGATGGACAGGTCCCTGATTGTGATAAAAAGGCTCCGCCCACTTAAATTCCTCATTGCGGACTAACGTGATGGCTTGACCTGCTTGCCAGCTTTCAAACTTCCAGGGACCGACCCCTACCGGGTTTCTCTTGTACTCCTTGCCGTACTTTTGTACGGCGCTTGCGGATTGAGGCAGTGAATGCTCCCACCGCCTGAAGAGGCGGGGGCTTCTTGTTTCGACGATCGCTGCCTTTCTGAAGGAAAGGTCTTACATGATCTCCACAAGCGTTCGATGCTGAACGCATCCCGTTCGGGGCAAACCCTCCCTACGGTGTTCGGTCCATCAAGCTGCGATTTTCAAAGCCCGCTGCAAGATGACCTTGGCCGAGACGATGTCCCGGTCCTGCACTAGTCCGCATCCTTCGCATTCATGAAGCCTTACCGCCAACGTTTTTGGAACATCTGCGCCGCATACGCAGGTCTGCGATGTGCCGTGGGCAGGCACTTGTACGAATCGCTTCCCCTGTCTTTCGGCTTTATACGACAAATAAGTGATAAACTTTCGCCATCCGGCATCAGAGATGCTTTTGGACAGGCGGCGATTACGGATCATGTTCTTCACTTTCAACTTCTCCACGGCGATCAGATCATGGCTCATGACGATGCGGTATGATTGTTTATGCAAAAAATCTTTGCGCTGCCGAGCGACTTTTTGGTGCATTCTCGCAACCTTCCGTTTGGCCTTCTGCCGGTTGCGGGAACCGCGTTGTTTGCGGGATAGTCGCCGCTGGGCGCGTTTCAGCCGCCTTTCCGCCCTTCGCAGATGCCGCGGGTTGTCCACCTTCGTCTCATCGGACAGCGCCGCAAACGTGCTCAGCCCTACGTCGATGCCCACAGCGGTTTCCACCGTCTGCCCTGCTTCCGCTGCCTCCGTTTTAACGCCAATGTTGGCCATCCACCCGTCCGCATACCGTTTCACATTGATTTGTGTCACGATCGTCCGGTCGAATGGACGGTGTGCATGCATGCGGACAAAGCCGATTTTGGGCAAATAGACGAATCCGTCGTGGGCGAATGTCTTGCTTACCGCACCAGGCTGCGGGTACGTAAAGGAGAGGTAGCGTTCGGTTGACTTGTAATGGGGAAACCCCGCCTCCCCGCGGAAGAAACGCTGATAGGCATCATCCAGACGCCTCAGGCAATCCTGAAGCACTTGCGAATGAACTTCCTTGTATGCGGGGAATTCCTTCTTGAAGGCGGGCAATTCATTCTGCTGCATCGCATAGGTGACGGTTTTGCCCTCTTGGTTGTAGGCGGTGTCCCGCCATTCCTTGGCCCGATTATACAGCTTCCGGCACAAGTCCAATGTTCGATGCAGTTGCTGTTCCTGTTCGGGAGTCGGATAGAGTCGAAACTGAAACGTGATTTGCACGGAGGGCCACCACCTTTACAGGAACGTATATTCCCATTATACACAAAAACCTCGTCCAGTCGCTCTTTTTTTGATCATGAGACAGCATATTTTGACGATGGACGACTCGGGCATTAGACGAGTGCATGCAGGCTTCGCCTAGCCGAGATTCATCCCCTACAGCCTGTTACCATCTGTAAACGATTCGCGCCGCCGCGTTTACTCTGCCACTATGGAAAAGTAATGAACGCCAACGGACAAGCCCTTTACTTTTCCTTCCCCGTCTCTGTGAAACCGGATGACTTGTTCCTCTTCATCTGCTTTTATTGCAAAATAGTCATCTCCTACGGGCTGTAGAAAATGTTTTTCCCCTCCTCGACTAATAAGCGTCAGCGCTGCATGTTCAATCGTTATTGCAACGTTGTGATCAACTGTCGCCCGATACGTCCCTACGTACTGATTCATCTGTTCACAAGAGATGCTGAGATCATCAGGGAATGCCCGGTGCGAAGCGGTTGGAGAACGGTTCTCCAGTGAATTGACGGCATAATGGAGCAAGGGAATGATCGGTGCAGCTGCCAGGTTCGCCATCGCGATCCCCGTAACTCCTCGCTCCGGAATGATCATCATCTGCGAAGCTACCCCTTTGATCCCTCCACTATGCTCGAGCAGCGTAGCGCCATAGTAATCCGGCGTGACAAACAACCCGTAGCCGTAGTACTGCCCGTAGCCGACCTGGACGTGCGGGTGGGTCATCATCTTCACGCTTTCGGCAGAAAGAATTCTTTCGCTGCCGACCAAGCCTCCCGTCCGATATATCTCCGCATATCGCAGCATGTCATGGACGGTTGAATTGAGATGACCCGACGCCATGACGACCTGGGTATCCTCCCAATTCGGGTCCGCGTATATTTCCTTTTCCCCGTCTTTCTCGCGAAGATGGTAGATCGTCGTCACTTCCTGATAGCGCGGCAAATCACTCAATGCAAATGAACTGTTCAGCATGCCAGCAGGCTCGAGTATGTGCGCTTTGATATACTCTTCATACAGCATGCCGCTGACCCTTTCGATGATTGCGCCAAGCAACGTGTACGCGTCATTCGAGTAGTTGAACTGAGCTCCGGGCGGTCCGAGCAGCGCGAAGTCGGTCTTGCTGATGACTTCCATAAAATCTTCGTACGTGTTGATCCATTTCTGGTCATCTTTCCTGATCTGCCTGTGAATCGGGTGATTCTCGGAACGTATGTCGCCGTCCGCCAACCATTTGATCGCAAGGTAATCCGTCGGCAATACCGGCAAACCGGACGTATGTGTCATAAAGTGGTGAATCGTCATTCGCTCTGTGTATGCTTGCGCGGGCGTGCGAAACTCCGGCAAATACGCGAGCACCGGATCGTGCACAGTCAGCTTCCCGGCTTCCTGTAGCTGCATAATCGCGGCGCATGTAAACGATTTGGTGATGGAAGCGATCCCCATTACCGTATTGGCCGTGATTGCCCTTCGCTGCTCAAGGTCCCGATAGCCGAATCCCTGGCGATAGACGCTTTTGCCGTCCCGGTTCAATCCGACGATTACGCCCGGCACACCACACCGCTCCATGAGTGGCGTTGCCGCTTCGACATACGCCGTCACCCACGCGTTGCCCCCCATCTTGACCCCACCTCTCACCTCTTGGCTCATTCGTTCACCCAACTGTCTCCAAGCTGAATGCCCGCGATCGGATCCAGCTTCACTCCCTGCAGGCGCTTGTTGACCACGAGCAGCTTCTTCTCTTCTGCGTACGGAATCCAATAGGCCTGGTCGACGGCAATCTTCTGGATATCTGCATAGATCTTCTTGCGTTCTCCCCGGTCGACCGTCGTCCGGCCCTTTTCCAGCAGAGCGTCCAGCTGTGGGTTGTTGATATGGGAATGATTCAAGCTGCCGATTTGACTGGAATGCATAAACAAATACAGAACATCGGGATCAACCTCTGTGTACGCCAAAATATTCAAATCGAATTGGCCCTTGGCCGAAGCGTCCAGAACCGTCGCAAACTCTGCATGCTGTACCTTCACATCTACGCCTACTTCTTTCAGCATGCTCTGAATCAGCGGGACGGCTTGTGAAGACATCGCCGTCAACAGGTTCAGCCGAAGCGGCTTTCCGGCCTTTTCCCTGATTCCTTGCGAGGACATCTGCCAGCCTGCTGCCTCCAGCAATTTTTTTGCTTCTTCGGGACTGTACTTGTAGTCGTACTCCTCAACTGCCGGATCGTAGCCGAACATCTCGCGGGGCAGCGGTCCATGGGCGCTCACACCCTCGCCCTGCAAATCCGCCTGGATAATCGCTGCTTTGTTGATGGCCATATTCAAGGCTCTGCGAACGTTGACATCTTGCAAAATCTCGTTCTCCAGATTCATTTGCACAAAACTCACGCCGAGCGACATCGCTTCCAGCACGGTAAACTTGCCGCTGTTTTGATATTGTTTCGCATCTTTCCCCGCCACGCTGGCCAAATCGATCGTGCCGCTTTCCAGCGCAGCGAGCGTCGTCTGTGCGTCCTTAATGAATTTGAAGACGAGCTTGTCGGCTCTCGGCGGTCCCTGGTTTTCCGCAAACGGGTCCGCCCACCGGTAAGCATCGTTGCGTACGAGGGTAATCGATTCGCCTGTCTTCCAGCTTTCAAATTTCCACGGCCCGACGCCCACAGGGTTTCGGCCGTATTCTTTTCCGTACTTTGCCAGTGCCTCCATCGACAACGGCTGTGTCACACCCGGTTGGGCCAAGTAGGAAAGCAGTGTAGCCGACGGTTCTTTCAGATGCAAAATGAGCGTCTTGTCGTCAGGAGCAGAGACGGACTGTATGGCAGTAAGCACTTCCCCGGTACTCGTCGAAGCTGTTTCCGGTGCCAGCGCCCGTTCAAACGTCATCTTGAACGACGCCGCCGTCAGCGGTGTGCCATCGTGAAACGTGACCCCGGAACGAATGGTAAACGTCCACGTCTTCCCATCCTCGGAAATCACATACGATTCTGCCAAATACGGCTTGATTTCAAGCGTCTTCGAATCCATTGACAGCAGCGATCCGCCGAGAAGGCCGGTGATCAAATTGCTTACGTTCATGTTCGTTTTTTGGGCATCCAGCGTGTCCGGCTCTTCGGTGACGCCGATCGTGATGGTTCCGCCCCGTTTCGGTTCTGCATGTTTTTCCATCTCTCCACCCGGCTTGCCAGTATCGGCCGGGGCTGTCGTTGAACTGCAGCCAACCACCGGAAAGACGAGGAAGCAAACGAGCAGCAAATAGACAAAGCGACATTTATTCATACCGCGATCCCCCTTAGTCTATAACGATGCTTTCCCTGCCTGGTTCATCATGCTCATTCCTGCCAAAAGCGAGATTTATTCGTTCACCCACATATCCTGCACGTTTAACGTAGCAAGCGGATTCGGCTTTACGCCCTGAATGCGATTGTTGACCACCTGGAACGTTTTTGCCGAGTAAAGCGGGACCCAATAGGCCTGGTCAACGACGAGCCGTTGAATTTGCTCGTAGACTTTCTGCCGTTCGGCCCTGTCGGTAGTCGTCTGTCCTTTTTCCAAAAGGACATCGAGCTGTTTATCGTTAATTCGGGAAAAATTCAACCCGCCGATTTGTTTGGAATCCATCAGCAAGTACAGAATATCCGGGTCAACGCTGCCGTGATCCGTTACCATCAGATCAAAATCGCCATGAACGGCTTGGTCATTCGCAGCCCCGGCCTCCAGATTCTGAATCTTCACCTCTATGCCGATGGCTTTGAGCATGCTCTGGATGAGCTGATTGCCCGGGTTGGCATTGTCAGTAATCATCGTCAGGCTAAGCGTCTTTCCGGCTTTCTCCCTGATTCCCTGTGCATTTGCTTGCCATCCCGATGCTTCGAGAAGCTTCACCGCTTCCTCTACATTGTACTTGTACCCGTATTTTTCGACGTTGAGATCGTAGCCGAACATGGTGGGCGGAATCGGTCCGTAGACAGGCATTCCTTCACCCTGCAAATTCGCCTGGATGATCGCTTCCTTGTTAATCGCCAAATTGAGCGCTTTACGAACATTGATATCTTTCAGCGACTCGTTTTCGAGGTTCATGGCAATAAATACCTCTATGGGCTGCATCCCCTCCAAAACCGTAAACTTGCTGTTGTTCATGTATTTTTTAACATCTTTCGGCTGTACGGCAGCGATATCGATGGAGCCGCTGTCCAGCGCGGCCGCCAATGTCTGGTTGTCTCGAATGAACTTGATGACGAGTTTGTCCGGTCTTACCGCTCCTTGATTCTCAGCATATGGCACCGCCCACCGATAGTCGTCGTTTCGCACCAGCGTAATCGATTCGCCCGTCTTCCAGCTTTCAAACTTCCAGGGGCCGACACCTACCGGGTTTCGGCCAATCTCATTGCCGAATTTTTTCAACGCTTCCATGGAAAGCGGCTGGGCATAGCCCGCATACGACAGGGCGCCAAGCAGAGGGGCGGACGGTTGCTCCAAATGCAGAATCAAGGTGCTGTCATCGGGTGCAGAGATCGATTTGATCGGAGCTAAATCTGTTCCCGTGACAGGCGAGGCTGTTTCCGGTGATAACGCCCGTTCGTAGCTGCTCTTGAAAGACGCAGCCGTCAGCGGGGTGCCATCGTGAAACTTCACCCCGGAGCGAAGCTTGAACGTCCACGTCTTGCCATCTTCGGAGATCGTGTACGATTCGGCGAGATGAGGCTTCAGCTCAAATGTGTTCGGATCGAGGGCAAGCAGCGCTCCGCCGAGGAATCCTGAGACAAAATTTCCTGCCGACATGGCGGTTTTTTGCGGATCCAATGTATCCGGTTCTGTTTGGTACCCGATCGTAATCGTTCCTCCCTGCTTCGGCTGCAGATTGTCTTTGTGTTCTCCCGCGGCATTGCGATTGTCTGCCGGAGCCGTGGCCGTATTTGATGAGGAACTGCAACCAATCGCGGAAAAGGCGAGCATAGCAACAAGCAGGTTCAGTGCAAGGCGAGTCTTATTTCGTGTCGACAACATAATGAAACCCCTCTCTATGTATGTGAATCTTCCCTGGTGCTGTGATCGCTGTCGTTTGTCGTGTCCACCATTCACCCCCTTTGCCATTCAGCGATGCTGCACGCATGTCTTGTGCATGAAGCGCTTTCAACGTATCTCCTGCAATACTGCACGCAGACATGTACGGTAATCTCTTGACATCTCTACTCCGTAAGAGTCGTTATATAGACGCTAATTCGTATTTATAAATATACTCTTAATTTATTGAAAAATCAATCGTGTCTTACCAGGTGTTTAAGTGGTTAAAAAATATTGTCGTTATATAGACGTTAAATATGATGATTCATCCATTCGCGTGTATACGATACAGATTTGCCCGCTATTCATAAACGCTATGGATGGCCAAAACACTAATATCCCGACTCCCTGTTGAAGAGGCCGGGATACACTGCGATCGTCCCGTCTACCTATGGTTAAGGAAGCTCAAAAAGATTGAGTCGATAAACTGCCCGAGGGCGCCCTTTTTGGTAGGGCTGCTCCTCTCCCACGGCTTCTATCACTTGATGATCAATAAACTTTTTGAGGATTCGCTCCGAGCTGCGACGTCGAATCCCCAGATACTCGGCCAGATCAGTGGCCGTAAAGCGGTTGTCCCGACGCAGTTTCACAAACTGCACCAGCTTGTTCACGGTGGCGACACTGATGCCGATTTTCTCGGCGATCTCGAGAATTTCTTTGTTCTCGCTTTTCAGGTGAAACGTCTTCAGCTCGGCGTTCAACGGACCGATGACTTCTTTTTCATCCGTCACGAGAAAAGCGCCGCTTTCGTTCGTTATTTTCCCGGCATGAAACAAGGCAATCCGCGCATTCGATTCCGCCTCTTTGGCGGTAAGCCCAAATCCAAAGCCGATGCTGACCGTCGCCCGCGAATGCTGTTCGACGTAGTTTAATAATGAAAGAATGCGCTTAAATTCAATCATGTGTTCAATGCTGCCTCTTGTTCCGTAAATCACAAATTGATCCATCCCCAATTTCTGGACGGTGGCATCCGTTTCCTTTACCAGCTCGAGCAACTGCTGCTGCAGCACGATCGTCGCTTCCTGGACGAGACTGCCCGTCGGGTACTTCGAGCCGTCAATCTGGTTAATCGACGCGATTCCAACGGCTATCTGCGAGCTTTTGCTGATCTTGAGCATGCCATAGGCAACCGCTTGCTTGACTGTATCGCGAATATTCTTGCCGGGAACCATGAGCGGTACGCACGGGATGCCCAGCTCACGCAAACGGCTGTATACATAGTCGAAGCCGGTCAAGGCCAGCGTGCTCTGTCCGCTTTCCCACAGCTCCTTGTGAAACCGGATAATTTCTTCCGCATCGAACTTCGCGCCATCCTCTTCCAGCATCCCCGTGAAATCCTTGGAGAACCATGAAAGGTTCTCCAGCTCCAATTCTTCTACTACATTTTCGATATATTCATTGGGCATGTCGATGGAAAAGTGGTTCAACCCCTCCGGAACCTTCAGCATCGTATGAAACAAGGAGAGCGTAATGGTATACTCATCGAACGGAATGTATACCGCCGGCCACTTTTTTTGTTCTGCTTTTTTTCTCGCAAACGCGTAAGGCGTTGAGCCGGCGAACAGCAGTACGTCACAATCGCTGATTTGGTCGAGCAAAGCCGAGCTCTCTCGCGGGTTCTTGTATATGTACGGCGTAATGTGGATACCTTCGTGAGCATCTTTATACTTCAGGATTCTCGGCATGAATTCTTCTGAAGCAATTGCGGCAATTCTGATGAGCATTATTTTCCCTCTCTATACGTCTTTGTCATCTTCGCGGAGATATATTGGCTCCATTATCTCATGTTCATTTTGGTAAGTAAATTGAGCAGCTCCGGCACAATGAAGCGTCGCTGAACGTATATAAGACTGCGAACAGGCAAAAACGGTTTAGATTCTTGTCCCGGACTGTTGTGGTGGGAGAGAGAAACTGAGCAACTAGGCGGAATCAACGTGGGAAAAGAGTAAAAGAATAATTGCCACCGCTTGTTATTCAGCGAAGAACTCGTCTATATTTGCATTGCCGTACCAGGATAGGCCGTTAAAGTCAGCATTTACAGGAGTGTAAAGATCGAAAAGCCGTTGGAATTGATGCCGTGTGTTCGTAAACAACGGTCGCTAAAATTCACCGGTTTTCACCATCCTGAGTAACCCACAAGCTGCAGTCAGGGAATCGTCAAGAAGAGATAAGCGGAGCTTTTTGACAGCGCCTACAGAGACGGAGCCCAAAAAACGAAACGTCTTTCGCGCCACATCTACATCCTTGAGATACACCCGCCGCGAAGCGAGTGGCTTTGGGGCGCGGTTTCGTATTTTGGGCGGAGTCGGCCTTGAATACTTCACTGTGCGATGTCACTTGCGGAGTGTTCTCTTCTTGGCGATTCCCCTCGCCTCCACTGCACCCCCGGTTGCCGATACTGAAAGATGTTTCGAAACAACAAAAAAGCCAGGTCGTCCACATGAGCAGACAATCCCGGCCTATATCCTTCGTTATCCTTGTTACTTCCCCTCAATTTTCGGCATCTGACTATGCTGAATAGAACAGTTACCGTCCGATCCACAGCCATTGCAGCCGCTAGCACAGCTGCCACCTCTCGCCCGCTTGACGAACTGGAACAGCTGCCATCCGGCAAAGCCAAGCACAACGGCGATAATCACATAAATCATGTCTCTTCAACCTCCTAGCGTATTTACAGGATGAACTGAGCGACTTGATAGACCAGCCAGGAAACGACCCATGCAATCACAAAGCTGTAGACAATCGAGAGCAATGTCCAGTTCCACGAACCTGTCTCCCGCTTCATCACGACAACCGTGGAAATACACGGCGTGTAGAGCAGAATAAAAAACAGAAACGACAGTGCGGCCGCCGGTGTAAACGTTCCTTGCAATATAGTTGTGAGCGAGCCCGCTGCATCCCCGGCACCGTAGACGATCCCCATGGTCGTCACGACCACCTCCTTGGCCAAGAAACCGGTAATCAAGGCCACACCTGCCTGCCAGGTAGCGTACCCGAGCGGAGCAAACACCGGAGCGATCACGCCGCCAATCGCTGCCAAAAAGCTGTCGTCCATCTCCGCCATGCCATTCCAGGAGAAATTGCCGAGAAACCACAGCAGGACAGACATCCCGAAAATAATTGTCCCTGCTTTGCGAACAAACCCTTTGGCTTTGTCCCAGGTATTCAGCAGCAGGCTTTTCAGCATCGGCGCCCGGTACGGCGGCAGCTCCATCAAAAACAGTCCGTCTTCGGCCTTGACGAATTTTTTCAGGATCAGCGCAGTGACAATGGCCATCGCGATACCCGTCACATAGAGCAAAAAGACGATTTCCGCCTGCCATTTGACGAAGAAAGCCGATACAAACAGCGAGTAGACGGAGAGCCGTGCCGAACAGGACATAAACGGCGAAATAAGCGAAGTGACCAGTCGGCCTTTATGATCGTCCAGCGTGCGCGTCGCCATAATCGCCGGAACATTGCAGCCGAAGCCGAGAATAAGCGGAATGAACGCCTTTCCGTTCAGGCCGATCGCCCGCATGAAGCGGTCCATCACGATCGCTGCCCGCGCCATGTAGCCGGAGTCCTCCAGGATCGAGAGACAGAAGAAGAGAATGCCGATCTGCGGCAAAAACACGAGCACAGAGCCTACACCAGCGAGGATGCCGTCGGTCATCAGCTTGCTGAACCACTCCGGGCTGTCCAGACTGGCGAGCGCCGAAGCAAGCCCCTCGGCGACAGGTCCGCTAAAAAATTCATCCAGCACATCCGACAGAGCGGTCCCGACCCAGCTAAAAGTAATTTGAAAAACCAAAAACATAAAGGCGAGAAATATCGGTATCCCTAAAATCCGGTGCAAAATCAGGCTGTCAATCCGATCACTCCACGTCTGGTTTACCACTTTTTTCTGTGCCGTGACCTCATGTAACAGGTTTTCAATCCACGTGTAACGGGCGTTGCGAATCTCCTGATCTGCCATCTCGCCAAGCGACTCGCGAATGTGCTCCAGTTGATTCAACACGCCGGATGCTGCTTGAGCGCGAACGAGCTGCTCGACTGTCGCATTTCGCTCCAGCCACATCGTCGCGATCCAGCGTACACTGGGGGCCAGATTCAGCTTTTCATCAGCCAGTGCCGTCGCTATTTCGGCAATCGCCGCTTCGATCTGCTCGGGGTAGGAAATGACCAGGCTGCTGACCACAGCCCCGTCCTTCTGCAGTTGGGTGAGCAGATGTTCTTGACCCGTTCCTTTGCGGGCGACCATTGGAACGACCGGAACACTCAGGCGTTTCGCGAGCAATTGCTCGTCAATGCTGATGCCGCGCGATGACGCGACGTCAATCATATTCAAAGCCACGATACAGGGCAGGCCCATTTCCAGCAGCTGCACCGAAAAGTATAGATTGCGCTCCAGATTGGAGGCGTCAACAATATTTAAGATCGTATCCGGAAACTCTTGCAAGAGATAGGAAATCGCCAGCTTTTCCTCAATGGATTGTGCGGAAAGGCTGTAAACCCCCGGGAGATCGACAAGCATGCTTCCGGCAAGCCCTTTGATCACACCTGCTTTTTTCTCGACTGTGACCCCTGGCCAATTGCCGACGTACTGCCTGGTTCCGGTCAAAATATTAAAGAGCGATGTTTTCCCCGCATTCGGATTTCCGGCAAGGGCAATTGTCTGTTTCATGTAACCAGCTTCTTCCTGATTCAGTGATGGGGCGTGTAATCGTATTAGGAGAGGACGTCGATTTCAATGCAACGCGCTTCCGACAGCCGGAAGCTGATCTGATAGCCGCGAATTTGCACGACAATCGGATCGCCGAGCGGAGCTTTGCGAATCAGTGTAAGTTCGGTACCCGGCATCATGCCCAGGTCCATCATGCGTTTACGAAACGAATCTGCCATCGACAAACCCGTAATTTTCCCTTTGCTTCCGATTTCACAGTTACTTAGCAGCATGGTCCGCACCTCAAATGATATGTATTATCATTATCAATCATTACTCTAATGATAATCGCTATCAGTGCGAATGTCTATGCCTAAATGCGTTCGATCTGTGGAAATTTTTTGATGTACGTACTACGCCACCACAATAAAAACAGCGATGCCATCAACACAGCACCGCCACATAAAACTTGCCCGAATTCTCTTACAGGGCTTTCAAAAGCTGAGCAAACATTTGCATGCCAGGCCCTGCCTTTAAGCCCCCGTCGATATAAATGTCTTCACCGGTAATATAGCTGCAGTCATCCGAGGCCAAAAAGTGAAACAAGGCCGCACACTCCTCCGGTCTGCACATCCGGCCCAAAGGCGTAATGACATTGACGGTATGCAGCTCCGTCTCGCAGCCCTCAGCATAAGCCAGCGGTGTATCGACGGTGTTGGGACAAATACAGTTGACGCGTATCTGCCGCGGAGCCAGCTCAATCGCCGCCGTCTTGGTCAAATGGACGACGGCCGCTTTGGACGAACCGTATGCCCCGTAGCCGGAAAAGCCTTCGTCGGCCGAATTGGAGGCCGTGTTGATGATCGCGCCGCCGTCTCTCATGTAGGCGGGAGCGTGTTTGAGCCCGTACAGCACGCCAAACACATTGATTCGAAACATCCGCTCAAAATCGGCCGCCTCCGCTTCGACGAGCAGCTGCTCCGGCATGATCATCCCCGCGTTGTTGATTACGCTGTCGATCGGCCCGTACGTATCGCAGGCTGTCTGCATCAGCTGCTTGACGTCTTCTTCCTTTGTCACATCGGTCTTGACAAACGTACAGCCCAACTCGTCAGCCAGCTTCGTCTGGTCGGTAATATCGGCAATGACGACTTTCGCTCCGGCTGCGCAAAACCGTTTGACTGTCGCCAGCCCGATGCCGGAGCCGCCGCCCGTAATTACCGCTACCTTGTCCTTGATCGAAAACATTCCGCAACCCCCTCCACGCCGAATTAGTAATAAAGCTCGCGCGGTCCCTTGTACTCCTGCAAAGCGTTGCCGCCGTCTGCGACAAACAGCTGGCCAGTGATGTAGGAAGCCTGCTCCGATGCCAGAAAGGCGATCAGATGGCCGATCTCCTCCGGTCGGCCGCTGCGGCCAAGCGGGGTGTTCAGACCGGCTGCGGCTTCCTTCTCCGTCTGCGAGCCCGTCTCAATCCAGCCGGGCGCGACGTTGTTGATCGTGATGCTGTGCTTGGCCACCTCGATGGCGATGCTCCGGCTCATCCCGACCATCGCAGCCTTGGCCGCGCTGTAGCCCGCTTCGCCGGGGTTGCTGCTGATCGGCCCGGTGGTCGAAGAGACGTTGACGATGCGCCCGTAGCCGCTCTCGATCATCTGCGGCAGGACGGTCCGGGTGACGTTGAAGCAGGTCGTCAGATTGCGGGAAATGTCCAGATCCCAGTCTGCCGCGTCAAGCTCGGCAAATGGCGTGAACTTTTCCGGCGACCCGACCTGGGTCATGCCGGCATTGTTGACGAGTATGTCAATCCGGCCGTATTTGGCCAGCACAGCTTTGACCAGTGAGAGTACCTGCCGTCTGTCCATCAGATCGGCGATATAGCCAGTCGCTTCGACCCCTTCTGCCCGCAGCTCCTCGGCTCGATCGTAGATCCGCTCCGTCGTGGCAGTGATCGCCAGCTTTCCGCCCAACCGGCCGATGATGGCTGCCGCCGCAAACCCGATCCCGGATTGGCTCCCCGAGCCGGTGACGAGACAGACTTTGCCATCAAAGCGCATAAGTGTTTGCATTGCTTTGTTCTCCTTTCGGTTGTTCCGTTCTGTTTTCTTAATCCTACCAAGCAACTGTCATGCCAAAGGCGAAGATGCGAAAGACAAGACGGTGTCTGCAGGAAACCGCCGGCATTGTCCGGTTTTTCGGCCTTTTGGATGGCGACTGCAGCAGTAAAATCGCAGGAATTTTCTTCAAATTTGAGAACCGGAAACGCTTTTTTGCCAAAAGA
>CAMIVR010000057.1 GCA_946402065.1 uncultured Brevibacillus sp. | reverse complement strand
AGTTGCGCTTATGTCGATAAGAATTTTTATAAATTCTTATCGACCAAAAAAGCCGGCTCTTCCATCCGTAACGGCGGAAAAGTCGGCCTTTCACCTTCTCGCTAGCTGTCGTTTTGCGAGATTACCACTTATAGGTATAGTATTGCTCCAACTGCAATCGATTTCCGATAAATTCAGTGTCGTTATGGGCCAGTGCCGCTTCGTAGCGCGAGATGGTCAGGGCAGTCTGGGTATAGTGCGCTTTAATTGCCTGCAATTTTTCTTGGGCCACGCTGCTGATGTCGACATTCATATCGGGCTCGCCAAGCACCTGGCGATGGTTGATGGAGAATGCGAGGCAGTAGAGCACCGGCCGCTCCTCGAGCGGGAGTCGTGCAAGCGCAGCAATCGTCGCCTCCGCCATCGCTTCATGGTCAGGATGTACGGCATGTCCCGGGTAATAGGTGTAGACGATCGTCGGTTGCAGCTCGATGACCGCTTGATAGATTTTCTCTGTTAACTCTTCCCGATCTTCAAATTCGACTGTCTTGTCGTGGTAGCCCATCAACCGCAAGTCCGTGATCCCGAGAACCTTGCAGGCTTCTTCCAGCTCCCGTTTGCGAATGAGCGGCAGTGTTTCGCGGTTGGCCGTGATCGGGCTGCCCATTTGCCGCCCCATCTCGCCCAATGTTCCGCATAAGTAAGTAATAGGTGTACCCTGCTTGGAGTGGAGGATGAGGCTTCCGCCGGGACCAAACGTTTCATCGTCCGGATGCGGGAACACGACAAGTACGTGCGGCTTTTTCATTCGCTCTCTCCTCCTCGGGTGCCAAACGGCGTGGCGCTTAATTGAAACGCAATGGCAAGGCGGCCATCTTCATCATGGCCAGCGAGCAGCAAGCGGTCTTGCTGATCCGGTTCCCAATCTGTCAAGCCTTCTGCGTACACCCAGCCGTGCTCCATTTTCAGTCCGACGCGGTACGGACCTTGGCCCGTTATCAAGCCTCGCTCAAAACGCACCACCACGTTGCGGACAAAAGAGCCGACGGAGATGGTTTTTTCTCCCCGCAAAACGGCGTAGGACCCGTTGGTCGTTTCCACATGGAGGTACGTATCCCGATTGACAAAGCTGTCAATGATTTTTTGGATTCGATCTGCTTGAATAGGTTGCATGTTGCCCTCCTAACAATGGACTGTCTTTTTTCTATTTTAACTCTGTGCAAGGAGAAAAAACAGATGAGCCGACACTTTCCCGCCAGTCGCCCAGTCGACTTCTTCCAGGAAGCCGCCATGGATCGAGGCGATTGCGGGGATTTTACGAACGGAAAAAACATACCGTCTACCGAAGGGCGGGTAAGACGGTATGTTCTTTCCACTATTTTGCCGCTGTTAGCCGGTAGGGGCACAGCGGTTTTAGCCTGAGAGGAGAACGTCTGACCTCCTGCTGACGACGTGATTCCCAAATAAATCCAAACGTTTGCGGATGGTGCCAGCTCCGCTTGTACTCCCCCGTTTCGACGGCTCAGACCTTCCGTATGGCGTCAATCGCGCCTGACGGCAATACGGAGCGACACGATAAAACTGACGATGACGAAAAACAACTGCAGCAATAAAGCGAGCATGATTCCCGTGAATATCCCCAGGCCAGCGCTCTCGCTGATAGCCAGCAGGGCTCCACCGATTCCGATGCTCAAGCCAGGGCAAAAGGCGTCGACGAACTGCAGATGGGAGGATACTTCTCCCTCTTCTCCCGCTCTGGCATGCTGCAAGGCGATGGCACCCGTAGTCGGATTGGCTAGGCCGATGCCAAACCCGGTGAATATTTGCGAAATCAAGGCAAATCCGATTCCGCCGCTTTCAAGCCCAATGGCCGCAATGACCAGTGAGACGCCGACGATCATCAACGCGACGCCGCCGGTAACCCGTTTTTTTCTGCCCTGACCGCGGTCTTTCTCGTCGAGCTTGGATTGCAGCCACGCTGCTGTCGACCAGCTTAACGCACCGCCAGCGACAATCAGCCCGGCGAGGTCCGCCGACAGTCCCTTCACTTCCGTCAGCGCCAAGACCACATAACTTTCCGTGGCGACGTAGCAAGCAACGTAAAACCCTCTGGAGACGATTGTCGCCGGCAACCCTTTTCTGACGGAAAAGGTTCCCTCGGGCAATAGCTTGCGCATAGGCTGGATCATTATCGCCACGCCAACAAGCGCTAGCGCAATGCCCATGCCGTTCGTCACAAACCCCAATCCGCTCAAAAGCAGCCCCGTACCGATCGTCAATAATAGGGCATAGCCTTCTTTGCGGTTGCCGTTTTTAGCTGAGCTGCTGCTGCTGTTGCCTGCTTGCAGCTTGCGAAAAGAAGGGAGCGTGAGCAATACCGCCAATACGATCAATGGCAGCACAAGCCAGAAGACGAATCGCCACGACACATACTCTGCCAGCAATCCGGCAATATATGGTCCGATCAACGCAGGCAGTATATACGCGCTTGAAAAAACAGCCAATATTTTCGTTCTCAGTTCATCCGGATAGCTCAGTGTAATGCTGTAGTACACACATGTGATAATGGCTCCTGCGCCGAAGCCCTGAAACGCTCTGCCCCCGATCAGCACCGGCATACTCAACGAGGTGGCCGCTATCACGATGCCAACGACAAACATGACGATCGACAAGGCAAATGAACGAAACACACCGATTTTGCCGATTTGCTGGCCGATGACGATCGTCCCCAATATTTGCGACAGCAAAAAAGCGCTGAATATCCACCCGTATAAATGAATACCGTTTAAATGCTGCGCCAGATTGGGAGCGATAGTCGTAATTGCCAAGCCTTCAAATGCCACGGTAGTGACAGCCAGAATGATGCCGATCGTCAACGCCCGATAGCTGGCGTGAAAAATCCCTACCCTGCTTTCCCCTATTTCCATTCCGAAACCCTCCATTTACTTGCTTTGGCGGTAGTTGTCGTAGCAAGTATTTATTTTAAAAAAATTGCCCATTCCTCTCGAAACTCGTCTTGAATATAATTGTCATGGCAACTATCAGTCCACAAAATGCGAAGGCGATCCAACCATTTTTTTACAGGTCTTTTACGTTATTGTACATGACGGCCAGTATCCTTCGAAATGTATCTACTTCTTCCTCGGTCAACCCTTCGATCGTCTTCTTATAGGCTTCGATGGAAGGAGCAAGGATTTCGTCCTTGACTTCCCGGCCTTTGACAGTCAGATAGACGCGCAACGATCTGCGATCTGTCTCGTGGGTGACACGGTGAATAAACCCTTTCTTCTCCAGCTTGAACAGCATACGGGCAATATTTGTCTGATCTTTATACAGTCGTTCCGCCAGTTCTTTTTGTGTGATGCCCTCCTTTTCCCACAGGATCACCAGGATTTCCCACTGGTCTACGGTAATGCCAAAAGGGTTGACGACTTTTTGGTAGTAGTTGTTAAGCTTCAGATCCGCCCGGTGTACGATGACACCGATGTATTTTTCTAATTCCAATAGAAGCCTCCTACATAATAGACGTGATTATAGTTGCTATGACCATTATATATGTCGTGTTCGGATTGTGTCAATGCTGCTGACATGGAGGCGTACACCGTCCCTCCTCAGCCAACTGAGCATGTCTGCGGAACTCACCGATTCGAAAACAAGGCTGCGTCCAAGTTTTTTGACGCAGCCATGGTAACGTTCATACAAAAAGAGAGTGATAATTTGATCCCTTGAAGTCCGGGTGCCAAACGGTTCGATCTTCCACAGATTTCACCGCTGATCAAAACTCCTCCCGAATCAAGTCCATATTGACTCCGATCGCTGCCCTGCTTCCTTCTGCAGCGGCAATGATGACTTGCGACGGTGAAATGACCGATGTATCGCCTGCTGCGTACACACCCTTGACTGAGCTCCTGCCATAGGAATCCGTCTTCACTCCGCCACGCTCATTCAGCTTGCAGCCCAATTGTTCTGCAAACGGGGCTGCCTGTACCCAATTCGGCGTAATAAATCCCCCGGCTCGCGGGATCGCCGTTCCATCGGAAAAGACGATCTCCGTCAACTGTCCGTTATATCCGTTGAAGCGAGCGATCTTTTTCTTCGCCACGCGAATTCCGTTTCGTTTCAGGCGTACTTGCTGTTCTTCCGTCAGTCGCTTTTTGCCATCCATACAAACGAGCAAATCCCGACTCCAGTTCGAAACCGTCCTTGCCCCTTGATAAAGCTGACTGCTCCTGGCGACGATTAATAGCGGTTTGTCTTTTAACTCCCAACCGTCACAATACGGGCAGCTAAACAGGCTTTTGCCGTAAAACTCGCGGATTCCCTCAATCTCGGGCAAAAGCTCTTTAAGCCCGGTTGCCAGAATGAGCTTTTTCACCTGAAAGATCTCCCCTTGTTCGGTTTGCAGCTCAAAAAATTTCGCCTGATTGTGAACCGCTGTTACCTTGGCGCGCCAAAAGATAACGCTCGGATATTTGCGGATATCCTTGTGAGCCAATTCCCTAAACTCGCCCGGCTTCACGCCGTCGCGGGTAATGAACCCGTGAGACTCCTGTGTTACAGCATTTCTCGGCTTGTTGTTGTCAAACAAGAGCACATTGCGCCTCGACCTGCCGAGAACGAGTGCAGCATTTAACCCAGCCGGTCCCCCTCCAATAATAGCACAGTCAAAAATCACCGCGACCACTCCTTTAAATCTCTTCTACAAATGGCAAATCAGATGCGCATCCGCCGCCACGGCAGCGTTATTGACAGCAGCTCCTTGCACGCTCGTTTCTCAGGTCAGCCCTTTCCCTGTTTGTGAACAAGAAGGCATCGTAAACACCGCAGGCCGGTGATGCGCGGTATTGACTGGTTGTCCGCAGAGGCTGAAACGAAGACAGCTTCGTATGTAATGCACGAGCGGTTGCTTGCGTAATTCACCCTGTCAGCTTGCCTGATAGACTTACTATATCCGTAATCACTTTAATTGCTGAATGCGGGAAAATGCAGTTCGCATCCTCCCCTGCATTTCGTCTTGATTGCAACCGGTGTATGCATCGGCTCAATTCGCCGTCAATATGGAGTACAGCCATGCTTTTTTCGTCCGAACAGCTTTAATGAATTGCCCTTTTGCTATAAAATATTCTTAGATTTAGGTAAGTGTTCCTTTTGTTCTTTTATCCGATCATGCAATGAAGGGGGGGATTTGAATGGATTACCGCATTGTTGAAAAATCTGCATTCCGTGTCATCGGCAAGGCCATCCAGGTCACGGTAAAAGACGGAGAAAACCTGAGGAAAATTCCGGAATTTTGGCAGCAATGTGACGAAGACGGAACAATTGAAGCGCTGCTTGCATACGGAAAGGGTCAAAATTTGCTCGGAATGTGTACGGATATGCAGCCTGGAGAAGACCACTTTACGTATCTCATCGCTGTCGAAGCCTTGTCTGAGACAGCTCCGAATGACTTTGTCGCACGGACCGTTCCTGCTTCGACATGGGCTGTTTTTCCATCCGTTGGCCCACTGCCGGATGCGATTCAAAACGTGTGGAAGCACATTTACCAGGAGTGGTTTCCGACATCAGGTTATCAGCACGCGGACGGACCCGAGCTTGAAGTGTATATGAATGGAGATACGACGGCCGAAGATTATCGTTGCGAGGTGTGGATTCCGGTTATGAAAAAATAACGGGTGCCCAAGTCGCCCTGTAGTGCGTGTTTATCTCCCAACTGACCCGGTTACTCTTTTTTTGTCTTCGGGTAAATTTTCTCGCCTCTCTCCAGCATCATGACAAACTGCTCGATTTTTTTCATTCTCGTTTCTTGCTTTTTGACATTGTGGATGCGAAAGAGGATGGCATACTTGTTTGTTTTATCCAGCGTTTCATAAAACGCTTTGGCCTTCGCATTGCGTTCCAGCGCGGCGGCAAAATCCTCCGGCATCGTCGCCGTCTTTTGCGAATCATAGGCCTTGTCCCACAGTCCATTCTGTTTGGCCGCTTCAATCGCCTGCAAGCCGGACGGCTTCATGCGGCCATTGGCGATGAGCTTCTCTGCCTTCTCCCTGTTAACTTTTGACCAGATGCTTTTCGCGCCACGGGGAGTAAATCGCTGTAGCCATGACTGTTCATCGTATTTTTCCTTCTGGCTGTCCACCCATCCGTAGCAGAGCGCACTCTCGACTGCTTCATCGTACGTAACGGACGCAATGCCGGTATTTTTCTTGGAGATTTGCAGTCTGATGCCAGTAGACGCAGCGTGATTTGCTTCGAGCCATTGCTCAAAGGATTGCTGGTCACTAAAAAAGAGGACGGGCAGTTCCTTGGACGTCTTGCTCATTACATTCACCTCTTGGATTAGAATTGACGCTTGTTCCTTCCTGATCGAGTCTTGCCAACCAATGCCAGCAAATGGATCGTAGCAAATTGGGGAGGCTGATGATTCGCGATCCGGATGATATTGATACTCTGCCAGGTCGATGCGGCGCATGTCCGTAACGTGCACCCCTTCGCCTTGCAGATAGAGGATTTGCCGCGTGTACGACTCGTCATCCCTCAGACTCACCTCGCCCTTGGAATTAATCACGCGATGCCACGGGAGCTTGTGCTTTTTGCTCATGGAGTGCAGGATCCGCACGACTTGCCTGGCTCCCCGCGGGCTTCCGGCCAGTGCTGCAATTTGGCCGTAGGTCATCACTTTGCCTTCGGGTATTTTTTGGATAATCTCGACAGCTCTTTGTGTAAAAGGCTTCATGCCCTAGCCCAACCTGTTCCGGTACTTGTGATGAAATCGTGTGCGAGCAGCTCGCGGATATCCGTCAGATAGGCACAAGGGCTCACGTTATGGGTTTCCATCTCCTGGCGACTCCCTTGATAGGCGACGAACTTGACAGACCCGTCCTGGGCCGCTTTGCCATCAATCCACGAGTCGCCAACCATCAGCCAATCCGCGACCGGAATCGTCGCGTGCTTCTCCAGGATGTAGGTGATCCCGGAAGGTGAGGGCTTTAGCGCCGTCATCTGCTCCCTTGCGACGATGCTGTCGAAAAAACCGATGATGCCTGTCCGTACCAGCGCTTCCGTGGCTGCGGCAAACGCGTTGTTTGTCAGGATGACGAGCTGGAAATGCTCGTGAAGCTGTGCCAGCACATCAGTGACTCCCGTTTCCAGATCAGCTTCATGCATGCCTTCCTTTTCAAACGCTGTCACCACCGCCCAGACCTGGTCTTCCATCTGCTGTGTGCAATGCCCCGACTGCCGCCCCATTTCGATGAGCTGGGAAGCGGTGTAGCGCTGCCACTCCAGCGCCGGATCGCACAGCCTGTACGCCCGTAACAGTTCAAACACAGCTTGCTTCATCCCGGCAAAGTCAATGCGCGATCGCAAAAGCGTATTGTCCATATCAAAAATGATGCCTCTGTTTCGATTTGTCGTCATGTGTTCTCCTTCCGGGTTCGCTTCTTCTCTCTATGCGGATTTGCTCCAAGCCAGCTGACCACAGGCGCTGACCGATTCCTGCATGATCAATTGCCCTTCTTCTGCAAATGGATTGTCTCTGGCTCTATTATAGTGGAAAAGCCCGGGGAAATGAACGATTTGAAGCGCATAAAAGCCGTCAAGGACTGTCCCTGACGGCATCGTGCATGCTTTTGTCTCTACTCTTCCATCGTCGACAGGTCGCCCGTCGGCAGGCCAAGCTCCCACGCTTTCAGCACCCGGCGCATGATTTTGCCGGAACGCGTCTTCGGCAGCTTGTCGCGGAATTCGAATGCTCGCGGCGCGGCATGTGCGGCGAGTCGGGTTTTGACAAACGCGCGAATTTCTTCGGCCAGCTCATCGCTTGGCGCATAGCCTGCCCGCAGGGTAATAAACGCTTTGATGATTTCGCCGCGCACCATATCGGGAATGCCGATGACGCCGGCTTCGGCGACGGCGGGATGTTCGACGAGCTTGCTCTCCACTTCAAACGGTCCGACGCGCTCGCCTGCCGTATTGATCAGATCATCCACCCTGCCCTCAAACCAGAAGTACCCGTCGGCATCCATGTAAGCTGAGTCGCCGGAGACGTACCAGCCGTTCAAAAAGTATGCATTATACTTCGCTTCATTGTTCCAGATGGCCCGCATCATCGCCGGCCAGGTCGGCTTGATCGCCAAATTTCCCATCGTATTCGGCGGAAGCTCATTGCCGTGATTGTCGATGATCGCGACAGTGATGCCGGGCAGCGGCTTGCCCATAGAGCCAGGGCGAATCGGCTGACTGCGGTAATTCGAACAAATCGTCGAACCGGTTTCGGTCATCCACCAATTGTCGTGGATGCGTTTGCCGAGCACTTCCAATCCCCAGCGAATCACTTCCGGATTCAGCGGCTCGCCGGCCGACAGCATATGACGCAAATGGCTGAGATCAAATGTTTTCGGCAGCTGATCGCCTTCGCCCATCAGCATGCGCAGGGCTGTCGGAGCACTGAACCAGACCGTCACCCGGTACTTCTCCAACGTCTCATACCACTGCGCCGGTTTAAACCGTCCGCCGCGCAATACGACGGATACGCCGTGCAGCCACGGCGCCCACATCCCCGCTGAGGTGCCCGTCACCCAGCCGGGGTCTGCCGTGCACCAGTAGACGTCGTCCTCATGCAGATCATAGGCGTATTTGCCGGAAAGATACTGGTGGACCATCGCACCGTGGACGTGCAGGACACCTTTTGGTTTTCCCGTCGAACCGGAAGTGTAATGGAGCAGCATGCCCCCTTCCCGCCCAACCCACTCGATGACGTACTCATCCGAAACGCTCATAAGCTCTTCATAGCGGACCTGACCGGTCCCTTTTGCCTCTGCTGCCCCTACGAGAATGTAGTGCTTGAGGGCCGGGAGAGACGACTGCGGGATACGGGTTGACAGCGCCGGCGTGGTGACTACGGCGACCGCTTCGCTATCCAGCAGCCGGTCCTTCACCGCCTCTTCCATAAAAGCTTCAAACAGCGGACCGGCAATCGCGCCAATCCGCACGATACCGAGCAAGGCGATGTAGAGCTCAGGGCTGCGCGGCATGAAAATAAACACCCGCTCCCCTTTCGCAATCCCAAGCTGTTTCAGCCCGTTGGCAAATTGACAGGACAACTGCCGCAAGTCGCTGTAGGTGTACGTTTCATCGCGAACCCCATCCGTGTAGTACAAGGCGATGCGATCGCCACGGCCTTCGTCGACATGCCGATCGATCGCTTCATAGACGATGCTGACATTGCCTGTTCGATGCCAGCTAAATGTTTTTTCAACATCCGACCAGTCAAAATCGGCTATTGTGTCTGAATAGTTCTGCAAATTTGCAGATGCGTAATCGATCGGTGCAATCTCCTGTTCTCTCTGTACCCCCATCAAAACCACCCCCGTGTATCGTTTGGACAAGATCATACAGACAAGCATACAGACCTGCCGAATGATTGCGAATCATGCGACAACTCTCGCGATGATCACCCTATTCAGCCAGTCGATGAAACAAATCCGCGGCGGCTTGCGCGACCCGTACAACTTGTTCGACTGAGCCGCCGCCGACACCGACTGCATCGACAACGCTGATGACCATCGGCACGCAAGCAGTCCGGCTTCTTCTTCTGCACGCGCGATCAGCTCTTTTGCTTCCCGTAAGACATAAGTACCCTATCCCGCCCCTTTCTTTTTTGTGAATGGCCTCTCTCGCCTTTCTTTCCGAATCTTCTGTATCTGTATCATCTGCCTCCGTGCACGATGACAGTCGCGTGATCGTGTGTTTCCTCGTAAGGAGACAGCTTTTCCCTGTCATTATAAAACCTGGCGGTTACAAAAACCGTATACGCGCAACAAAGGCTACGCCAAAAGAGTGGCGCAGCCTCGGTTCCTTTTTCATTGACCTCGACGAACGTTTTGTGTGTTACCTGACTGAGAAACAGGTTGGGTGGAACAGCTGCCACGCTGGAAAAATCCGCCTTGCCTTCGTCGAAGGGGAGCGTCATGCCCATGGCCTTGAGCGGTTCTATCAACTGTTCTTCGTATCTAGCCCCGGCCCGCTGTGGTCTCCTCCGCTTACTTCACAGTAACATTTTGCGTGTAAAACCGCTCGACGAACTGATTGTCTTCCAATCTGCTCTGCACCTCTTGTCCCCACGCACCTTCATCTTGCAGCGAAGCGAGCGCTACGCCGTACCATTTTTCCACGTCACTTCTCTCGACGATATACGTATGTCCATCCAGATTCACACGCAGAGACTGCAGGTTGTCAATCAGGACAAAATTCGCCGTGGGGTTGTACTGCAAAATTTGCTTGCGGGTTTGTTCGCTCAAGCCTTCCGCGACGGCTTCGTACGTGATTTCTGCAGCGAAATCAGGGAGCAGTGCATAAGATTTGGGGACGTTTCCGAGCGGAAGTGCTTCGTTCAGATGACTGAAATTCGAAATATCCCCCATGTATTTGCTTTTGAACTTCCTGAGCGAGGAGAAGTCGTGCGTTAACGGATTTCGCTGCTCTGCTTCGTACCGCTGCTCCTTTGCCAGGATCGCCGGCTTTACAACTCCCTCTACAGTCCCCAATAGAGCAAAGCCGACAACGATCAAGCCGACAATTATCCCTTGTTTTTTGTTCATTTTAATTCGTCACCTCATGTTTTTTCACCAGCTTGCACGCCTGTTGAAACAACAAGGGCAGCGCTACGGACAGCATGGGAGCAGCCAGCGAATGGACGAATTCGGCAAATTGATACGGACCGGATATGTGCACAGGCCGCCAGAACCAGAGGTTGCTGCCAAACCGTAACGCCAACACGGAGCCCATTGCCGCGACGATAAAGCCGAGCCAGATCCACCAGACTCTTCTCGTCCAGCTGCGAACCGACTTGATATTGACCCTGGATACTTTGCTGTTGGCCGTCTCTTTCAGCAGCCGGATCAGCAGCAGGTAGACAATGCCGAGCACACCGCTGACCACAAGCAAGCTATTGTTGAGAAAGCTTCCATTCAGCATCACTCTCGACGGAATCGTCAAAATCCAGGCAAGCAGCGCATAGATGAGCGCAGTCTGAAAGAGCTCGGTGAAAAAGCCGGCGACGTGGATGCGCGTATGCTCTTCGGTAATGAGATCAATCGAGCCGATATGTTTGATCGCTTGCTCGTATGCCTCTTGTGGTGTCATGCCCTGCTCCAGATAATCCGCGACCTTTGCTTCCAGATTGCTCAGTATCTCCTCTTTCAGATCATGGTTTTCCCTTGTCAGCTGATGACCCGCGAACAGGTCGTCTACATACTTGGCCAGTTTTTCCTTCATCATTCCATTTCACTCTCCCCGTTGCTCGTAGCGATCAGCTTGTCGATCAAGTCCCTGGCAGCCTGCCAATCTCTGAGATTTTTGGTGTACATCTCTTTGCCTGTCTGCGTAATCCGGTAGTATTTCCGCCGCCCGCCCTGCGTCTCTTCGCCCCAATACGACTGCACCAGCTGCTGCGATTCGAGCCGGCGCAAGCTGGAATACAGCGTCGGCTCTTTAAGCTCGAACGTATTGCCGCTTTTTTTGTAAATGTGCTTGATGATGTTATATCCGTAGTTATCCGCTTGCAGCAAAATACTTAAAATGATTGTGTCAATATTGCCCCTGATCAAGTCGCTATTGATAACCTGTTCCTCCATCCGCGCATCACCGGCTTTCTCCATGTTCCATTGCATTATAAGACAAATTACTATGTCTGTAAATGTACTTTGTTAAATCAAGCTCATACATAACAAAAGCCCGTCTCCTCAGCACAGTCCGGGGAAACAGGCTTTTGTTCATTTTTTTCCGTTTTGCCAAAATCATGTGCAACATTTACGGTGTTTGCAAGTCTACTAAAATAGCAGCTCTTTTCTAGCAAAAAGAAGATACGTTCAGGGGGAGTTTTTCGCATCAAGGAGGATACGAACATTGAGAAAATTTACCTTATTGTTGTTAAGTCTGCTGCTCGCGCTGCTTGGATGGCAATCCGCCATGGCAGCCAACACCAAGAACGCCATCAGCTACGATGTGCGCGTAGTCGTCAATGGCAGTCCCGCTGTCTCGGAAGCGCCGCCCTACATTTTGCAAAATGTGACGATGGTTCCACTGCGCTTTATCTCGGAAACGTTGGGAGCGTCAGTCGGTTGGGACGAACAGACCAAGCAGGTGACGATCGCTGCAAATGGAATTATCACTGTCCTGACGATCGGACAGAAGCGTGCGCTCCAGGGCAACCGAGTCGTGACGTTGGATGTCGCACCTGAATTGCGCAACAGCCGGACGATGGTCCCGCTCCGCTTCGTCAATACGTCGCTCGGAGCCAAGACGGATTGGGACGAGCAGACGCGCACCGTGTTGATTTCTACGCCAATCCCGGAAGATCTGACGGAGCAAACCGGCAGTGACAATCCGACCAAGCCGGAAGCAAACACGGACCCTCACGAAATGCGTGCCGCTTGGATCAGCACGGTGTATAACATCGACTGGCCGTCCAAAGCGGGCATAAGTGTCGCTCAGCAAAAGCAGGAATACATAACGATGCTGGACAAATTACAACAAATCGGCATCAATGCTGTCATGGTCCAGGTCAGATCGGAATCGGATGCAATCTATCCATCTGCCATGGTGCCATGGTCAAAATGGCTGACAGGGGTTCAAGGACAAGATCCGGGGTACGATCCGCTTGCATTCATGATCGCAGAGACACATAAACGCGGCATGCAATTCCACGCCTGGTTTAACCCGTTTCGGGCCAACACTTCAGCTGCTACGGACAAATTAGCCGCACAGCATCCGGCCAAGCTGCATCCGGACTGGGTCGTGGCCAACAACAATCTTTTGATCTACAATCCCGGCATACCGGAAGTCAGACAGCACGTCATCGCCAGCATCATGGAAGTCGTGCAAAACTACGATATCGACGGCGTGCACCTGGATGATTACTTTTACCCGTACGGAAAAGACCCCTTTTTGGATGACGCAACCTACGCCACATACAATCAAGGGCAATTTGCCAACAAAGGGGATTGGCGCAGAAACAATGTCAATCTGTTCGTCAAAGATCTGGGACAAGCCATCAAGCAGGCGAAACCCAACGTATCGTTTGGAATCAGTCCGTTCGGCATCTGGCGCAACAGCAAAGACGATCCGACCGGCTCCGATACCAACGGGCAAAGCTCCTACGACAACCTGTACGCAGATGTCAGAACGTGGATACAGAACAACTGGCTTGATTACGTCGCCCCGCAGCTCTACTGGAGCATCGGCTACAAGCCGGCAGCCTACGAGAAGCTCGTCGACTGGTGGGCAAACGAAACGCGTGGTTCCGCAGTCAAGCTCTACATCGGTCAAGGCGCCTATCGGGTCGGAAGCAATACGACCGACTGGGCCAGCAGCGATTCGCTGATCAAGCAGCTGCAGCTCAACCAGTCGTACCCGGAAATAAAAGGAAGCATTTATTACAGCGCCAATACATTGCTAAAAAATACAGCCGGTGTAGCCACTAGCATACAGAAGTATTACTCGGTACAATAACGCATGGGAAAAAACCCTCCATTGCTCGGATGTCTATCATCCAAGCAAGGAGGGTTTTCGCATATGACTGTAGGTCCAGTCATTGACTCGATCAGTGGATTGTAGTTTTCGAGGCATTCCCGGCGCAGTGTTGGCGACGAGGTAGCCGCCATCCCGTACCGCACCGAGCATGGGTTCTTCAGGGTTGAGTAGACCGTTGGTGAACGAATGCACAAACACCGGTGAATGAAAAAATCAGCCTGCCCCCCGTATCTTCGGAAACAAGCTGATTGGTTGTGGTTGTCTTAGGTTATAACTAGGCGAGTACAAAAAAGTAAAACAGTGCGGCAATGACAAAGCGGTACACAGCAAACGGCGTCAGGGAAACCCGCGATAACAGCTTGATAAACGAAACGATGGCCAGCATGGCTACGACAAACGCCGTGAAAAACCCGACGGCAAAAAACCCAAGGTCATCCATCGATAAATACTGATAGCTTTTGAGCAAGTCGAGACCGCTCGCGCCGATCATCACCGGCACTGCTACGATGAATGTAAATTCCGCTGCCGTTTTGTGATTCGTCCCGACAAGCAAGCCACCCGCTATCGTTGCACCCGAGCGGGAAAATCCCGGCCAAAGGGCCAAGCATTGAAACAAGCCGATGCCCAGCGCTTGCTTGTAGCTGATCTGATCAATGCTTTCCGTCCTCACGACTGGTCTGATTTTTTCGGCAAAAATCATCAAAATCCCGCCTGCAATCAGGCCGATCACGACCGTTTCCGGCCCGAACAAATACTGCTTGATCGCACTGTGCAAGACCAGACCGATCACGACCGCCGGCAGCATGGCCAAGATGATGTGCAGCAAATTCATGCGCGGGCCTGTCCGGTATTTGTATTGGCGAACATCGAGTAGTCCGATGAATCTGCGCCAGTACAGGACGACAACAGCCAAAATCGAGCCGAGCTGTACGACGATTTCAAACGTCTTCGCTTTTTCTCCGGCAAATCCGAGCAAGTCAGCAGTCAAAATCATATGGCCGGTAGACGACACCGGCAAAAACTCTGTCAATCCTTCCACAATCCCGAGAATAAAAGAAATCCATAACGATTCCATCGCTTGTCTCCACTCATTTCAGTCTATCGAGCCAATCTATCTGCTATGATACCATTGGGCACACGCTTCCTTGTTACGATAGTGCTAAGCTTTTGTTAAAGGACTGTTAAGCATGTCTTCATGACCTGTCGCAGGATGCTGCTGAAACCGTCGCAGCTTTTCATTCTGCCGTTTATGCCCTACACTCAGAATGAAGCCGACTGAAGCTGGAGGTATATATGAACGCATTGTCCGCTGAAGCCAGGCCGCAGGCGGAACAGTTTATCCGCTTTTTGCAGTCGCTTGAGCCGATCCCGGTCGATCGCGCTGTCCTCCCTGCGGAAACGCTGCCGTGGTGCGGAGGCATTGACATCGTCCACACGCCTGGTCACATGCCCGGTCATATCTCGCTCTATCTGCCGGCCAGCAAGAGGTTGATCGCAGGTGATGCAGTCGTCATTGAAGCAGGCAAGCTGGACATTGCCAATCCCCACTACACTTTGGATTTGGAAGCGGCCGTCCGCAGCGTGGAAGCTCTGCTGGACTACGACATTGAGCATTTGCTCTGCTATCACGGAGGTCGCTATCACGGTGACATCAGGCAGGCGCTTCAGCAGCTCGTACACACATATAAATCATAGCTCATCGCGACTCTTTACAGCACATTGAGAGCCCCCTTTCTCGTTCATCTGACATCAGTTGACAGAAGGGGGATTTTCATGTCGTTTCATTGCAAGATTAGTAGACTAGCCGCCTGTAAATCGGTATAGTGGAGATTGGAGAAATTTTCTTGCTGTTAGGAGGATTGCCACTTGAAAAAAAGTACCATACTATTCAGCCTCTTTCTGCTGCTGTTTGCTTCCCAATCAGTCGCTGCTGCCAATCCACAGACAGCGGTTCCGACGATTCCGAACAGCGGAGCAACTGAGCAGGTTCGCCAAGAGGATGAAATGCGTGCGGCGTGGGTGAGCACGGTTTTTAATATTGACTGGCCTTCAAAGGCGGGGCTGTCGGTGGAGCAGCAAAAAAGCGAGTACGTTCGCATGCTGGACGAGTTGCAATCGATTGGGATCAACGCCGTGGTCGTTCAGGTCAGACCGGAATCGGATGCGATTTACCCGTCTTCTCTCGTGCCCTGGTCCAAGTCGTTGACTGGCGTGCAGGGGAAAGACCCGGGCTATGACCCGCTCGCCTTTATGATCGAGGAAACGCATAAGCGCGGCATGCAATTCCATGCCTGGTTCAATCCGTTTCGAGCCAGCACCAACACAGCTACCGCCAGTTTGTCGCCACAGCATCCGGCCAGACTGCATCCGGAATGGGTCATTACGCACGATAATCTGCTGATCTACAACCCCGGCTTGCCTGAGGTGCGGAAGCATGTGATCGACTGCATCATGGAAGTCGTCTCGCGATACGACATCGACGGTGTTCATTTGGACGATTACTTTTACCCGTACGGCCAAACGGAGTTTAACGATGACGCGGCATATGCCGCTTATAATCAGGGGCGGTTTGCCAACAAAGGAGACTGGCGGCGCGACAACGTCAACACGTTTGTCCGCGACCTCTATACATCGATTAAAGGCGCCAAGCCTGCCGTCGTGTTCGGGATCAGCCCCTTCGGCATCTGGCGCAACCTGAAAAATGACCCGACAGGCTCCGATACGAGCGGCCTCAGCGCATACGACAGTCTTTACGCCGATGCCAGAACGTGGATTGCCAACGGCTGGGTCGACTACATAGCTCCTCAACTGTACTGGACGATTGGCTACAAGCCGGCTGCCTATGACAAGCTGGTCGACTGGTGGGCGAAGGAAACGAGCGGCACCCAAGTGAAGCTCTACATTGGACAAGGCGCCTACAAAGTCGGTACGAATACGACCGATTGGGCGACCAGCGACGCGCTGATCAGCCAGTTGAAGTTCAACAAAGGGTACAGTCAGGTACAGGGCAGCATTTTCTTCAGCGCCAAAACCTTGCTGAATCAAACCACGGGGTTGCGCAACAGCTTGGCCCAGTATTATTTGTTTCAATGAGAGGAATGCCGCGGTGATGCAGGCAGAAAATATGCGCGTCATTTTCGAAGAGACAGTATCGTTATGATAAAACGCATTCGCACGTACCCAAGCGGTTCGTCGAATGCGTTTTTCCATCCCAGGCACCTGTTGACGTCCGTACCCGCATGGCAGGATGACTGCTCCATCCGGTGTAGGCCTTAAGCGGAAACCGATCGGCACCGTTTACTTCAATAGCTCGGCTACTTGCTGCAGCTTCAGCTGGTTTTCCTTGCGTGCCTGGTATGCCTGGTTCACCGTAACAGCACGAAAGCGGGCGGTGGCACAAGGTCTTAATTGGGAAATCAGTCTCAAATCGGTACTTATGACTGCACCCATGGTCATAAAGCCACCGCCTGTCGTCGCGTCGCTCAGTTGAATGATGATCTCCTGCTTGTTGGTCAACAGAATGCCTCCCAATGCATAGGCTGTGTCCACGACGTTGGAAAAACCGCTGCCTGCGCCAAAAGGTGTTTCAAACGGCTCAAAATGCAGCGTTGGCCCGTGGAAGCGGTACGCTACCCGGCTTGATTCCGGCGAAACGTTCCACTCTTCATTCAGAAACGCGCGGACACCTTCATCATTAATGCGGTAGCTGGCCAAGCCGAGGACGACACGTACATCGACATCACGCGAAAACGCGGGAATGAATTCTGCGGGAATGCTTTTGCCAATCTGCCTGGCGACGCCTGGAAGCGGTTCGCCGATCGCAAGCAAATCCCCTGCTTGAAGCCTGCGCCCTTCGTAGCCGCCCAAACAGCTTTGCGTATAAGTGGACTTGCTGCCCATAATTTCTGGGACGATGATCCCGCCTGAAACACAGAGATACGAATGGACTCCGGGTTGCACATACCCAAAAGCCACGATGTCCCCGCGATTGATCTCGATATTTTGCCACATCGGGACCAGGTTCTGGTTGACGTACACCTTGACCGGCGCTCCGGTCACAGCGATTACGGTTTTTTTGTCGAACTCCAGCTGTGGACCGAGAATGCTCAGCTCCAATGCCGCATATTGCGGGGGATTGCCAAGCAGCATGTTGCCCAGCAGAAAACAGTATTTATCTGCAGCGCCCGACGGCGGAATGCCCAAATGATAGTATCCGGTGCGCCCCATGTCCTGTACAGTTGTCGACAATCCCGGTTTCAACACTCGAATCATCCTAAAAACCCTCCATCAGTTGGGAGATATATGCCCTTCCCTTTAACAAATATTCCTGGGGAGAGAACTCAACATGCCGGATGTGATAGCGATAGGACCCCGCTTCAACTTCTGCAACGATTCGCTCATACTCCCGTTCGTCGACCGGTCGGTGCCTCCAGATATCGCCCGGTTTGGCCAGCACGTAATCGCGCAGCTCCGGAAAGCGCCGATCCTTGTCGTAGACAGGGACGGCGGACATGCCGATCAACTGATAGCTGCCAGGGCTGTCCACCGGATAAATCGCATTGAACGCCCCGCCCAGACCAATAGCGCGATTGGGCGTTTCTCTGCGCGGACTGAGATACTTGGGCGCCTGCAGAATTTCCTCCTCCTTGACCCCCATCGGGAACTCCCACGACGTCCCGGGAATGTATCCGACCATCGTGATCAAATAGGGGGTACCCGAATGAGCAGCGATAAATGCCTGTTTATCGGTAAAGCCATTGCAATTCATCACGAAATCAAAGTCGGAAATGCCTGGATGCTGATGACGACTAGCATAACGAAACGAGTATTCCCGCGTGATCGGATCATCGTACCACGTAGGAATTTCTACGATGCGGCTGGAGAGATTCAGTTCGGCCACATTGCTCTTGGTAATGTCAATCTCCTTTAAATAATCGAGCAAGTCCGGGGCCGATAACAGATCGGGATCGAACCGTACCAAATACGACGCGTTCGCCGGACAGATGTCAATGAGTCCCGGGATATTCCGCTTGCGCAGTTCGTTGGTGATCGCGAGTGCCTTAAAATTGCTTTCAAGACACATCCCCCGCGAAATTTCTGCGTAAATGTACTCGTCTCCGGCAAAATCAAAGCGCGTTTCCGGCAGTGTAAACATGCTACATCCCTCCTTGCCGCCTACAACAGCAGTTGTTTGATTTTTCGGCTCATCGTCGCCTGACTGATCCCGAGAATTTCCGCCGCCCTGGCTGCCGTCCCGTATTTTTGCAAGGCAAAACGGATCAGTTGTCCTTCGACCTCATCCACTGCTTCCTTCAACGGCACTATGGCGCTGATGATCGGTTTCACCCTGTTCTCCTTGTTCTCTCCGTACAAAATCTCCATCACATCTTCGCATGTAATCGCGTTCTCCTGTGTCGTCACGACAAGGCGTTCGATAACATTTTGCAATTCTCTGACATTTCCAGGCCAATGGTAGCTTTCCAGAACGTCCACAGCTTCGCGGGTCAACGTTTTTTCCCGGCCATAAGCGGTATTGCACTGCTGCAAAAAATAAATCGACAGTGAAATAATGTCCTCGACTCGCTCACGTAAAGCCGGAATTGTAATCGGGATGACATTTAAACGATAGTAGAGATCTTCGCGAAACTTGTTTTCAACGACCATCTGCTTGATGTCCCGATTAGTCGCGGCAATGACGCGGACGTCGATTTTGATGCTTTTGACTCCGCCGATTCTCGTAATTTCACGCTCTTGCAGGACGCGGAGCAGCTTTACCTGCAGATTAAGCGGCAGTTCGGTGATCTCATCCAGAAAAATGCTTCCTTTGTTGGCCAACTCGAACAGACCGGGCTTTCCGTTTCGATCAGCCCCGGTAAAGGCTCCCTTTTCGTAGCCGAAAAATTCGCTTTCCATCAAGCTTTCCGGAATGGCGCCGCAATTGACGCGGATCAGCGGCTGCTCGCTGCGTGGACTGTATTTGTGAATGGTTTGGGCAAATACTTCTTTACCCGCCCCGGATTGCCCGTACAATAGCACCGTCGAATCGACCATGGCAATCTGCCTGATGTGGTTCACCAACGTTTCCATGACCTTCGAGCGGTAGATCAGCTTTTTCTCATGCTGTGTCTTATTCAGAATCTCGTCGAGCTCCTGCTTGTAGCGATCGGTTTTTTTCTTCATCGTTTCCAGCTCTGCTTTAAGCTCGTTAATTTCCGTGATGTCTCTCGATATGATGATGATTTTCTCCAACTGCTCGCCATGAAAAACGGGAGTAGCAACGGACCAGACTTTTCGCCCCTTGGCATTTTCCTGGATAAAAACATGCTTCCCTCGCTGCTTGCAGCAGATGTCAAGAATGTTCTGACGAAAGAAGCCTTCCTTCTGCAGGTCATGGATGTGCTTGCCGATCAATTTTTCAGGTTGATCAATCATCCAGAATTCGTGCAGAAACGTTCCTGCCAGTCGCATGATACGCCCCTGCCCATTCATCACGAGAATCTCCTCATTTGAAGACGCATAGATCGTTTTGATGTCATCATTCAGATTCCGAACGAGTTCGAGCTCTTGAATGGCTTCTTCAAGCTGCTCACGCAAGTAAAAAATATGCACGATCCCCTGAATTTTGCCCTGCTCGAATAACGGCGAGAAATTGCCGATCATCTGTTTGAAGTTAAGCGAGCTGGTCGCATTGACAAATTGCTTGCCTTGCAAAACCTCAGCCAAATCGTCGCTTTCCAGCAGCTTTTTGTAATTGCGATGAAGCAGAAAACTGCGGGAGAGACCGAGAATCGCTTCCGCCTGCTCGTTAATAAACGTGATGCGAAACTGTGAATCGGTTGTGATCACACCGATCCCGGCGCTGTTGAAAATCTGATTTTTCTGTTCCAGCTGCAGTCGCGTAATCCTGTTCCGTGCCTCTTCGAATGACGAAATCCCGATCAAATCGCCCTGCTCGTCCACACCCAGCACAAGCGAGACATTGTGATAAAATTCGACCGGATTCTCGTAAAACACCTTCAGGATATCCGTCTGGTACTGCACGACAGCATCCAGTCCGCAGCTTTGAATCTGTTTCAACAGACTCTGACTGTCGACATAGCCAACTACGGTTTCCCCTTCGCTGACGAGCACAACCTGGCGACCTGATGAAGTAAGCGCTGTCAAAGCTTCGTGTAACATAGCTTGCGCGAGAATGACCGAAGGCAACGGCTGAAGGAGGTCCTTCCATACAATCAAGTCTTCACCACCTGTCATTAGAAAAACTTGGCTTATCGCCAAGTCCAATAGCGAAAGCCTTAGTTTTTCTTATACTTTCATCCTTTATCGCGTTAGCGAAGTTAAACCTTCCGAAAGTACAAGCAAATACTAGTCTATGTCTTCTTATTGTACTAAAGTCTGTATCGGGAAGGGTAGCAGAAAAGTTTGGTCATCTGAGGCACGAAAACCCTTGGCATGTTCGTTACGAGCTGCCAAGGGCAAGTACATTTCACATTTACGTCCAGTAAGGCAACGTACGTTTTGCGACCATTTTGCGATACTGTTCGGTCGATTTTGGTAAAATCGTTTGCGTACCGTAATCAAGGATTACATTGTAACGGCGCAGAAGATCCAGCTTATCTGCTTCTCCACGATCATACAACGCCTGAACCTCGGCAATATCCAACTCCATCCACGCTCTCCGGTTGGCGCGAATATATGCTCGTTGGGCCTCTGTAGCTGCTTCGTCGACTTCAAACAGATCAAGCTCTCTATCGATTTCGCGTATCACGACGCCATAATCGCGCCGGGCGCGCTCAATCGAGACATAGCCGTCGATGACATCTTCGAGCAGATGGGCCGGATTGCGCTCAAGCGGATCTCCCAAACCGCCACCACCCGCCGACGGACGCGAGAAGGTGTCCCCTTGCCTGATTTTTACGTTGGAAAAAATCGTTCCGAGAAACTGCTCGTCCTCTCTTCCCGGATTCAACCATGCGCCGTGCGGGTAAGACGATTGTCCGCCAAAGATTCCCCACGTTACAGAGCGTGAGCGATCGCAGCAATACGACATCACGGTACGATCAATGGCAGTCATCATGCCGCCCTTCTCCACCCCGCAGCCGCCGCGGAATTTACCAGGGCCACCGGAATCGGTGATGATCTGGTGATGAGTGGTCAGCACCGGCGAGAGACGCTCTTGCCCCTCACACGGTTGAATACTAAGGCCGACGCCGAATACCGGCGAGAGCGCATTGGCTCCATCGATGTCTTGACGCCCCCCGTGGCCGCCAGCCATCCAGTCGTACCACATAAAGTAATTGCCCGTTGCCCCTCGCTTGTCCCAACCGCCGATCAACAGATACTCCAGGTTAAAGGAACAGGCAATGGCACGCTCCGGCATAATGTTGGACCACAGCTCAAAGATCGCGTTCATAATTTTCTCGTACGCCCCTGAGCAAAAGCCCGTCACGGCGATGGGCCACGGCGCGTTGACAACTGAATTTTCCGGCAGCTCTACCGAGAGGACGCGATAGAAGCCTGAGTTAAGCGGAATTTCCGGAAAGAAGGTTTTGGTGCCGGCCACGACCGCAGAGAAGGAGGATCCAAAACCAGCATTCAGAAAACAGCCGATATAATCGTGCGAACCGTGCAGATCATAGGAAATGGTATCGTTCTCGATCGTCATTTTCACTTTGATCGGAATCAGTCCGTCGCCCACTTGCGGGTCCATGTCGAGATAGTCGACCGTTTCCCACGTTCCGTTTGGCAGCTGTGCAACCTTGTTCTTGGCAAGTCGCTCGACATAATCCTGGACTTCGTCAAACGCGGTCAGCACCGTCTCTTTTCCATACTTCCTGATCAGTTGCAGCAATTGGCGTTCGCCGACAAGCGTCGCTTCCGCCTGTGAACGCAGGTCTCCGAGACGCTCTTCAGGCAAGCGCATGTTGGCAGCGAGCAGATTGGCGACATCGGCCAGAAAAACCCCCTTGCTCCACATCCGAATCGGCGGAATGCGCATCCCTTCCCCGTAATGATCCTGCGACTGAACATCGAATGAACCGGGGACGGAACCGCCGACATCTGCCCAGTGACCATTCGACTGCATAAATGCAATCAACTCCCCATCATAAAAGACCGGACGGACGATGCGCACATCGCAAAAGTGCGTTCCCCCACGGTATGGGTCATTGATCAAAAAGACATCGCCAGGATGAATATCGTCCTTGAAATCCTCGATAACCGCTTTGGCGGTCAAGTGGAGCGTCCCGACGTGAACGGAAATATCCTGCGTTCCTTGCATAATCGTGTTACCCTGCGCATCGCAAAAGGCAGAACTGAAGTCACGGTTGTAAATGACGAACGAATAACACGTTCGCAGAATTTGCTCCGACATCTGGTCAACCAGATTGATAAAAGCGTTTTTCAGTACTTCAAACGTAACGGGATCCAGCTTGCTTTTGTACATGTTTTCCTGTTCGCGCACCTGACTCATGCTATTCAGCCCTCCTGTGTGTCAAAATCATATTTTTGTACTCGTCCACCGCTGCATCGAAGCCAGGCGGGATTACGGTAGTCGAATCCATCTGTTCAACGATGGCCGGGCCGGAAAAGCGGGAGAGCACAGGGATCCGTTCCCGGTTGTAGACAGGGGTACGGGTGAACCCGCCTGCTTCCTCAAAATAAACGTCGCGATGCTCAACCAAGGCGTCGGAAAACAATCCTTCCGGTTCATAACGCGGCAGTGCCGGCTTTGGAACCAAGCCGATCGCTTCCACCCGCAACCCGTAGATTTCCACGCTTTGCTCCCGGTTAGAAAAGGCAAACTCGCGTTGGTGTTCCTGGTGAAAACGGTCAAGCGCCTGATCGAGCGAGTGGATCGGGCGGCTCATCGCCACTTCAAGCGAGCGCCATTGGCCGCTATAGCGCATATCCAGATAGCGGATCAGCCTCATCTCATCCTGGGCGATGCCTTCGGAAGCGAGCAGTGCTTGCGCTTCCAGCTCCATCGCGACGAATTCGCGGTCCAGCTGATCTGCCGTTACGTCAGCTGCGTTGACGAGATAGGTTTTGGAGATGTCGTGCCGCACGTCCACCAAGAGGCAGCCCATCGCCGAGGTGATGCCTGGGAATGGGGGGACGATCACCGTCGGAATCTCCATTTCTTTCGCCAGATAGGCCCCGTGCAAGGCTCCTGCTCCGCCGAATACGACCAGTGCAAAATCCCGCGGGTCATAACCGCGGCGAATCGAGATCAACCGCAGCGCATCGCACATGTTGGCATTGGCCACCTTCAGGATCGAGTCGGCCGCTTCGGCGGTGGACAGATTGAATGTACGCCCGATGCTTTGCTCAATGACTTGCTCGGAAGCTTGTTTGTTCAGTGTCATTTTACCGCTTAGCAGCTTGGAATTCAGCCGGCCCAGATACAGATTGGCATCCGTGTTGGTCGGCTCTTGTCCGCCCTTCATATAGCAGGCCGGACCAGGAGCTGCACCTGCACTTTGCGGACCATTGCGCAGCGAACCGCCCTCGTCGATCCAGGCAAGGCTACCGCCGCCAGCTCCGATGCTCAATATTTCGATGCTGGGAAATCCGATCGGGTAGCCGTATTCGATATACCAGTCTTTCGTAATGCGCAAATTCTCATTGTACATCAGCGAAATATCGGTGCTTGTTCCCCCCATGTCCAGCCCGATCGCATGAGGGAAGCCGCACAGCTTGGCAATATAGGAGCTGGCGATGGCCCCTGCGGCAATACCTGAACTGGCGAGTCGAGCGGCGTATTTCGGCACGGTTTCCGAAGTCATCACACCTCCGCCCGAGTGAAGCACGAGGACGTCTCCCTCGTATCCTTTGTCTCTCATTTCCTCTTTCAGGTTTTTAATATACGTACTGAGGATCGGCCCAAGCACGGCGTTTACAATCGTCGTGCTCATTCGCTCATGCTCAAAAATCTCTGGCAGCGTCTCGCTTGAAGTACAGATGTAGACGTCAGGCAGTTCTTGCTGCAAGATTTCTTTTACTTTTAATTCATTGGCACCGTTGGCATATGCATTCATAAAGCAGACGGCAATTGACTGAACACCGCGTTTTTTCAGCAAACGGGCAAGTCCCCGTGCTTCCTGCTCGTCAACGGTGCGCAGGATATTCCCGTTATAATCCACCCGTTCTGCCAGTTCGAAACGATCGCGCCGCTTTATATATGGCGGAGCGACATCATCATATGCATCCCAAAGGTCCAGCTTTGTTCCTCGGCGAATCTCCGGGACATCACGAAAGCCTTTGGTCGTGACCAGTGCCGTTTTCGGCAGGCGGCGAGTGATCAACGCATTGAGGCCAACCGTCGTCCCATGCGAAAACAAGTGAATGTCCTTCGTCGAAACATTTGATTGCGACACGCCCGTCAAAATTCCTTCGGCGGGATTGTGCGGGGTCGATGACACCTTTGTAACAGATATCTCTTTTGTTTCCTCATCAAAAATAAATACATCCGTAAATGTTCCGCCAACATCTACCGCCAATTGATATTTCCCCATTGTCAACCCTCCAGCAGTGCAAATTTTCAAATAATGATTGTGATATGGGTACCATCCTTTGTCACTCGATCTCGTCTCCCTGCTTTCCTCCTTTCCCCATGCTTTACAAGGCGAGAATACGGTTCTCAGTCCTGTACATAAGCAAGGAGTATACCAATTGGCGAGAAGTGATGAAAAACAAAGCGTTTTGCTCCCCCGATTCGTTTATCGATCATTTCCGAAACGAAAATACTTGCAAAAATGAAAGATCAGCTTCCTTTTTTGAAAGATATCGAAAAATCACTTGAAAACGCTCTCAAATGAACGCTCCCCTTTTCATTCTGTATCGAGAAGAGCACGAATGCAGGCCGTGTCGCGTTTCAAAAATGAAAGTATTCGACTGAAAAAATGGAATATTCACTATTTTCCGAATTGGTATGGCACTTGCTAGTTACAATACACGAGAGTTACACACCGTCTGTTGTGATCATCGTATCGTACAGGCAGACAGGAAAGGAGGAAGCAGTCGTTTACGGTTTTCTGGCACTATTTGCGTTTCTTACATTTTTTTGAAAGAAGGGATGGTTTCAAATGGCAGAAATCCTCACCCCCTCAGCAGGCAAAGCTGCTGGCACAACAAATGAGCAGAAGGAAGACTACGCACTGGAGAAAGTTCCCGCTCACTACCGAATGAAATGGTGGAGTATCACCAACGTTACGTTGGGTGTTGCAACCGCTATGCTCTTCATCCAGATGGGAAGTCTGATGGCTACTGCATACGGCAGCGTGAATGCGTTGCTTGCGGAAATCTACGCTACCGTCGTCGCAGGAGCTTTGGGCATCGGCATTGCTTACTACTCTGCCAAATCGGGTCTGAATGCCAATCTGATGGCGCGTGGCGGCGGTTTTGGCTACATCGGCGCTTCGATCACATCTTTCATTTATGCAATGAATTTCATTATGTACTCTGCCATTGAAGGCTCGATTATGGCGAGTGCCGTTCACGAGTACATTCAGGTGGTCCCGATATGGGCGCTGATGATTTTTTTCGGGCTCGTCGTCATTCCTTTTAACTGGTTTGGGATGAAGCAATTGGAAAAACTGCAAAAATGGACACTGCCCGTTTTCCTCATCCTGCTGGGTGCCGGCTTCATCGCTTCCGTGCAAATAGCTCCACAATACACGGGAAGCATTTTTTCGTTCTTGCCGCAGGGTGCCCAGATCGGTGGTTCGATGCTTTTAACCTGTATCGGGATCATGAATGGTCTGGTCGGCATTATGGCGCTTCTGATTTCCGACTATGCCCGATTCATCAAACGTGAAGAGATGAAGCTCGGCGTTTTTGCTGTCGGCTTTCTGCCGCAACTGGTCTGCTTCTTTTTGATGGGGCTGGCCGGAATCTGGTTTGGCGTTCGCCTCGGCGAGCCGAATCCGGGTGTCTATTTTGTTCATCTGATCGGGATCGGCGGAGCGCTCTTTACCATCTTGACACAACTGCGAATCAATATTACCAATCTGTACAGCGGCTCCCTGTCGCTTTCCAATTTCTTTGAAAATGTGTTTAAATTCAAGCCTGGCCGTACCTTCTGGGTGGTCATCACTTCACTTACGGCAATCATCGCGATGTTGGCCGGAGCTCTTGATTATCTTGGACCTCTGCTCACCTTCCAAGGCGTCTTCCTGTTTGCCTGGGCTGCTATCCTTGTCGCCGATGCCGTCGTTGTGAAAAAGCTGTTGAAGATCGGTCCGAACTTCTTCGAATTTCGTACGCAGTACCTGTACGCCTGGAACCCGGTTGGTGTCATCTCGCTTGTGGTTTCCTGCATGTTCGGCACGATTGCTGCCTTTGGTCAAATGGGTCAGTTCTTCCAGAATGTGGCCGCTTTCGCCGCTGCCGTGCTAGCGTTTCTCCTTACAATCGTGCTTGCGCTCGCGACGCAAGGAAAGTATTATGCGAGAGAGCGGGCAATTGACGTTCCTGAGGACGAGAAAATAGCCTGACGGAACCGTAAGCATTCATAAACGCCAGCTACCCTCTGCGTCCCTGATGCGCAGAGGGTAGCTGGCGATGCATCATTACAAACAGGTTCGCTCATGAAATCAGGAACCCATCCGTTTAGACAAACAGTCCGCACCCGATTCGACGGATGCAGACTGCTTTTGAGCAATTATAGCGTTTTTGCCAAAACGATGCAGGACTAGAGTGCCCTGGCAATGTTTCGCAGTATGTCGACGGCTGACTGCTCCTGCTGCTTGATCGCTTGCAGCAGCTCAATCGTCTGCCGGGCATTGTCGGCACGATTGGGCTCGCCGCCTTGCGGAAATGGATACATGTCTTGCAGCTTGCCGAACATGTCCGCAATCCCCGTATAGACGCGTGCCGCTTCATTGAGCAGCGGTCGTACGTCAGGAGCGGTGGAAGGCCAGCTCGCCGCCGCTTCCTCGAGAAATTGCGCAGCGTATGTGCGCCCATCCTTGATGACAGCGACGTTGTAAGCATTGCCGTTAGGCTCCACGCTTCCGTTGCGGAACGCGTCGCACCAGACATCGTAGGCAGCGATTCCACTGACCGCAGTGGCGGGATCACGCGTTTCCTTGCCATCGTAATGGTCGAGTATCAACTGCAGGGCATTTCGCAGTTGCTCCCGTTCGTCGACCTCCACTACCTCGTCTATAGCCAGAACAAAGAGCTCTTCGAGGATGCTGCGGCCGAGATTCTCGTAGCGCAGCGTTTCCTTGCGCCCATGCTGATCGGCGTACAACAGCCGCGCTTCATCATCATAGCCGTAAATCAGCCCGAACTCAGGGAAAAAGATATCCCAGGCGAGCACGGGAATCCCCCTGCCCAAAGAGTGGTGAATCAATTCCAGTGCTTGCGGCAGAGCGTGAGAAATGTTGCGCTTTTCCATCGCGTCGCTTTGCAAAAGCGAGGAATCGAGCAGGTTCGTATTGGGGCCGAAGCTGTCGCTCGTCCCGTCGACGACCTTCGCCCTAACACCCATGTTTTTCAGTCCTTTGCCCAAAATATCCGCAAAATGGTAGGCAGTTGGACCGGCGATATGCACGCTGCCGGGTATGATGGTTATGCGAAAGGCCAATCCGGTTAAACCCATCACCATTGCAAACGAGCAGCGCTTTTCTGTTGACTGAAGCATGGCGTGCAGCGCGTCTGCGGCGGTTGTCCAGGTTCTCATCAGTGTACCATGCTCCACTTTCTCCACGATCACTTTTTTCATCTTCCCCAAATCCTTTCTCGTCTTTACGTAGGTGTCAACCATCACACGGATTTTCTCCTGGACGACTTTCCTCCGTGACCGCGAAATAATCTGGTAGACATTTGCTGACGATAATTGAAACAGCTTTGCGATCTCCGCAGGGGACAACTGATCAAAAAAATGGGATTCAAAGATGAGCCGTTCTCTCGGTTTTAAACAGCCAATGATCTCGGTAAGTACCGCCAACGTCTCCTTTTTCAGCAATCGCTCTTCCGGCGCGTGTTCCAGTTCCGACACGTTTTCCCGTGAACGGCCGAGCCTGTGCAGAATGCTGTCAAGGCTGTTCCACTGCGCTATCCCCGACTCCTCTCCTGCTTGCTGTGCATCCAGCTCGGTAAATGTGCGTTCCTTGACGGCAGAGCTCGTCGTCAGCTTGGTCCGCGCTTGATTGCGCACGATCCGCTGCACCCACGGCAGGAATCTTCCCGCATCGACCAGCTTCCCGAGGTGCAAAAATGCCCGTACCAGTGCATCTTGCACGATATCCTCGGCCAAATATGCCTCGTGCGTAATTGTTCTGGCGTATCCGTACATTTTTGCACGATGACGTCGGACCAGTTCGCCGAATGCTCCCCTATCTCCCGTCTGCGCCAGCTTCACCAAGTCGCTGTCATCGAGTGTTTCCCAATGGATTGTGTTGTCACATGCGTTATCCAAGATTCAAACCCCTCTGAAATGATTGACTTACTCAATTGACTCGAACCGGAGATGATTTCTGACAGAATTCCACAAAAACAATTTTTCGTTGCAAACGTCCGGTTTTCTGTAGGAGCTCTTTCCGGGATCCCGATTAGATTGGCCGTTCGGCGGACAGTTCCAACCGCCGTGCATTTTTTGACAGCAGCAAACCAACAAGTGGTGCATCTATTGTCCATCGCCACCTGACGATCTGTCCGGAAGCTTGACAGGACTCGTTTCCCGATGACCCTGTCCGTTAGCCAACAAGACACCGATCAGTGTAATCACACCGCCGGCAATGGCCAGCACGGTCGGCACTTCACCAAGCCAGATCCAGGCTATCACATAGGCCAGGACTGGTGTCAAATAAAGCGAGCTGGTCGCTTCGGAGGCCCCCACTCGCGAGGTAATATAAGCGAGTGCCAAGTACGGCACGACTGTCGGAAAAATTCCCAAATAAACGACACTCAGCGTGACGGCTGCCGGTGCACGCGCGATCGCCGTCCCCAACCCGGGAAGAAAGAACAGCATGCAGCACGTGCCCGCCCAGATCGTAAAAGCGGTAAAGGCGAAAAAGCCATATTTTTCCAGATAGCGCTTTTGCCAGACGAAATACAGGCTTTCGGCCAAGGATGCCACGAGAATCATCAGTGCTCCGTAATTGACCTGCAACGTATCGCCTGTCGCAAAGGATATCACGCCCACACCGGCAAAACCGACAGCGGAGCCGATCCACTTCCACAGCCCCAGGCGCTCGCGAAAACAGATCAGCGACAACAGCGCAGCGAAGATCGGCGTGGTCGATACAAACAGGCTGGCGTTGCCTGCACTGACGACCCGCTCGCCGTAATTTAATGCAGTATGATATGCAGCAAACCCCAGCCCGCCCAGCACGAAAATCGCCGGCAGGTCTTTCCCCTCGGGTAATGGCATCCGCTTGATCAGCGCGACGACCGCCAGCAGAGCTGAACCCACGAGAAATCGCAACAGCGAAAGCTGCTCGGGGGTATACGCTTCGAGGCCGACACGGATGCCGACAAACGCCGAAG
This sequence comes from uncultured Brevibacillus sp., assembly GCA_946402065.1. Lineage (GTDB taxonomy): Bacteria > Bacillota > Bacilli > Brevibacillales > Brevibacillaceae > Brevibacillus_D. The sequence continues at coordinate 1,188 of CAMIVR010000057.1, read as the reverse complement.
CCCAAAGTGTGATGGTCAGTGCATGAGCTGCGAACACCCGCCCATCAAACGATTTAATCATCATGAAAGCCATTCCTTTCCCTCCCCCAAACCATCCACTTGGGTTCGCTGAAGCTTCCTGCTTTCAATCGTAATCAATGATTGCTACAATGTCCTCAACCACTCAATCAGGTGCGAACCCAACCACTCGCGATGATACGGGGCCAAAAAGGAGACATAGCTGATGAGCAGACATAATGATAAGCTGAAGCCCGCGGGTAATCTGCCGAAGTACCAACAGATCGTCCATTACATTAAAGCGAAGATCACCCATGGCGAATGGCCGATCGGCAGCAAGCTTCCCAGCCAGCGCGAATTGGCCAAGTCCTTCGGGGTCAATCGCAGCACGGTCGTCACCGCGCTGGAGGAATTGACGGCAGATGGTTTAATCGAGGGCAGAATCGGAACGGGGACAATCGTCGTCAACAATACGTGGACGCTGCTTGCCACCAATCCCCCGCCAGATTGGAACGAGTACGTCAAGTCAGGCGTGCACAAGCCGAGTATCGCCACGGTTCAGGAGATTAACGAAGAAGAGTCCAACACGAGTCTGATCCAGCTCAGTAAGGGCGAATTGTCACCTGAGATTTTCCCGTTGGCCATGATGAAGCAAATCGTCCGCAACGTCTCCGAGCAGATAACGCCGCTCGGCTACGAGGAGCCAAAAGGCTACCTGCCCCTGCGGCAAGCAATCAGCGACTATGTGCGCACCAAAGGCATCCAGGCTTCACCCAGCTCGATCCTGGTCGTCTCGGGCGCAATTCAGGCGCTGCAGCTCATTTCCGTTGGCCTGCTCCACCGAGGCTCAACGATTTTGCTCGAGCAGCCATCCTATCTGTTTTCCTTGCACGTGTTTCAATCTGCCGGAATGAAGCTGGCAGGGCTGCGGATGGACAGGCATGGCCTTCTGCCCGGTTCGATTACAGCCGCCAAGCGCCAGCATGACTGTTCCCTGCTGTATACCATTCCGACGTTCCATAACCCGACAGGGATCCTCATGAGCGAAAAGCGTCGGCATGAGCTGCTGCAGGTGTGTGAGAAGGAGCAGCTGCCGATCATCGAAGACGACATTTACCGCGAGCTGTGGATTGATGAGCCGGCACCGCCACCGATCAAAACAATCGACCGCAACGGCCATGTCGTCTACAT